>NZ_JBFSRM010000027.1:0-71595 GCF_041465805.1 Vibrio sp. 10N.239.311.G01
CACAACGGTATGCTAAGAACAAAAATGCCGTTCACTCTTAAGTGAACGGCATTAGCCTATTGAGGCGCCTTTTTCTGTTATTCACTTGCTGTCATTTGCTTACTGTTATTGGAAAGTAAGCGAGCAACAAGATTGTTTACTGCTCTTGTTCGCGCGCAATCGCACGGTAACCAATATCATTGCGGTGGAACATACCATTCCAGCTAACTTGCTTCGTCAACGCGTAAGCGCGCTCTTGAGCCTCAGAAACCGTATTGCCCAGTGCTGTTGCACAAAGTACACGACCGCCGTTTGTCACAACGTCGCCAGCTTCATTATTTGTCGTACCCGCGTGGAAAACCTTTTGGCCTTCAACTTCGCTTGTTGGTAGTGAAATAACGTCACCTTTTGCGTAGTCAGCAGGGTAACCGCCAGCCGCAAGAACAACACCGATAGAAGCGCGTGGATCCCACTTCGATTCTGCTTCGTCGAGCTTCTCGTCGATAGCCATTAGGCAAAGTTCAACAAGGTCTGACTCCATACGCATCATGATAGGTTGCGTTTCAGGGTCGCCAAAGCGGCAGTTGTATTCGATAACTTTAGGTGTGCCGTCAGTATCGATCATTAGGCCAGCGTAAAGGAAACCTGTGTAAGGTGCGCCTTCTGCGTCCATACCACGTACCGTTGGGTAGATAACTTCCTCAAGGATACGGTTGTGGATTTCTGGAGTTACAACCGGCGCAGGAGAGTAAGCACCCATGCCGCCCGTGTTTGGCCCAGTGTCTTTGTCGCCAACACGTTTGTGATCTTGGCTGGTGGCCATAGGAAGCACGCTAGAGCCGTCAACCATTACGATGAAGCTTGCTTCTTCGCCTTCGAGGAACTCTTCGATAACAACGCGGCTGCCTGCTTCGCCAAAGGCGTTGCCCGCTAGCATGTCTTTGATTGCGTCTTCTGCTTCTTCAAGGGTCATCGCAACGATAACGCCTTTACCTGCCGCAAGACCGTCAGCTTTCACTACGATAGGAGCGCCTTGCTCGCGAACGTAAGCGATAGCTGGCTCAATCTCAGTGAAGTTTGAGTAGTAACCTGTTGGGATATCATGACGAGCTAGGAAGTCTTTAGTGAATGCTTTAGAGCCTTCAAGCTGTGCTGCAGCTTGAGTAGGGCCGAAGATTGGCAAACCTACTTCGCGGAATGCATCAACCACACCGATAACCAATGGTGCTTCAGGGCCCACGATAGTCAGTTCGATTTTTTTATCTTGAGCAAACGCGACTAAACCAGCGATGTCTTCAACGCCGATGTTTACGTTCTCTAGTTTTGGCTCAAGTGCAGTACCTGCGTTACCTGGAGCGATGAATACTGTTTCAACGTTTGGGTTTTGTGCTGCTTTCCAACCTAGTGCATGCTCACGACCGCCAGCACCAATAATCAATACATTCATGTTTTAAACCTTCAATCAAAATTGATAGTAGTAGAACTAAAAAATGTCTGAGCAACACTAAATGATAGTGTTGCTCATCTCGGAGCGCAGCGTTCTCGTTTCCCGTAGCGAAGCGCTCTCGTATCTTTTCTTTCTAGTGGCGGAAGTGACGCATGCCCGTAAAGATCATCGCCATGCCGTGTTCGTCTGCTGCTGCGATAACTTCGTCATCACGCATAGAGCCGCCCGGTTGGATAACACACTTGATGCCAGCCTCTGCAGCCGCGTCGATACCGTCACGGAATGGGAAGAATGCATCTGATGCCATCACACAGCCTTCAACCTGTAGACCTTCGTCTGCAGCTTTGATGCCTGCGATTTTCGCAGAGTAAACGCGGCTCATTTGGCCAGCGCCAACACCAATTGTCATGTCGCCTTTCGAGTAAACGATAGCGTTAGATTTAACGTATTTCGCTACTTTCCAGCAGAATAGAGCATCTTTCAATTCTTCAGCTGTAGGTTGGCGCTTAGAAACCACTTTAAGGTCATCTTCAGACACCATGCCTTGGTCGCGGTCTTGAACTAGCAAACCACCGTTAACGCGTTTAACGTCAAAGCCAGTTGTCTTCGTTGTCCACTCACCACACTCAAGTAGGCGAAGGTTTTTCTTAGCCGCTACGATTGCTACTGCTTCAGCAGAAACTGATGGTGCAATGATAACTTCAACGAATTGACGCTCAGTGATAGCCGTTGCTGTTGCAGCGTCTAGCTCACGGTTGAAAGCGATGATGCCGCCAAATGCAGAAGTTGGGTCTGTTTTGAATGCACGGTCGTAAGCTTCTAGGATGTCTTCACCTAGTGCAACACCACATGGGTTAGCGTGCTTAACGATCACACATGCTGGCTGGTCGAACTCTTTCACACACTCAAGTGCTGCGTCGGTGTCAGCGATGTTGTTGTAAGAAAGGGCTTTACCTTGAATCTGGCGAGCTGTAGAAACTGATGCTTCTTCAGGGTCTGCTTCAACGTAGAATGCGGCTGCCTGGTGGCTGTTCTCACCGTAGCGCATGTCTTGCTTTTTCTCGAACTGTTGGTTGAACGTGCGAGGGAATTTAGACTCTTCGTCAGCCTTCTTTCCTTCTTCATCAAGTAGAGAGGCACCGTAAGATGGAACCATAGTGCCGAAGTAGTTTGCGATCATGCCGTCGTAAGAAGCGGTGTGCTCGAATGCTGCGATAGCGAGGTCGAAGCGAGTCTCTAGTGTTAGAGATTTATCGTTCGTGTCCATTTCAGCGACAACGCGCTCGTAGTCGTGTGCGTTAACAACGATCGTTACGTCTTTGTGGTTTTTCGCTGCAGAGCGAACCATTGTAGGGCCGCCGATGTCGATGTTCTCAACAGCATCAGCAAGGGTACAACCTTCTTTAGCAACGGTTTCTGCGAATGGGTATAGGTTTACAACAACCATATCGATAGGGTTGATACCGTGAGTTTCCATCACGTCATCATCTTGGCCACGACGGCCTAGAACACCACCATGAACTTTTGGGTGCAGAGTCTTAACACGGCCATCCATCATTTCTGGGAAACCAGTGTAGTCAGATACTTCTGTAACAGAGATGCCTTTTTCAGCAAGCAGGCGAGCAGTGCCACCGGTAGATAGGATATCTACACCACGGTTAGCAAGAGCTTGTGCAAATTCAACGATACCAGTTTTGTCTGATACGCTGATTAGAGCGCGGCGAATTGGACGAGCGTTATTCATGCTTCCATCTTCCTCAAATTCATGGGGTTAAAATAAAGATATTTGCCAAAAAAGAACTTGTTTCTATCTTCTTAGCGTGGATTATCTTAGATACCAGTAAGAGATAAAATATTGGCCAGTTTTGGTAAAGACCTTTTGGGTTAGTCTTATGATTAAGCTATAAGATAACCAACTCCAAATTTGATGGCGCAGATTCTAACTAATTTATTACAAAAAAGCTCGCGCAATCGTTTGGCATCTCAAAATTAATTATGAAAAGTGCCATTTCAGCCTGAAAAGTAACGATAAGGTTAATTGTGGAATGGACGAAACAGTAGGAAAAAACATGTTTCAGATCGGTGAATTAGCGAAGCGATGCGGTGTGACAGCCGATACCTTGCGATTTTATGAGAAGAATAACCTGATCGCGCCAGCCAGTCGCAGTGACTCGGGTTATCGCCTATATGATGAAAATAACCAGAAACAGGTGACGTTTATTCTCAAATCTAAAGCGTTGGGGCTGAGTTTGGACGAGATTAAAGAATTGCTTGAGATTCGCCTCGAGGCCACACAGCACAGTTGCGCTGAAGTGAAGTCGATTACCTCAGCAAAGCTAGAGATGATTGATGAGAAGATTACCGAGTTAACTAAGATTCGCACCGCACTTAAAAAGATTAATGATGCGTGTTGTGGTCACGTAGACGATGATGCAAGCCATTGTTCGATTCTAGCAGCCTTGGACTCAGCAAACGTCGACAAAGGTCGCTGCTGTCGCACTGGAGAGTAATCAGCGACTATCACGGATCGACAAGCCAAAAAAAAGCCAAACTCAACAATGAGCTTGGCTTTCAATTCAATAAATTACGAAAGAACGATTAGTTCATGCCGTATTTTTTAAGTTTCTTGCGAAGAGTACCGCGGTTAATACCCATCATGGTTGCTGCGCGAGTTTGGTTACCGCGAGTGTACTGCATGATAGTGTCTAGTAGTGGCTGTTCAACTTCAGCTAATACTAATTCGTATAACTCGCTGACTTCTTGACCGTTTAATTGAGCAAGGTAATTTTTCAATGATGCTTTAACTGAGTCACGTAGTGGCTTCTGCGTGATTTGGTCTTGTGATGTAACTGTAGTTACTGTCAATGCTTCTGAAGTCAGATTTTGTTCGAACATATTCGGTCTAGCTCTTCTCGTAATTATGGTGCAACGTTATCAAAAAAACCTTCTAGCGCTTCAAGCTGCAGATCACCTGCTTCGAATGCGTTGAAGGTACGGCGAAACTCACTCGCTTGTTCATGTTCTTTTAGATACCAACCCACATGCTTACGAGCGATGCGAGGGCCTAAAAACTCTCCATAAAATTCATGTAGAGCGTGCACATGACCAAGCATGATGTCTTTCACTTCCGAAATCGGGAGTGGGTCCATCGTGGTGCCGTTTTCCAAATAGTGTAGGATTTCGTTAAAAATCCAAGGACGTCCTTGGGCAGGTCGACCTATCATTAAAGCATCAGCGCCGGTGTACTCCAGCACAAACTTCGCTTTTTCCGGACTATCGATATCACCGTTAGCGATAACCGGAATAGATACTGCTTGTTTCGCTGCTTTAATGTGTTTGTATTCTGCCTCACCTTTGTACATACAAGCGCGAGTTCTTCCATGGAGCGCAAGAGCTTGTATGCCGCAGTCTTCGGCTATTTTCGCGATTTGGACACAGTTTCTATTGTCTGTATCCCAGCCTGTGCGCGTTTTCAACGTTACTGGAACGTCGACAGCATTGACCACCGCTTTCAGAATGTCTTCAATGAGTTCTGGATGCTGCAGTAAGGCTGAGCCCGCAAGCTTCTTATTCACTTTTTTGGCTGGACAACCCATGTTGATATCGATGATTTGCGCACCGTTATCGACATTAAATTGAGCAGCCTCGGCCATAAGCTGTGGATCTGCACCAGCGATTTGTACTGAACGAATGCCCGATTCGCCTTCATGTACCATACGCTGCTGAGACTTTGACGTTTTCCAAACTTTCGGATTGGAGGACATCATTTCACTGACTGCCATCCCCGCACCGTAGCGAAGACACAACTCACGGAATGGTCTATCCGTTACGCCAGCCATAGGAGCGACGATTAGATTGTTCTTAAGTTGATAATTTCCGATTTTCAAAAATGTCATCACAGTTCTGTACCAGCAAGGGCGCGCATTTTACGCATTTTTTCGCTGCGTGAAAAGACTAATATTTGAGCATTTACAATTTGTTTTTGTAATTTGTTTAAATTTCAGTCAATTAGCGCCCAAAGTCTTGTCTAGCCTTGCTTGCGACCTGAGATTCGACACCATTCTTGTTGTTCGATGATCGGATCAATGTGAAGCTCATCACGATAATAAGTGGCAACATCTTCTGCTTGTGTATCTAAAACACCCGACATCGCAAGTACACCATTTGGCTTAACTAGGCCCTTGATGATGCCAGAAAGGTCGCGTAATGGACCCGCAAGAATGTTGGCAACAACAACGTCTGCTAGCAAACCTTCCGGTTGATCTTGTGGCAAGAACACCTCTAGTTGCTCAGCAACGCCATTGCGTTGTGCGTTGTCTTTTGATGCAAGCAGAGCTTGAGGATCAATGTCGATCCCGATAACTTTTGCTGCGCCTAGTTTGATCGCAGCGATCGCTAGGATGCCTGAGCCACAACCGAAGTCGATCACGGTTTTGCCTGCAAGGTCTAAGCCTTCAAGCCACTCAAGACACAATGCCGTTGTCGGGTGAGTACCTGTACCAAATGCAAGGCCAGGGTCTAGCATTACGTTAACAGCGTCAGGTTCAGGGATATCGCGCCAGCTAGGGCAGATCCATAAACGCTCACCAAACTTCATTGGGTGGAAGTTGTCCATCCATTCACGCTCCCAATCCTTGTCTTCAATTTGCTCTACTTTATGAGCAAAGTCTGCAGGGAACATGTTGCTTGCTTTAATCTGCGCTAGAACGACACCAGTATCAGTCTCAGCGTCGTAAAGCGCGAGAATGTCAGTATCACCCCAAAGGCGAGTTTCGCCTGGCAGAGGCTCAAATACAGGGGTATCTTGTGCATCCAGGAAAGTTACAGAAAGAGCACCAGTCTCTTCCATTAACATGTCGCCGATTTGTTCGGCATTTTCATTGGTAGCATTAAGCTTGATTTGAATCCAAGGCATGGCTGCATCTTCTATATGAGAAAAATTGGATGGCGATTCTAGCAGAAAATATGAGCAAATTCACCAAAACCCCACGGAATATAATGGGGATTAAAGATTGATTTTTTCGGCGGTTCAAAAACAAAAATGCTCACCGAAGTGAGCATTTTGACTGTTCTTAAACGAACGGATTATGACAAACCAAGTTTCTTCTCAAGGTAGTGGATGTTTGCACCACCGTGTTGGAAGTTTTCGTCGTTCATAATAGACAGTTGAAGCTCAGTATTAACGTTAATACCTTCAACAATCATTTCACCCAATGCGTTCTTCATACGAGCGATAGCAACATCACGGTTCTCACCGTAAGTGATCAGCTTACCAATCATTGAATCGTAGTGTGGTGGCACTGTGTAACCCGTGTAGATGTGAGATTCCCAACGTACGCCCATGCCGCCTGGTGCGTGGAAACGTTCAATCTTACCTGGTGAAGGTAGGAAACGAACTGGATCTTCAGCATTGATACGACATTCGATTGAGTGGCCACGCAGCTTAATGTCATCCTGAGTGAATGATAGAGGCTGACCAGCTGCAATACGTAGCTGTTCTTTCACTAGGTCGATACCCGTTACCATTTCAGTAATCGTGTGTTCAACCTGGATACGAGTGTTCATTTCGATGAAGTAGAATTCACCGTTCTCGTATAGGAATTCAAATGTACCTGCACCGCGGTAACCGATCTCAATACATGCACGAGTACAACGTTCGCCAATGTACTTACGCATCTCTTCAGTGATACCTGGAGCTGGCGCTTCTTCCACAACTTTCTGGTGACGACGTTGCATTGAACAGTCACGCTCACCTAGGTGGATAGCATTACCTTGGCCATCTGCAAGCACTTGTACTTCAATGTGACGTGGGTTTTCTAGGAATTTCTCCATGTAAACCATGTCGTTGTTGAAACATGCTTTTGCTTCAGCACGAGTCATCGCGATAGCTTCTGTTAATTCTGCTTCAGAACGAACAACACGCATACCACGACCGCCGCCGCCGCCAGATGCCTTGATGATAACTGGGAAGCCAATGCGTTTAGCGTGCGCTTTGTTTTTCACTTCATCATCATCAAGAGGGCCGTCAGAACCTGGTACACAAGGTACGCCAGCTTTCTTCATTGACGTGATAGCTGACACTTTGTCACCCATCATGCGAATGGTTTCAGCTTTAGGGCCAACGAAGATAAAGCCACTGCGCTCTACCTGTTCTGCAAAGTCTGCATTTTCAGATAGGAAGCCGTAGCCAGGGTGAACAGCTACTGCACCTGTAACTTCAGCTGCGCTGATGATACGAGGGATGTTTAGGTAGCTATCGATACCACGAGCTGGACCGATACAAATGGTTTCGTCTGCAAGCAGTACGTGCTTAAGGTCACGGTCAGCAGTTGAGTGAACCGCTACCGTTTTAATGCCAAGCTCTTTACATGCACGCAGAATACGTAGTGCAATCTCACCACGGTTCGCGATTACTAATTTATCTAACATAATGAGTGCTCTCTATTATTCGATAATTACTAGAGCTTGGTCGAATTCTACTGGTTGACCGTCTTCAACTAGGATAGCTGTTACAACACCAGATTTATCAGCTTCGATTTGGTTCATCATTTTCATTGCTTCAACGATACATAGCGTTTCGCCAGCAGTTACAGATTGACCAACTTTAACGAATGGTTTTGCGTCTGGGCTTGGAGCGCCGTAGAAAGTACCAACCATTGGAGAAAGAACTTGGTGACCAGCTGGAACTGCAGGAGCTGCTGCTTCTGCTGCTACAGGTGCCGCCGCAGGAGCTGCTGCCGCTACAGGTGCTGGAGCAGCTGCATATTGAACAGGTGCTACAGGTGCAGTGCTGTTACGACTGATTCGTACTGACTCTTCACCTTCAGAGATTTCTAGCTCAGAAATACCAGACTCTTCAACCAATTCGATTAGCTTTTTGATTTTGCGAATATCCATTGTTTCTTTCTCTTTATCTGTTAATTGAACTTACTCTATGACTGAGTAGGTTAGTAATAGTTCGTTGTTTATGTTTACTTTGAGTTGAGCTTGCTGAGCGCAGCGGTCAAAGCAAATTGATAACCTTGGGCACCTAAGCCACAAATCACACCTTCTGCTTTATCAGATAGGTAAGAGTGGTGACGGAATGGTTCACGCGCGTGAACATTCGATAGATGAACCTCAATAAATGGTATGGCAACGCCAAGTAGTGCATCACGCAGTGCCACACTGGTATGTGTAAAGGCTGCTGGGTTGATAATAATAAAATCAACATTTTGATAAGCACTATGGATAGCTTCAATCAGTTCGTACTCACGATTTGACTGTAAGTGAGATAGCTCAACATCGTGTGCTTTCGCTTGCTCGGTCAGTGAGCTAATAATCTGGTCAAGTGTTTGAGAACCGTAGTGTGCGGGCTCTCTAAGGCCTAACAGGTTAAGGTTTGGGCCATTTAAAACTAGAATGCGAAACTTTGTAGACATCGTGGGGCTATCTTCCTTTATCGTGTTTACGAACGTGAATGTTGCCATTTTATTGAAAATTTGCGGTTAATTTCCAGTGAGAAAAACCCAAATTTAAAAATTAGAACCAGATTATAGCTAATTCAGCGCAAATCGCAGCAATTTACTGGTCTAATCTCCTATTGATACAGCTTGGAATTGTTACCAACTTAACAAAAAAGCGTCTTAGCCTTAATTTGGGGCGGGATATTTGAGATCAAGATCAGCCATAAAAAAAACCGCCACATAGGTGACGGTTTAGAAAGTGCTGTTTTAAACAGTGATTAGCTGCTGTGACTGGTTGCTTATGCCAGTTCTGCTTTCTCGGCAATCAGCTTATCAACCACACTTGGGTCGGCCAGTGTCGAGGTATCACCTAGGTTACCTGTATCGCCAGTCGCGATTTTACGCAGGATACGACGCATGATTTTACCCGAACGAGTTTTTGGTAGAGAGTCGGTCCAGTGCAGTACATCTGGCGTTGCAATTGGGCCAATCTCTTTACGTACCCAGTCTTTTACTTCTTTATGAAGCTCTGCGGTTGGGAACTCACCATCATTCAGCGTGATGTAAGCGTAAATCGCTTGGCCTTTAATATCATGAGGGATGCCCACAATCGCGGCTTCTGCAATCTTATCGAACGCGACTAGAGCCGATTCAATCTCAGCAGTACCCATACGGTGACCTGATACGTTAAGTACATCATCGACACGCCCCGTAATCCAGTAGTAACCGTCTTCATCACGACGAGCGCCGTCACTGGTGAAGTACATGCCTTTAAAGGTCGAGAAGTAAGTCTGTTCGAAGCGGTCATGATCGCCATGAACGGTACGCATTTGGCCTGGCCAAGAGTCAAGAATCACTAGGTTGCCGTCTGTTGCACCCTCAATGATGTTACCCATGTTATCAACCAGTGCCGGTTGCACACCGAAGAATGGACGAGTTGCAGAGCCCGGTTTCAGGTCTGTTGCGCCTGGTAGCGGTGCAATCAAGATACCGCCCGTTTCTGTTTGCCACCATGTATCAACAATTGGAGATTGCTCATTACCGATTGTTTTGTAGTACCACTCCCACGCCTCTGGGTTGATAGGTTCACCCACTGAGCCCATGATTCTTAGGCTGTCACGAGAAGTACCTTCAACGGCTTCATTGCCTTTCGCCATCAATGCACGAATAGCCGTTGGCGCCGTATAAAGAATATTAACTTGGTGCTTATCGACCACTTCGCTCATGCGGCTGGTGTTCGGGTAATTTGGCACGCCTTCAAACAGAATCGTTTTTGCGCCATTAGCAAGCGGTCCGTAAACAAGATATGTGTGACCGGTAATCCAACCCACATCGGCTGTACACCAGAAAGTCTCGCCTTCTTGGTAATCGAATACGTATTTGAAGGTCATCGCAGCATAAACAAGGTAGCCACCTGTGGTGTGCATAACGCCTTTAGGTTTACCTGTTGAGCCTGACGTATAAAGGATGAATAGTGGATCTTCTGCGTTCATCTCTTCTGGTGGGCAATCTGCAGATACATTAGCAATAGCATCGTGCCACCACACATCGCGATGTTCGTGCCATGCCACATCACCGCCAGTGCGTTTGAATACAACAACCTTCTCGATGTTTTTCACTTCAGGGTTCGTCAGTGCTTCATCGACATTCTTTTTCAGTGGAACAGCACGGCCGCCACGCACGCCTTCATCGGCAGTGATAACGACTTTAGAATTTGAATCGATAATACGACCAGACAGTGCTTCTGGTGAGAAACCACCAAATACGACTGTGTGAACCGCACCGATACGGGTACACGCCAGCATGGCTACTGCCGCTTCTGGCACCATTGGCATGTATAAACAAACCACATCACCTTTGCGCACGCCTTGCTCTTTTAGAGCATTCGAAAACAGGCACACTTCTTTATGCAGTTCATTAAAAGTTAGAGTTTTATCATCTGCCGGGTCATCGCCTTCCCAGATGATAGCGACTTCATCACCGCGCTCAGCAAGGTGGCGGTCGATACAGTTAGCCGAAACGTTAAGCGTGCCATCTTCAAACCAGCGAATATCAATGTGGCCAGGGTCGAAAGAGGTGTTTTTTACTTGTGTGAAAGGTTTGATCCAATCAACGATTTTTCCGTGTTCACCCCAAAAGTCTTCAGGGTCAGAAACAGATTGCTGGTACATGGCTAGGTAAGTGTCATTGTCCGCGTGTGTGGTTGATTTAATATTTTCTTTTACCGGATAAACGTGGGCTTCACTCATTGCATCTCTCCTTGTGCCTACATTCCTAATGAACTGGCAACTTCCTTTGTGTTCAGTTTCTAGGTCTATTACAGAACCGTCTTTGTGTTATCACTCTCGGCTAGGACGGCGATTTCCACAATTAGACTTTAGGATGAGACGCTGCTTTTCACTTACAAAATAGCGAGTTAAGTTCAACTTTGAGATGTTGCTCTCTATGTGAAGCGCCAGTGGTTGAATTAAGAATAAGAAGAGTTGAAACGGGGAAGGTCACCATGTTTCAGGCGCACAAAGATCAGCGCAGCGGAGATAGCGTCTTGTAATGCATCATGTTTATTGACCGGGATAGGTAAATCGAGTTGGCGACAGATGGCGTCCATACTGAGATCAAAATAGGCATTGGGCAGCTGTCTTTCGAGTTTGTCTTGATAGAGTTGGCTCACTTCGACTAATCGGTTAGGCAGTGGAAATCCAAGCTGTTTTAAACAGGCGCGGTCGAGAATTTTTTTATCATAGCGGATGTGATAGCCGACTAAAGGACGATTTCCAATGAAGTTCAGTAGCTCGATTAAAGCCTGTTTTTCTTCGATGCCGTGCTTTAGATCTTGATGACGGATACGGTGGATTTTTATTGAATTGCAATCGAGCGATTGGGGGGCGCGCAACCGGACTTCAAAAGGTTGGCTGGTAATGATTCGGTTACCTATGATCTTGGTCGCGGCAATGGTAACTAATTCTGCCTGATTGGGATCTAGGCTGGTGGTTTCACAATCGAGCGATACATATTCATGATCAATAGGCGCGGTAAACAGAGGCTGATAGAGGGAGCCTTTGAGCTTGTGATGCCAGTAATAGCGAACCAACCTATTCATCGTTCAATGCCTAATCCCGTATCTGATAGTGGTAGCCGAGCCATTGCTTGAATTTCTTCACCACGTGCAGGCTATGACGAAGCAGATCCCTGTCTGCTCGTTCCATCAGTTTGACGTTAATCTTGTTGCTGCTGTGCTGCTGAGAAAGCCTTTGGGCTAAGCGCCACTTAAAGAATTGCTTGAGTGCTTCACTGAGATTATCGGCAGTACTTTGCTCTAATACTTTCTTGCTGACCAGCTGCTCAATGCGTTCGAAGGTGTTGTTGACCGTGACACCATGTTCTAGGCAAAGCGCTCTCACACCATGCACGATAGGGAAAATACCGCCTTGTTTGATATCGAGTCCGGACTTAGATTGCTTCACATTACCAAACAGGGTCAGGGGAACTGAGAAGTTCAGCGCCGGGCGGCAGAACTCCGTCAGAATCAATTCTTGTCCGAGCATTAAATCACTGAGGTGCTGCTTTAC
Organism: Vibrio sp. 10N.239.311.G01; assembly: GCF_041465805.1. Classification (NCBI taxonomy): domain Bacteria; kingdom Pseudomonadati; phylum Pseudomonadota; class Gammaproteobacteria; order Vibrionales; family Vibrionaceae; genus Vibrio; species Vibrio sp. 10N.239.311.G01. Next base: position 12,441 of record NZ_JBFSRM010000027.1, read on the forward strand.
AGGTTTTAATAACTCTCTATTCCCCGCTACTGCGTGTGCATCTGCCATGATCGCGATATCCATCACGGTGTCTGGCGTGGCTTTTTTTACCCAATGGGTGAGGGTTTGTTTCCACTCTTGTTCTGAATGCACCCATTTCGGATTGTTGACCATTACGTTGCCCGGGCACAGTGGGTAACCCAATTGTTGAAGGGTATGGGTGAGGTCGTTCATGGCACTTTGGCATTGATGCCATTCCAAACCATCTTGAATAATCAGAGCGTTGTCTTGATCGGTTTTGAGAATTTGCTCTCCACGCCCCTCAGAACCCAGCACGATTAGGCAGCAATGATTATGCAGTGCAGGTGGGATCACCAACTCAAAAGCCTTCTCTATGATCTGTTCGTTGACCGCAGAAATCAGCTCCATGATAAAGCGTGTGCGAATCCCATTACTGAGCAAGCTCTCGACCAGTTGACGTTGTTTGTTGGATGCCATTGCCAATTCTTCAACGCTGGTGGCGCGCGCAATACGCAAAGTAAGAACGTGGGAGTGTGTGGAGAATGCACTGAGAATCTGTGTCATATCCACCATGCCGACCGCATTTTTACCATCACAAACCATCAACCTTTTTACTCGATTTCTGGTCATGGTAATCATGGCGTTAAATAAGAAATCGCCTTGGTTCACGTGCATCACCGGAAACGTTGCGATCTCACCGACAGGCGCATCCAGTGTGAAATTATCGAGCATCACAGCATGCAATAAATTGGTTCGAGTGACGATTCCATACGACAAGGAACATGATGATCCAAAAGCTTTTGGATCATTATGTTCCAAATGGACTAGGGCCGAGTCTAACCCTTGTTCTTTAAGGGTTTGAGTGACTTGGTTGATCGGTTGGTTTGGTTCAAGTATCAGTGGTGGGTGATAGATAGAGTCATCCACTTTGGTTAATATAAACTCGGCAAGATTCTGTTGCTGTTGGGCGGCTTCTATCAAAGCTTTTCGTGTTGATAGGTTGCTATCAAAGTAGGCAGCGAATTGGCCATTGGCGTGGTAAAGCTCAAGAAAAATATCGGTGGGCAGCAGATAACTTAATGTATCTTCGAGTGCGATATATTGGTGTTTGGTGTGGGGTTCAAACTGGCTGCGGACATCAAAAATATCGTCATTGGCATAGTGTGCGTAAATCTCACCATCACTGCTCGCGCGCTCTTCAACAGCTCCTTTGATCAAAATATGCAGGTGTCGGCTCGGCCTTTCAGCTTCCAGTATCACTTCTTGAGAGCGGTAATACACCACGTCTAATGAAGAGCGAAGCTTCAACTGTTCGGCGTCGGACAGGCTATCGAAGGGCGGGTGCTGCATATTAAATTTGTCAGGCATAAGCATCACAAGAAGAAATGGGAGTCTTTAATCAGTCTGACAAAATACCAGCGAAGCTCCAGACGACTTTAGTCTAAATGCGAGTATGAGTATTGATGAGCGTGAAATCTCTTGTTGAAATGCGATATCCAGACCCATTGAATATGGGAATACTATCCCAGTAATAATTCCCTTTTTCATCGTATGCGAGATAGGCATAATTGGTGCTGCCTTTTTCCGCACACTTTATAGGTCATTTATGTTTAGCCCTTCACCCTATGGCTGGATCTCTCAGTATTTTCTTGGTTTCTTTTTTGCGTATGGCGTGTATTTGCCATTTTGGGCGTTGTGGTTTGAAGACCAAGGCGTGTCTGCTGGTGATATTGGCGTATTGATTGGTATCGGCTTTGCGACTCGTTGTGTGGCCAACTTAGTGATTACGCCGCGTATCCATAAAGTGGAACACTTGATGCCAGCGCTACGCTGTTTGAGTTTCGCTGCGCTGCTGTTTGTCGGTTTCCACTTCTTCACCGGTGGCAGCTTTATACTGATGTTGTTGGCAACGGTACTGTTTAACCTCTGTTGTGGGCCGATCATTCCTCTTTCTGATGCGATGGCTAACCATTACAGTCGTTTGAAAATGCTCGACTACGGCCGAACTCGTCTTTGGGGATCAATTGCCTTTATCGCAGGTTCAACGGTTGTTGGCTATTTGGTGGCACAATTCGGCACTGACATGATTTTGTATACTGCGCTTGCCGGTGTGTTGCTGTCATTGATTCTTGCGATGAGAAACCCCAATGTGATGCCAGTAACACAATCTGAGCAACAAGCGGCGCGACCAAAACTAGGTGAACTGCTGCGTGAGTCGTCAGTGGTAAAGTTTTTAGCCTTGATGGCGCTGCTGCAAGGTAGTCATGCGGCTTACTACAGTTTTAGTGCGATTTATTGGAAAGAAGCGGGTCACTCAGAAGCTATCATCGGTTATTTGTGGAGTTTAGGTGTTGTTGCTGAAGTGGCCGTATTTGCTCTGAGTAAGCGATTATTCTCAGGCTGGTCACTGCGTACTTTGTTTGTCGTCGCGGCTATTGGGGTGATGGCGCGTTGGGGTATAACCGCATCAACCACGGCGATTTTTGCACTGGTGATGGTGCAGTTGCTGCACGGTGTGACATTTGCCATGGCACACATCGCCGCGATTCAATACATCCAATCTGAAGAACAAAACAAGATGGTTGCGCTACAAGCCCTGTATAACGCGATTCCATTAGGTGCCTTTATTGCACTGATGACCACCTTAAGTGGTTGGGGTTATGAGCTTTGGGGCGCAAATATCTTCTGGGGCATGGCTGCAATGGGTGCACTTGCTCTGTTCATTAAGTTGGATGAAAGAAGTTCAGTGGTTGAGATTAATCAATCAGATTCGGAACAGTCAGAATCTCACAGCAAATGCTGATAATTAGAGTCTAAAGCACAGAATTTAAGCGATGCGATTGAGTTAATCACCCATCCTTAGTTAAATGAAACCTCTCCCTTATGGAGAGGTTTTTTTATGGATGAAAAAGGGTTTTCAATGCAAGGATGGATAGTAATTCCAGTCTCTTTAGCCTACTTGGGCGTGTTATTTCTGATCGCTTGGTATGGAGACAGGCAGGTTCGTTGGCTATCGCGTTGGCGCCCGTGGATCTATAGCCTTTCGATTGCCGTGTATTGTACCTCTTGGACCTTCTATGGAACGGTCGGGCAGGCGAGTAACAACCCTTGGTCTTTTTTACCCATTTACCTCGCCCCGATTCTAGTCTTTACACTAGGCTGGCGGATCTTGGCGCGGCTGATCCTGATTGCGAAGCGGGAACATATCACCTCCATTGCCGACTTTATCGCGGCTCGTTATGGAAAATCTCAGGGCTTAGCGGTGGCGGTGACGGTTATCGCCGTGGTTGGTATCCTTCCTTATATTGCTCTGCAACTGCGTGGTATTACCATGGGGTTGGATATTGTTGCACCCAACCTAGCGGCTGACTTCGGTTATCAGGACTATCATGTGTCTTGGTTTGTGGTCGGTGCTTTGGCTATTTTCACCATGCTGTTTGGTACAAGACACATTGATAACACAGAGCATCACCGTGGCATGATGATGGCGGTGGCGTTTGAATCCATCGTTAAGCTCGCGGCATTCCTGATCGTTGGCCTATTCATCATGTATCTGGCGATGAGCAGCGACAAGATCGACTTGCTTGATGTGGCGGCTTCCACCTACGAATCACCCAATATTCCGACCTTAATTATTCATACCGTTTTAACCATGTTGGCGATTGTCTGTCTGCCACGCCAGTTCCATACCATGGTGGTAGAGAACGAACGTCCTCAAGACCTGCATACCGCTCGTTGGTTGTTTCCGCTTTACCTGATTTTGATGGGACTGTTCGTGCTGCCAATTGCTTGGGCAGGACAAGGACTACTTACTGGTATGCCAGCGGATACCTATGTGATCAGTGTGCCAATGTCAGAAGGCGCTAATCACATTGCCTTGCTGGCTTTCCTTGGTGGTACGTCTGCGGCAAGTGGCATGGTGATAGTGTCGACCATCGCCTTGGCGATCATGGTGTCGAATGATTTAGTGATGCCATTGTTACTGCGCCGTATGCGCCTAACTCAAAGAACCCATCGACACTTTTCTGGCCTGCTATTGGTGATTCGCCGCGGGCTAATTTTACTGCTGTTACTGGGTGCTTGGCTGTTTTATCAGGCGCTCGATACCATCCATTCACTGTCAGCGATTGGCTTTCTTTCCTTTGCTGCGATTGCTCAATTCGCGCCAGCACTTATTGGTGGTTTGTACTGGCGCCCGGGTAACCGCAAGGGCGTGTATGTCGGCTTAATGGTGGGCTCGTTGATTTGGCTGATTACCTTGATGAGCCAAACCAGCATGTTGGCTGGCGACAGTGACAGTAACCTTTTACTGTGGATTATCACGCCGCCAGAACTGCTCAGTAGCTGGAATATCAGCAGTTCAAACTGGGGCATTGTGCTGAGTATTGTACTTAATACCTTGTGCTATGCCGTAGTTTCGATGTCGACCAGGCCAAGCCTAAGTGAGCGCTTACAATCAGCAGCATTTGTTGGCACGCCGCTGCCTGAAAACGAGAATATCAGCCTTTACCAGAACCGAGTGACGGTCGCTGAATTAGAGATGCTGGCGTCGCGTTTTGTGGGTCGCAAACGTGCGAAAAGTGCCTTACACAGCTATTGGCAACAACACGGTCAGCCGCTGCTTCCTAATCAACAAGCGCCTGCAAGTCTGATTCGACACGCAGAGCGCGTGCTCGCCGGAGTATTCGGTGCTTCGTCTGCTAAGTTAGTACTTACTTCCGCTTTACAGGGAAGAAACATGCAGCTTGAAGAAGTCGCGACCATCGTGGATGAAGCTTCGGAACTGTACGACTTCAGCCGTGGTTTACTGCAAGGCGCGATTGAACATATTGGCCAAGGCATCGCAGTAATCGACAAACAAATGAGGCTGGTGGCGTGGAATCAGCGCTATCTAGAATTGTTTGAGTTCCCTGCTGGTTTGATACAAGTGGGCAGGCCGATCTCCGATGTGATTCGCCATAATGCTCAGCAAGGTTTGTGTGGTCCGGGTGACCCTGAAGATCATGTGCGTCGCCGTGTTTATCATTTGGAGCAAGGCACTCGACATACCTCTTCTCGCATTCGTCCTGATGGTCGAGTGATTGAAGTGCAAGGTAACCCGATGCCAAGTGGTGGCTTTGTGATGAGCTTTACCGACATCACGGTATTCCGACAAGCAGAGCAAGCGCTAAAAGATGCCAACGAAAGTTTGGAATCGAGAGTGCATGAGCGAACTCAAGAACTCGAAAAACTGAATCATCGCTTGGTAAAAGCCACGCAGATTTCGGATCAAGAATCACAATCTAAGAGTCGTTTTCTAGCCGCGGTAAGCCACGATTTGATGCAGCCGCTCAATGCCGCACGTCTATTTGCTTCGTCACTGTCTGAGGTGGCAAAAGAGCAAGAGGTGAAGCAATTGTCATCTCACATCGAGAGTGCACTTGGCGCCGCAGAAGATTTGATTGGTGACTTGCTGGATATCTCTCGATTGGAGTCCGGAAAGTTAGAAACCAACATTCACGCGATTGCCGTGCATGACGTATTAACCAATTTGAACGCGGAATTTAGCGCTCTAGCGAGACAACAGAAAATTGAGTTTAAGATGATTCCGTCGTCATTGTTCATTCATTCAGACCCTAAGCTGTTGAGGCGTGTGATTCAGAACTTTTTGACCAATGCGTTCCGCTATAACCCGGAAGGGAAAGTGGTACTGGGTGCGAGAAGAGTGAATGGACAGGTTCGAATTGATGTGTGGGATAATGGAACCGGTATCGATGAAGACAAGCAACAAGAAATCTTTGAAGAGTTTACTCGTGGCAGCCAAGTACGAGCCGATCAAGGATTGGGGTTAGGGCTGGCTATCTCGAAAGGTATTGCTCATGTGCTTGGCCATCAAATTTCGATGCGCTCATGGCCGGGGCAAGGCAGTGTCTTTTCCATCACCTTAGCGAGAGCTGAAAAGGTGGCTCCGGTTGTACAAGCTTCGACGCCAATGGCGACTAGTGATATCGAGCACTTGAAAATATTGTGTGTCGACAATGAACGAGAGATTTTAGTCGGTATGGAGAACTTGATTGGTCGTTGGGGTTGTGAGGTTAAGACAGCCGTTGATCTAGTCGAAAGCTTGAAGTGCCTAGATGATGGTTGGCAGCCGGATGTGATTTTCTCTGATTATCGTTTGGATAATGGTCGAACCGGACTCGAAGTCCTGCAGCAGTGTCGCTTGCGCCTCGGAGACTCTTTTGAAGGGGTCATCATTAGTGCCGATAGAACCGATGACATGTTGGCAGCGATAAAGGCCAACAGCTTTCGCTTTATTGCCAAGCCAGTGAAGCCACTTAAGTTAAGAGCGGTCTTGAATCGAGTGAGCTAGTTTGGGTTAACAGGCTCGGATTAGTACGTTCGTGAGCGGATAGTGAAAAGGCCTCAGATGAGGCCTTTTTTGTCTCTGTTTTTTTTGCGAACGCCGATTCGCTTGTTAATTCAATAACTAACCAGCAATGCCACCTTGTGTCAGTGTGGTTGGATCAAGCAGTTTACTGAGCTCTTCTCGGCTAAGATCGGTTTCTCTTTCTGCGACATCCAGAATTGGTAAGCCTTCTTTGTAAGCTTTCTTGGCAATATCAGCCGCCTTCAAGTAGCCAATCACAGGGTTAAGTGCGGTCACTAGGATTGGGTTCTTTGACAGTGCCAAATCGAGATTGTCTTGGCGTACCGTGAAGGTCGCGATGGCTTTGTCCGCTAAAGCGACTGAGCTGTTTGCCAATAACTCAATACTTTCCAACACGTTATGAGCAATCACTGGCAGCATCACATTAAGTTGGAAGTTACCTGATTGTCCGGCTACGGTAATGGTGGTGTCGTTGCCAATGACTTGCGCCGCCGCCATAGCTGCAGCTTCTGGAATCACAGGATTTACCTTGCCAGGCATGATCGATGAGCCTGGTTGTAGAGCCTGTAATTCAATTTCCCCTAAGCCAGCCAACGGCCCAGAGTTCATCCAGCGAAGATCGTTTGAGATCTTCATGATCGCAACTGCTGCCGTTTTGAGCTGACCTGACAGCGCAACGATCGCGTCTTGACTGCTGAGGCTAAAAAAGAAGTTTTCACTCGAGCTAAAACTGATCTTTGTCGATTGAGACAGGTTACTCGCAAACTTATCGGCAAAGCGTGGGTCAGCATTGATCCCTGTTCCAACCGCAGTACCACCTTGTGCTAAAGCCTTGATAGCGGGCAGGGTGTTCTCTATTGCTTGCTTAGCGTGTTCTATCTGAAATTTCCAACCACCTAGCTCTTGAGCAAAGGTCATTGGCATCGCATCCATTAGATGAGTGCGGCCGGTCTTCACGACCTCCGCAAGTTCCTGTTGTTTGATGGTGAGTGCTTCAGAAAGGTGAGTTAATGCAGGTAATAGCTTATTTTCAGCCATCAAAGCAACGCTCACTTGAATTGCGGTTGGCACCACATCGTTACTGCTTTGGCCCATGTTGACGTGATCATTGGGGTTCACGTCGCCTTGCAAGCTTCTTGAGGCAAGCGTAGCAATCACTTCATTGGCATTCATGTTGGAACTGGTACCTGAACCGGTTTGGTAGACATCGATAGGGAATTGATCGAGGTGTTTACCCTCAATGATCTCTTGGCTGGCTTCGGCTATCGCGTTGGCAATATCACCTTCCAGTAGACCTAACTGAGCATTGGTATCTGCCGCTGCCTGTTTAATTGACGCCAGTGCTTGAATAAAACTGGTCGGCATCTTGTGAGAGCTAAACGCGAAGTTATCCGCTGCACGCTGAGTTTGTGCTTGGTATAGCGCATCGGCAGGGACTTTCACTTCGCCCATGCTGTCTTTTTCAATCCGAAATTGTAGGGTCATGTTCTATCCTTGTTAGCCAAGTGGGGCTTGGACTTGTTTTAGTGTTTGGCTGAGATTCAAAAAACGCGCTTGGCCTTGAGGTTGCTGGCAGTAGTGGCGCTTCAAATAAAATAGTGGTGAGTGAATAGAGTCTAGGCAGATATGACGAAAGGCGAAACTGCGCTGAGGAGACTCAATCGCTTCAATCAAATGAAAGAAAACTTGGCGTAGATACAGCTCGCACAACAAGATGTTTTCTTGAGCGGCATGCTTTTCATAGTAAGCCGAAAGCGTCAGTGCACACTCGATATACTCTCGAATTACAAACGGCTCATGGCCTTGAACTTGTTCTAATGAAGCAAAGCGATCCTGTGCTTTGTAAAATCTCGAATAGAGAACCTGCTGCTCTTTCATCATCATCTGCATCTCTTTATTGGATGTTAATGATAATTATTATCAAATAAAATTTTAAAAACAACCCTTTGTTTATCTTTTTATAAAGTGAGCAGAAAAAGAAAAAGCCGATACACGAAGTATCGGCTTTCTGGAGTCAGTACCTAATCCCTACAATGTAAGTACTGATTCATTTTTTGCTAAACATCTTTGTTTAATGGTCGTGCTTAGTGGTCGTGAGCTTCACCTGCACCTTTCGGGTAACGGATGTTCTCAACCATATCTTGTACATCTTGTGGTACTTCAGCAGTTACTTTGTTTACAGCAATCGATACTACGAAGTTTAGACACATACCTAGCGTACCGATGCCTTCTGGGCTGATACCAAACCACCAGTTTTCAGGTGTGCTTGCTGCTGGGTTAATGAACTTGAAGTAGATGATGTAGCTTGCTGTGAAGGCAATACCTGACAACATACCTGCAATTGCGCCTTCCTTGTTCATCTTCTTGTAGAAGATACCTAGGATAATCGCTGGGAAGAAGGATGCTGCGGCTAAGCCGAAGGCAAACGCTACTACCTGTGCTACAAAGCCTGGTGGGTTAATACCTAAGTAACCGGCACCGACAATCGCGACCATGGCTGCCAGACGAGCGGCTAACAGCTCCTGCTTGTCGGTCATGTTTGGTCTGAAGCCTTTCTTCAACAAGTCATGTGAAATCGACGTTGAGATGACCAATAGTAGACCCGCGGCTGTTGATAGTGCGGCTGCTAGGCCACCGGCTGCAAGCAGTGCTACAACCCAGTTTGGTAGTTTCGCTAGCTCTGGAGAAGCCAGTACGATGATGTCACGGTTAATCTTCATCTCGTTGCGCTCATCGCCCGAGTAGAACATTTTGCCATCGCCGTTCTTATCTTCCCAACCTACTAGGCCAGTGCTTTCCCAGTTTTTGTACCAGCTTGGTGCGTCCGCTGCAGCGACACCTTGCATGTCAGGGCCGTTGATTGTTTCGATCATGTTTACACGAGCGAATGCTGCAACGCCTGGTGCTGTTGTGTATAGCAATGAGATGAACAGTAGTGCCCAACCCGCTGAGATACGAGCATCACGTACTTTTGGTACCGTGAAGAAACGAATGATTACGTGTGGAAGACCCGCAGTACCGACCATTAGAGCCGCACAGATGAAGAATACATCTACCATGCTCTTGTTACCTTCGGTATAGGCGGTAAATCCGAGTTCTTCGGTCAGTCCATCCAGTTTATCAAGAAGGTAAACATCTGTGCCTGATAGCGTAGAGCCCATACCAACTTGTGGAAGTGGGTTACCTGTCATCATGATTGAGGTAAAGATTGCTGGAACAAGGAAGGCGAAAATGAGGACACAGAATTGAGCTACCTGCGTATAAGTGATGCCTTTCATGCCACCTAGTACTGCGTAGAAGAACACAATACCCATACCAATGATGATGCCTAGGTTAATATCAACTTCTAGGAAACGAGAGAATACAACGCCCACACCACGCATCTGGCCTGCAACGTACGTAAACGATACGAAGATTGCACAGAATACCGCTACCATACGTGCCGTTTTCGAGTAGTAACGCTCACCGATGAAATCAGGAACCGTAAACTGACCGAACTTACGTAGGTAAGGTGCTAAACATAGCGCAAGTAGTACATAACCACCTGTCCAACCCATTAGGTAAACCGCACCGTCGTAACCAACGAATGAGATGATACCTGCCATTGAGATGAATGATGCTGCCGACATCCAGTCAGCGGCGGTCGCCATGCCGTTTGCTACTGGGTGTACACCACCGCCAGCAACGTAGAACTCACTAGTAGACCCTGCACGAGCCCAGATTGCGATGCCGATATATACCGCGAAAGTAATACCGACGAGAATAAACGTCCAAGTTTGAATATCCATGTTCTAGCCTCTAGTCTTCCTGTACGTTGTATTTTTTGTCGAGCGCATTCATGCGGACAACGTAAATAAATATCAGCGCCACGAAGGTGTATATCGAACCTTGCTGAGCGAACCAAAATCCTAGCTTGAACCCGCCAAACTGAACGGTATTGAGGGCATCCACAAATAAGATGCCAGCGCCGTAAGACACCGCAAACCAGACCGCGAGCAGTGTTCCCATAATTCCCAAGTTTTCCTTCCAATAGGCTTGAGCATGTTCCGTAGATTCGAACGCCATTGCCTTCTCCTTTATTCCGTTTTCGTAGAAACTGTTTTTGTGAAACCGTTTTGTAAAATAGCGTGTTAACGTAATGTTACGATTTAGAATGTAGCAAGGATAAGTCAAGGGATCTGTGCAACTTTAGTCGGGATGGTATTAGCGCTAATGTACTGAAATATGGGAGCTAGGAGACATAATCATAGAAAAATGTGATGTTAAAATGTTGTTAAATTAGCCAAAGGTCTAACAAAAAGGGATGAATTAGACTGCGAGTCATAAAATTTAACAACTAAATGACCGAGAAACGGTATTTAGTCCTGCCTATGACACGAAGCGAAACATAAGTTTGTTATAGTAACTACGGTACTTTCACCGGCTGTGACTTGCTTAACGGCAGAAGATCAACAAGCTAGTGGCAAAAGATCAACAGGCTTAAAGCTCGAGTTTTATTCTTTGGGGGAACGAATTGGACGCAATAACCATTAATCACTTATTTTTGACTGGTGCCGTACTCATCGCCATCAGTGTACTTTTCTCACAAGTGTCCTCTCGATTGGGCGTTCCTATTCTTTTGATCTTCCTTTTCGTTGGCATGTTAGCCGGTGAAGATGGCCCGGGCGGTATTAATTTCGATGATTACTCACTGACTTATTTGGTGAGTAACCTCGCGCTTGCCGTGATCTTGCTGGATGGCGGTATGCGAACCAAGGTCGCAAGCTTCAAGGTCGCTTTCTGGCCGTCGCTCTCATTAGCAACAATAGGCGTAGCCTGTACTGCGACTCTAACCGGTTTAATGGCGGCTTGGCTGTTCGACCTGTCACTGATGCAGGGCATTTTGGTGGGCGCGATTGTTGGTTCGACCGATGCGGCAGCGGTATTCTCTTTGTTGAAAGGGCAGAGCCTCAATGAACGTGTTGGCTCAACCCTAGAGATCGAATCCGGTACCAATGACCCAATGGCGGTGTTCCTGACGGTGACCTTAATTGCGCTGCTGGGCACTCCTGATGCTGAAATGGGGATGAACTTCCTACTGAAAAGCTTCGCGATGCAGTTTGGTATCGGCACTCTTATCGGTCTTGGTGGGGGCTGGGTGCTATGGAGCTTAATCAATCGAGTACAATTGGCTGATGGCCTTTATTCCATTCTGGTACTCAGTGGGGGTGTGGCTCTGTTTGCGTTCTCTAACATGCTTGGCGGCAGCGGCATCTTATCGATTTACCTAGTGGGCTTGTTCATTGGTAATCGTCCGACGCGCTCGCGACACTCGATTCTTAATGTTCTTGATGGCATGACGTGGCTAAGCCAGATCGTGATGTTCTTGGTTCTGGGGTTATTGGTGACGCCATCGACATTGATGGACATTGCACTTCCTGCGTTAGCATTGGCTTTCGGTATGATTTTGTTTGCTCGCCCGTTGTCTGTTTGGTTGGGTTTACTGCCGTTCAGAAGCTTTACCACCAAAGAACGTTGGTTTGTTTCTTGGGTAGGTTTACGTGGCGCTGTGCCGATCATTTTGGCGGTGTTCCCGATGATGGCTGGCCTGCCTAATGCCCAGCTTTACTTCAATATCGCCTTCTTCGTGGTTATGGTTTCGCTGATTGTTCAGGGCGGTAGCTTGATGAAAGTTGCGAGGTTGGCTCAGGTGACCTTACCACCGACACCAACCCCAATTTCTCGTACCGGCATGGAGATTTATCCGACCAGTGAGTGGGAGATGTTTGTTTACAAATTGAAAGACGAGAAGTGGTGTGTCGGCGAGCCGCTTAAACGCTTATCTATGCCAGAAGGGACGCGCATTGCGGCAGTGTTTCGACAAGATGCCATGCTTCACCCATCAGGCAGCACCGTGTTAGAGGCGAACGATATCTTATGTGTGCTTGGTCAAGACAAAGATTTGGACAGCTTAAGTTCGTTGTTCAGTGAGGCGCCTCTAGCAGAAGAGGCGGCACGATTCTTTGGTGACTTCTTCTTGGATGTTGAGCTATCAGTTGCGGCAGTGAGTGATTGTTATGGTATTGAACTTGGCTCGGAAGAAGAGCGAGAAATGACGCTAAAACAATTGGTTGCTCAAGAGCTTGGCGCACACTCTGTATTGGGTGATAGCTTTGAGTGGCATGACATCACTTGGGTGGTTGCAGAGATAGATGATCATAAAGTCGTCAGGTTGGGTTTATGTTTACCTAAGACGACTTTAGAAGAGGATATCAGTGAAGCTTAATTGTGGACTTCTTGTAGCAAGATAACCGCTTGAGTACGATTTTTCACATCCAGTTTACGGAAGATGGCCGTCATATGTGCTTTGATGGTCGCTTCCGAAACATTCAATTCATACGCGATTTGCTTGTTAAGCAAGCCGTCAGAAAGCATCCCTAATACCTTGTATTGCTGAGGCGTCAGTGTGGAAATCTTTTCTGCAAGGTCGCTACACGCTGCATTATTGGTGATAAGCCCTTCAGGGAAGAACGGGTCGCCATTCAGCACTTGATTCAGTGCACTCACCAACTCACGCATATCACTCGACTTAGGAATAAAGCCAAACGCACCGTGGCTCTTCACCTGAGTGACCACGCTGGCATCTTCACTGGCAGAAACCACCACAATCGGTAGATCTGGGTATTCAGCGCGCAGTTGAATTAAGCCTGACATGCCATTGGCGCCCGGCATTTTCAGATCGAGCAGTAATAGATCCGGCTCGCCTTCTTTCTTTAGCAGAGTCAGTAAGGCATCGAGAGAATCGGCCTCAAGCAGGTTCGCACCACTGATCGCCATATGAACTGACTGAAACAGGGCGTTGCGAAAGAGAGGGTGGTCATCAGCAATGATGATGGTATAGGTCGAGTCCATGACGTTCATACTTTTAACAATTTAGTTAATATTTATTATCATCCTGATTGAGTATGTGGACAATATCTATGCATTAAAAGTCTGAACCATATCGACTTTTATCCCCGGAATAAGAAAGCGTTACTCTGAATAGCAAAAAAGCCGCACTGCCATCTCGTTACGGAGGGGCGGTGCGGCTTTCGATTCGGCTTATATTTTAGTGAATATTGCCGTTATAGCTGGTGGTTTTTCATGTGTTTTAAGAATACATCAGCAGGCATAAAACCGGTTACACGAGCATTTGGAACATGGTTACCCTCGCCATCCCAGAACTCAATCGTCGGTAAGCCAAGTACCTGTAATTGTTTAAGCAGTTCAATGTCTTGAGGCATGTTTCTCGTTACATCGGCTTGTAGCAGTACGAAGTCAGAAAGCTTGTTTTCCACATCAGCTTGATGGAAGGTGTACTTCTCGAATTCTTTACATGCCACACACCAATCGGCGTAGAAGTCGAGCATCACAGGCTTACCGAGTTTCTTCGCTTCGATGAGCTGGATTTCTAGTTCTTCAACCGTGTTGATGCGTGCAAATTGGATGTGTTGTTCTACCGTCACGCTCTTTTCTGCAAACCAGTAATTGAGCGCAGGTTGAGCTGATGCGAACAGGCCAAGCATCGCAATGATGCCCACAGCGCTTTGCTTCCAGCCACCAAATGGCAGTGCATTCTTACTGTGGTAAAGCCAACCAAAGGCGATGAAGCCAAGGCCAGACCAAAGCACGGTTGCCCACAATTCAGGAATGATGCGCTCTAGCAGGAAGATAGGCGCGGCAAGCAAGATAAAGCCGAATACGATCTTCACCTTGTTCATCCAGCTGCCCGCTTTAGGCAATAGCTTATTACCAAACACTGCCACTAAAATCAGTGGGATACCCATACCCATAGCCAACGCGTACAGAGCAATTGCACCGGTAAATAGGTCACCACTCTGAGCCACATACAGCAGTGCGCCTGACAATGGCGCCGTGGTACAAGGTGAACACACCAAGCCAGAGATAGCGCCCATTGCGAATACGCCCAAGGTATTGCCACCTTGCTGCTTGTTGCTTTGGTTGTTGAGCCAAGTTTGGATGCTGCTTGGCAGTTGCAGGTTATAAACGCCAAACATCGACATTGCTAACGCCACGAACAGAACACTCAGCGCGATCAGCACGTAAGGGTGCTGCATAGCGGCTTGGAATTGCATGCCTGCTGAAGCAACCACTAAACCTAATAAGGTGTAGGTTAACGCCATGCCTTGCACGTAAATAAAGGACAGCATCAGCGCGCGACCTTGGCTGAGTTTGCCACCACCTAAAACGATACCCGTTAGAATCGGATACATAGGCAGCACACACGGCGTAAAGGCTAAACCAACACCGAGTGCTAAGAATAATAGAGGGGTCCACCAACTGTCACCGAGCTTATCGGCTAAGCCTGCTTCTTTTGAAACAGGGGCATTTGGCTGTTGAGTCGTGTTACTTACAACGTCTGCTTTCGGAGATGTTGGTTGCGTAGAAACATCGGTTTCGTTGCCAGCAGAAGATGAAGCTTGTGAGTCACTACCTTGCGAATTAGCAGAACCTGTTGCTGTGAAAGGTTCAATGTCGATTACTCGAGTTTCTGGTGGGTAGCAGAAACCAGCATCTGCACAACCTTGATACTTAACGATCAGCTGTGAGCCATCTTGGTAACTCTGTAGTGGAACTTGCACGAATAACGGCTGAGTATAAATGCTCACCTCACCGAAGAATTCATCTTGGTGTGGTTGGCCATCTTCCATTTCAACATTGCCGATAGCGAGATTTTGGCCAGTGAACGAGAGGCTATGTTGATAGAGGTAGTAGCCCTCTTTTACTTGCCAGTCGAGAAGGACCTTGCCGTCTTGCTGGTAGTAATTGAAAGGGAAAGCTTGGTCTACAGGGACAAAACCGTTGTTATTGCCTCCGAAGCTTGGCTCGGCGTTGTCGTTTCCAAAAAGCGCCCACGCAGGCTGGGTGAACAGGGAAACACAAACAAAAAGTAATGTGGCAAGTCGTCGCATACTATTTAGTCATCAAAATGGAGTTGAAGGTATCTTAACTCAATCAGACCGTAATAGTTTGTGATTAGTTTCATCGACCAGCAAATATCCGCTAGGGCGGGTGAGCCACTTTCTTAGGCAGTCGAGAGAGGGTTAGCAGCGCAACTGCAGTGAACTGCCCTTGCCAATAAGACATTTAGGCAACACCCAAGCGTGCTCTTACTACTTGTTCGCAAGCATCAATGTTCATCGTGTCTTTCGGGATAATTAGCACGGTGTCATTGCCGCCAACGGTGCCGATAATCTCGGTATGTGGGTCGATATCGACTAATCTTGCGACCAACTGTGCACAACCAGGGTTTGTTTTTACGATCACCATCGCTTGGTTGTGAGTAATTAATTCGATTTGTGATGAGATGGATGCATCGACACGAACCGGTGCACTTTCAACCGTGATGCAGTAAACCTTTTTACCGCAAGCATTCTGAATTTTGACAACACCAAGCTGTGACAAAATACGAGATACGGTCGATTGGCTGATACCGGTATAGCCAATATCGACGAGTTTCTCTCGCAGTTGATTTTGGGTCGAGAAGCTTTGTTGTTGTAGTAAGCGTTTGCACGCTGCAGTCAGTGTTTTATCTTCAGCTGAATACAAGCAACCGTGCTCAGTGATTGGGTTCATGAACAACTCCTTAAGGTCAACATGTGGTTATCGCTTGTCCATAGCGCCGAGCGTACTCCCAAAGCCGTAGAGTACGATTGTTAAATAGGGCTTACCGATGAATCCCGAAATAAAGAGGGAAGGTATGCGTGATGTATGATCGTCTACCCATTGAGTCTACCACTAAAGGATAGTTATCTTTTTGAAGGGGGTCACCAAATAAAATTCTAGTTAATTGCTTTTATTTTGGAGTTTTATTCTTTTGTTAAATGGATATTTATTCCAAGTTTGGCATAAATATCCATCGGTATTAGGGTGCTTTGGAGACCGTGATAATGGCGCTAAGGGTTAGCGAATTTCACTCATGATCTCGCGAGAGAATACTTTTTCACAGTAGTGACATTTTAGCTGCACGTTTTCCTGTTTTAGCTGCACTTTAAAGCTGCTTTCGACTGGCTCACCGTGCGAAATACAGTTGCTATTCGGGCAAGAGTAGACACTGTTGATTTGGTCTGGCAGCACTAATGTTAGCTTGTTAACCACCTTGTACTCTTCAATCTGATTGACCGTCGCTTGCGGGGCGTACAGAGCCAATTGGTTGGCTTGTTCCTTGGTCAGAAAGATGTTCTCAATCTTGATTAGATCTTTATGGCCAAGTGCCGATGATGGCAGGTTTAAGCCCATAGTGATGCGCTGTTCTGTCTTGTGTAGCTTAAACAGTTTAAGGATTTTGATACCAAGGTGAGCAGGGATGTGGTCAATCACGCTGCCGTTACGGATCGCTTCTACTTGTAGCTGAGTTTGTTTAACCATGACTGTTTCTCCTGCTTATAAAGTGTCGTTAAGAACTAGGGCCAATAGGGCTTCGCGAGCGTATACACCGTTTTCAGCTTGTTCGAAGTAGTAAGCGTGTGGCGTTTTATCAACGTCGGTGGTGATTTCGTCGACGCGTGGCAGCGGGTGAAGTACCTTCATGTTTTGACGAGCGTCTTTCAATGTATCGGCGGTGAGGATGTAAGCCGATTTCATGTGTGCGTATTCCGACGCATCAAAGCGCTCTTTCTGCACGCGAGTCATGTACAGAACATCCAGTTCCGGCACGACTTCTTCAATGCTGCTGTGAGTGCTGTATTGGATGCCCATCTCTTCCAATTCTTCACAGATGTAATCTGGCATCTCTAAGACTTCTGGCGCGATAAAGAAGAAACGCACGTTATTGAATTTCGATAGTGCTTGCGTCAATGAGTGCACGGTACGGCCATATTTTAGGTCGCCGACGAACGCCACATTGAGGTTATCGAGCGTGCCTTGTGTTTCGTAAATCGAGAACAGGTCCAGCAAGGTTTGCGTCGGGTGCTGGTTAGCACCGTCGCCGCCGTTTACTACCGGCACACCGTTAGAAAATTCAGACGCTAAACGTGCTGCCCCTTCTTGTGGGTGACGCATTACAAAGGCATCGACGTAGGATGAAATAACCTGCACCGAATCGGCAAGTGTTTCGCCTTTCTTCGCCAGTGACGTGTTACCGCCATTATCAAAACCGATGACAGTGCCACCTAGGCGTTGAACTGCGGTTTCAAATGAAAGGCGAGTTCGAGTTGAAGGCTCAAAGAAGCAGCTCGCAACCACCTTATTTTTCAGCAGCTCTGGGTTTGGCTCTGCTTTGAGTCTTGCTGCAGTATCGACGATAAGCTCCAGTTCATCACGAGAGAGCTCTGGAATGGAGATGATGTGCTTGTTAAATAACGAATGCGCCATAACGGGTCTTCCTTTTTCTATGCATACAGTCAAATTGCGGACAAAAAAAAGCCCCCTAAAAATAGGAGGCTTCGAAACGATCAATAGAGCAAAATAAAAATGACACTAACGCCACTCTTTGGCGTGTAGTTTGACAATTATGTGCGACAGAACTGCGGTTCATTTTTTGCTCTCTTTAGACAAATTGCGGAGGATTATACTCAGATAAAAAGGCCATGCAATACTTTCTGTAAAGTATTCATTTAATGGATTTTTATGCGAAATCACGTCCGTTTGTAGCTTCCATTTAAGCCTTTGTCGGAACTGCGAATCTCAGGGTTTTTCAGGTAATAATCTTTTTTAGTACATGAAAAAAAATGCGGGTTTTATCCAAGGTCAAAATCCCAAGAACGCCACCCGCATTTCCCTGTTATTGCACTTAACTTGTCAATGTCTTGCGAACAAGTGAGTGCTTAACTTTTTAACTTCGTAACTTTTTAATATATTAGCTGCCTAGTGTCGCAACCATGACTGCTTTGATGGTGTGCATGCGGTTTTCTGCTTCATCGAATACGATTGAGTATTCAGACTCAACTACCTCATCTGTCACTTCTACGCCATCTTTAAGTTGCGGATATTCAGCAGCAAGTTGCTTACCGACTGTTGTATCTTCGCCGTGGAAAGCCGGTAGGCAGTGCATGAATTTCACATGTGGGTTGCCTGTTGCTTTGATCATTTCCATGTTCACTTGGTAAGGCATCATTAGGTTGATACGCTCAGCCCATGCTTCTTTCGCTTCGCCCATGGATACCCAAACGTCGGTGTATAGGAAGTCACAACCTTGCACGCCTTCTTGAACATCTTCAGTCAGTGTAATTTTGCCACCTGTGTGCTCTGCGATTTCACGACACTGAGCCAATAGTTCTTCTTGTGGCCAGAACTGTTTTGGAGCAACAAGGCGAATGTCCATGCCCATTTTAGCTGCGCCAACCATCAGAGAGTTACCCATGTTGTTGCGAGCATCACCTAGGTAAGCAAAGCTGATTTCATGCAGTTGTTTACCACGGCCGTATTCCGTCATGGTTAGGAAGTCAGCAAGAATTTGTGTAGGGTGGAATTCGTCAGTCAGACCATTCCATACTGGAACTCCAGCGTAAGCGCCTAGCTCTTCAACAATCTCTTGACCGAAGCCGCGGTATTCAATGCCATCGTACATACGGCCAAGAACGCGAGCGGTATCTTTCATTGATTCTTTGTGGCCAATTTGAGAGCCAGATGGGCCTAAGTAAGACACGCGAGCGCCTTGGTCGAATGCCGCTACTTCGAATGCACAGCGAGTACGAGTTGAGGTTTTCTCAAAGATAAGCGCAATGTTTTTGCCAGTTAGTGTTGGCTGTTCGTAACCGTTGTACTTCGCTTTTTTTAGCTCCATAGAAAGATCTAATAAGTGTTGAATTTCGCGTGGAGTGAAATCTAGTAGTTTTAGGAAGTTACGATTGCGTAGGTTAAAAGCCATGATGTATTCCTTCTTAGATTTAGGCGCTTTCTTTTTACAGGGAAAGAAAATTCAAGAAAGCGCGATTCAATTTTTGTGTATTAATTTCAGTTCAAACGGTGATTCAGTTTTCTCGCAAGGTTTGAAAAGCTCGCGAGTAGATTAATCTTTGGTGATGTTGGTGCCCGCCAAGCCTTGCAGGATTTGCAAACCATCTTCGAGTGCACCAATACCGACGACTTTGCCGCCTTGCTGAATGAATTCGCACGATGCTTCAATTTTTGGTCCCATAGAGCCTGCATCAAATTCGAATTTCGCCAGTTCACTTGGTGTGGTGCTGCGCAGTGCGTGTTGAGTCGGTTTGCCCCAATCAAGGTAAACAGCGTCCGCGTCGGTCAAAATAAGCAGTGCATCCGCATCCAGTTGTTTCGCTAAGAAAGCCGCTGACATGTCTTTGTCGATAACCGCTTCAACACCCACTAATTTGCCGTTCTCTTTTTTCACTGGGATGCCACCGCCGCCAGTACAAATCACTAGGTGGCCTGCATCGATAAGTTGGGTGATCGCTTCGTGCTCAACAATGCCAGTAGGGCGTGGGCTTGGCACAACGCGACGGAAGTGTTGGCCGTCTGGTTTGACGATCCAGTGGAATTTCTCCGCCAATTCACGCGCTTCCGCTTCTTCGTAGATCGGGCCAATCGGCTTCGTTGGATCGGCGAATGCAGGATCGTTTGGATCAACGGTCATTTGCGTCAACATGCACGAGATGTTGCGGTTAGGTAGATAGTTCTTGAACTCTTGCATCAGCATGTAGCCGATCATGCCTTGAGTCTCACTGCCCAATACATCTAGCGGATACGGGTTTACTTTTTTGTATTCCAAACCTTGCAGAGCCAGTAAACCAACTTGTGGGCCATTACCATGTACTAGAACCACGTTGTACACTTTCGCGATTTCAGAGATGGTTTTAACCGCTGTTTCAATATTACGGCGTTGAACATCGGCTTCTAACGGCTCACCGCGACGAAGTAAGGCATTACCGCCGAGTGCAACAACAACAGTTTGCTTAGTCATAATTGTGTTCTCTCATTTTGGCCAAGCTGAGATTATTTAAGATCATTCAACTTGGCCGTTTTCGTCTTAGTGATTAGATACCATCACGCTCAATTGGGCAGCTCATGCAGCGTGCGCCACCGCGACCGCGGCCAAGTTCATCTCCAGGGATAGGAAGAACTGTGATGCCTGCTTTATCGTATTTTTCATTGGTGTAGGTGTTGCCTTCGTAGCCAATCACAACGCCAGGTTTAACCGTTAGAACGTTGTTTGCATCGTTCCACTGCTCACGTTCTGCATGGAAGTTGTCACCACCGGTCGTGATTAGGTTTAGCTTGTCTACGCCAAGTGCTTTTTCGATAGCTGTTACGAAGTAGCCTTCTTCTTTCACTTTCACTGCGCCAGACTCATCACCAGTTAGGTTCCAGCACTGTACGTCTTTACTCACCACTTCAGGGTAAACAGAGAACGTATCTTCGTTCATGTGCGTCATAACGGTGTCTAAGTGCATGCAAGAGCGGTGTTTTGGTAGCTGCATTGCGATAACTTGTTTCGCTTGACCGTGTTTGAATAGGCTCGATGCTAAGTGCTCAACACCTTGTGCTGTTGTACGCTCAGACATACCGATAAGAACCGTACCGCGACCGATTACAAGAACGTCACCACCTTCAATCGTAGAGTTGTCGTAATTGATTTTTTCTTCATCGCCGAAGTATTTAATGAAGTCTTGGCCTGCGAATGTTGGGTGCCAACGGTAAATAGCGCGAACGTGGTTTGTTTCACGTTGACGAGCTGGTTTCGCCATTGGGTTGATAGATACACCGCCGTATACCCAGCAAGATGTGTCGCGAGTAAATAGGTGGTTTGGTAGAGGCTCGATAATGAAGTCGGTTGGTGCATGCATGCCTTGCATCATTGAAGATGATTTCATTGGCATCTCAGCGTAAGACAAACCGCCCGTTAGGATTTTTGCTAACTCTAGGTTTGGTAAGTCGCCTAAGTAGCAGCGCACATCATTGGCGAATGTTTTACCCAAACGGTAATCAGATACTTGGCAGGTTAGTAGCCAATCTTTCGCTTCTGACACCGCTAGTGTGTCGGCTAGCAAGTCAGTAAGAAGAAGAACCTCAACACCTTGATCACGTAGCGTTTGAGTAAATGCGTCATGCTCTTTACCTGCACGCTCAACAGCCAGTACGTCATCAAATAGCAAATCGTGACAGTTAGAGGGCGTTAGGTGAGTCAGTGCGCGTCTTGGGCGGTGAACTAGAACGCGGCGTAATTGACCTATTTCAGAACCTACATAGAACTTACTCATGATCGTCTCTCTCTTATATATTTGAATTACTTTTATTGCTAAGAGTAATTATTTATTTTCAGTTGAGAAGAATGAATTATTTTATTCATATCTCTTGTCTGGAATTAATATTACGCCTGCTAGTCAGGTATTCTTAGAGATCTATCACAAATCGTTTTTTATCCCGCAGCCCTTTAAAATCAAGGGTTTTAACAAACTTTATGCACTTTCAACTATTGTCAGTCTTTTCTAAATAGTTAACTCCTTGGGAATATTATGCATGCTTTTTTCATTCGCCTAGTTAGAATCCGATTTGTGAGGGATTATATGCAGAATAGTTTTATTTATAAGAGTGTGCTTAGTTTGGAAGTATGCAGTGTTTTTATTTAGATATTTAATTTTGGATGTGGAATTAATTGTTTATTAACAAAGTAAATGCGAATAAAGCTGTTGCGATCACATTTTAAAATCGGCTGTTTAAGTGTGTTTTTTGATAGAAAAGGGCATTAATCCTCGTCTGTTTATTAGGCTATTAATTACTTTAAATATAATTAACGCTAATAAGTGACTAACTATTTGTTTAAACATCATGGTTGAAAATAGAGTGTTATTTCATCAAGAAAATTAGATGTTTAAAAGTAGGATTGATTCTTCTATTGCGAGTGCTTTGAGTTTAGTTGAGCTTGGCTACGAACAGAAGAACCTTGAATATCGCGTGTATGGCTTTGAGGATCTGTTTCAGTGGCAGAAGGTTACATTGAGAGGGAACAATAAAAAAGCCGCTGTGAGAAGCGGCTTTGGATGAGAAAGGAGTGAAGTGCTGTTAGTTAGATCAGCGCACCAATACTCAGTACAACAATGCAGAACACCATCAATATACCGACTAGTGGCATCACCCATTTAACCCAGCGCACGTAAGGGACACGAGCAATCGCCAAACCACCCATCACCACCGCGGAGGTTGGGGTGATTAGGTTCACCAAGCCAGATGCAGATTGGTACGCAGTGATAACCAAGTCACGACCTACGCCAGCAAAGTCGGCCAGTGGTGCCATGATTGGCATGGTCAGTACCGCTAAGCCAGAGGTCGATGGCACTAAGAACGACAGTAGAATCTCTAAGAAGAACATCACGTTAATGAAGATAACCGAAGAAAGCCCCGTTACCATCTGTTCTGCTGAGAAGAGAATGGTATCGGTGATCATACCGCGGTCCATCACCACTACGATACCACGTGCAATACCTATGATGAGCGCAACGCCAAGTAGGTCGCGGGCACCATCAATGAAGCTGGTGGTAAACTCTTCTTCGCTCATGCGAGCCACAATACCAACGATGATGGTTGCTGCTAAGAACATCGCTGAGATCTCAGCCATCCACCATCCAGCAACGGATACACCATAAATCATTACAGCGAACGAGCCACCAAAAATGGTCAGAATCAGTTTGCGAGTCGCGGTGAATTCAAGTTTTTCGCCGCTCGCATTACCTAAGAAGTGCGCTTTGTTCTCTTCGTATTTGTCGTAGACAATTGATGTTGTTGGATCGGCTTGAACCATTCTTGCGTAACGCATTACGTAGGCAACACAAATACCCCAACCAATAATCAACATCGCAATGCGCAACACGATACCGTCTGTAAATGGAATACCAGAGGCGTTGGCAGCGATCACGGTTGCGAATGGGTTAATCGTTGAACCCAGCACCCCAATACCTGCACCAAGCAGTACGGTCGCAGCGGCAACAAGAGGGTCAAAGCGAGCTGCCATCATTACCGGCACTAGCAATGTATAGAAGGGCAGTGATTCTTCCGCCATGCCGTAGACGGTACCACCTGCGGCAAATAGCGCCATCAGTATTGGTATCATCAACTCTTCTCGCCCTTCTAAGCGGGCGGTGACGCGCTCGATACCGGCATCAATGGCACCCGTTTTGGTTACTAGCCCTAAGAAGCCACCAATGATTAAGATGAACAGCGAAACGTCGATAGCCGCCGCTTCATAGCTATTGTGGTCATAGAAGCCGTCAATAGGCGCGAGCAGTACATCAATCACGCCTTGAGGGTTACCTTCTACCGCTTGATAGGTTCCGGTTACGGGTACTTCTCGGCCTAGCTCTTCATTCATTGCACGGTCGTATTGGCCTGCTGGAACAATCCAGGTAAGCAGTGCGACGAACGCAATCAGAATAAATAGAATGGTGTAGGCAGAAGGGAATTTAAAGTTGGCAAAGAAGCCGCCCTTTTTTTTCTCGCTTGGTATCGTTTGAGTTGTCATGGCTATCTCCTTACATCATCTTAAATAGAAGTGATGTGAATTAGCGACTAATGATTTATAGATTGTAAATACACGGACACTTATAAAGCAATCAACGATATAAAGTTGCTGACTTTAAATATAAGTATCTTTATATTTATATATCCAAATTAATTTAGATTTAATTTAACTGCGGTTATTTTATTCCTTACGTTGGAATTTAAGTTTGGTATTGTTCACAAAAATAGTGACCAATGAATAGGCTGGAAAACGTTAGAAAAAGAGCAAGGTTTTTTTGTTGGTTAGCTTGGATTAATATTCGATGTTAATTAGAAAGAAACAAGGGGTGGTTGTGTTGGCAGGCATTGTTAATGAATGACGTGAATATTCCTGGAATTTTATTCAAACTTTATTTTTATTCGGATTTTTAGGTTTATAATGTTTATTTGATACGTATCAAATAAACACATTGTGCAGAAAAGAAAAAAGGAAGCCGAAGCTTCCTTTTAGGTTTGGTTTTCAGTGAGTGTTAGATAAACAGACCGCCGAATGCGAAGCCGAGTGCTACCGCTGTACTGATTGTTGCCACACCAGGAATGAAGAATGGGTGGTTAAATACGTACTTACCAATACGAGTTGAACCTGTGTCATCCATCTCAACCGCTGCCAGTAGCGTAGGGTAAGTTGGAAGTACGAACAGTGCACTTACCGCAGCAAAAGAAGCCACGGCTGTTAGTGGTGCAACGCCAATCGCTAGAGCTGCAGGCATCAGTGCAACCGTTGTCGCGCCTTGAGAGTAAAGCAGCATAGAAGCGAAGAACAGAACAAGAGCCAGCATCCAAGGGTAGTCAGCCAGTAGAGCACCAGCAACGTCTTTGATTTCAGCAACGTGTGCATTCACAAACGTTGAACCTAACCAAGCCACACCCAGTACACATACACACGCAGTCATACCAGAGCGGAATGTTGGAGCCGAAGAAATCTTCGCTGCATCAATCTTAGTGAACATCACGATTGCCGCTGCTGCTGCCAGCATCACAGACATGATCGCTTCGTTACGGCCCAGTGCTGGGTTTTCAATTAGGCCAACAGAGCTAGAGATAGCGGCTGCGTAGCAAACAACAAAACCAATCGCCGCAAGGAAGATGTAAGTCGCTTTCTTCGCTGTTGGTAGAATTTCGCGTTTCTCTTCTGTTGCTAGCTTGATTAGACCTTTCTCTAGACGTTCTTGGTAAATAGGATCGTCTTTCAGTTCGCTGCCCATGTAGTTCGCGACAACCGCACCAACCATACAAGCGATGAAGGTTGTTGGAATACAAACCATCAATAGCGTTAGGTAGTCGACACCAAAGGGTGCCAGCATCGCTGCGAAAGCCACAACTGCTGCCGAAATAGGCGAAGCTGTGATCGCAATTTGAGAGGCTACAACTGCGATAGACAGTGGACGAGAAGGACGAACACCTTGGCCTTTTGCTACTTCTGCAATAACAGGCAACGTAGAGAATGCTGTGTGACCAGTACCCGCCATCAGTGTCATTACAAAGGTCACAATCGGCGCGTAAAAGGTGATTCGTTCAGGGTGTTTACGCAAAAAGTTTTCTGCAATTTGTACCAACCAGTCCATACCGCCAGCAACCTGCATTGCTGCAATTGCGGTGATAACCGACATGATGATCAAAATTACATCGACCGGGATGAAAGATTGGCTTGTTGGAACACCAAGAATTAATGAAAGGGCAATAACACCAGCACCACCGGCAAAACCAATACCAATACCGCCAATTCTGGCCCCCAAAAAGATAAAGAGCAGGACGACAAACAGTTCTACTGCAATCATAAGTAACACCTCATTTTAGATTTTATTATGTGAACATTCGCCGCTGGAATGTTCACATAATAGTTCTATGGTTTAGGTTCAATTAAGCAAAAACGCAACCCACGGAAATCCACAAAATAATCAGGGGTAACCGCATTGGAGCCTAAAAAAGGGCTCCGCTTGGAGCCCTTTCTCGCTAACTTTACTCGTAGCGCTTAGCTTTATACTGAGGATGCATCAGATTTTCAACAGAGAAAATGTCATCAAGTTCTTCTTCGCTCAATAAACCGCGCTCTAGAACTACATCACGAACACTCTTACCTGTTTCCGCACAAATCTTACCAACGATGTCACCTTCGTGGTGGCCAATGTATGGGTTTAGGTAAGTCACGATACCGATAGAGTTAAATACGTGAGATTCACATACTTCTTTGTTCACAGTAATGCCGTCTACACACTTGTCGCGTAGGTTCACACATGCGTTTGTTAGGATGTCTAAAGACTCAAACATGCTTTGTGCGATAACAGGCTCCATTACGTTCAATTGAAGCTGACCGCCTTCTGCTGCGAAAGAAACCGTGTTGTCGTTACCTAGAACTTTAAAGCAAACTTGGTTTACTACTTCAGGTACAACTGGGTTTACTTTAGCAGGCATGATTGAAGAACCCGCTTGCAGTTCCGGTAGGTTTAGTTCGTTGAAGCCAGTACGTGGACCTGAAGAAAGAAGACGTAAGTCGTTACAGATCTTAGACAGTTTCACCGCTAGACGTTTAAGTGCGCCGTGCGTCATTACGTATGCGCCACAGTCAGACGTTGCTTCGATTAAATCTTCAGCCGCTACACACTCTAAGCCAGTTACTTCTGCTAGGTGCTTAACTGCTAGGCCTTGGTAACCCGGTGCTGCGTTCAGACCAGTACCGATAGCCGTTGCGCCTAGGTTAACTTCAAGCAGTAGTTTTGAAGTGTATTCTAGGTTTTTGATTTCTTCGTTGATGGTTACAGCCCAAGCGTGGAACTCTTGGCCAACCGTCATAGGCACAGCATCTTGAAGTTGAGTACGACCCATCTTCAAAATTGTGTTGAACTCTTGGCTCTTAAGCTCAAATGCACCTTTTAGGTATTCGATAGCATCGATCAGTTTACGCACGCTGTTGTAAACAGAGATGCGGAAGCCCGTTGGGTAAGCACAGTTTGTAGATTGGCTGCGGTTTACATGGTCATTTGGGTTGATGAACTCGTATTGGCCTTTTTCTTTGCCCATAAGTTCAAGTGCCACGTTCGCAACGACTTCGTTCGCGTTCATGTTTACAGAAGTACCAGCACCACCTTGGAAAACGTCCGATGGGAACTGATCCATGCACTTGCCAGTGTCTAGAATGAGGTCACAAGCTTCGATGATGTATTTAGCCACTTCGCTTGGAATTACACCTAACTCTTTGTTTGCTAAAGCCGCTGCTTTCTTTGTCATCACCATACCGCGAACGAATTCAGGTACATCTGAGATCGTTACATTTGAGATGTTGAAGTTTTCAACTGCGCGTAGAGTGTGGATGCCGTAGTAAGCATCAGCCGGAACATGACGTTGACCTAATAGATCTTCTTCGAGACGAGTAGCTTGAGGAGCTTCAACTTGAGCTTCTGATTGAGTAGCCATAACAGGATCCTTAGAGAATTATTCTGATTATATAGTTAGTTATTAGCCTATTCTGTGTGCAAATACTCCGTTCGCTAGAATATTGGGCTGATAAATCCGTCCTGACTTATGTGGCACATGATACTGTACTTAGCGCATAAAAATATTAAGTTGATCACCTTTTTCGTTTTTGTTTCGTCAATATTTAGCAAACTTATTCCGGGTCAATAAACACGCTTATTTACAGGATAAATTTGAGATTGATAGGGCTTTCAGCGTAAACTGGATGTAACAAAGGAGGGCGTGTGTTTCCTATCTTATTATTACTATTTATCTTCGTACCCATCATTGAGATTGGGCTATTTATTCAAGTTGGTGGCTTCTTAGGATTGTGGCCAACTATCGCGTTGGTTCTGATCACTGCATTTGTGGGTGCATCGCTGGTTCGTAGCCAAGGCATTCAGACACTTATGTCTGTTCAAGGTCGGTTGCAACAAGGCGAAATGCCAGCACAACAGATTCTTGAAGGCGTGATGCTTGCGGTTGCAGGCGTATTGCTGCTGACTCCGGGTTTTATGACGGACGCACTCGGTATGTTGGTATTGTTACCAGCACCAAGAGCGATGATTGCCAAGAAAATGATGGAAAAAATGGTGGTGACCAATATGTCTGGTGGTTTTCATGCGGGTGGACAAGCTGGTTTTGGCCAGAGCCCATTTGGACAAGACCCATTCAATTCAGGTCCATCTGACCAATCAAAAGACGGCAACACCTTTGAGGGTGAGTTTGAGAAGAAAGACGACGACAACGATCGTAACCGCTTAAATTAATCCGTTTTTTCTCTTTTCTTTATATAGAGGGAAAAACAGAAAAGGCTCTTACCGTTATCCTTCGCAAGAAAGTGATAATGGTAAGAGCCTTTTTTATTGCATGTTATCTGCTTTTACGATTACTAGCTGGAACAGGTAACAGGCCGTGCGAGCGGTTATTTACTGAGATTGGTATTATACCGCGCCTTCAAATCCCATTTGTCGCCATGCTTCGAACGCAATAATGGCCACTGCGTTAGACAGGTTCAAGCTGCGTGCTTCTGGCATCATTGGAATACGAATACGTTGCTCCATTGGCATGCTTTCAATGAACTCAGCAGGCAGACCGCGAGACTCAGGGCCAAACATCAGTACATCACCTTGTTGGAATTTCGCATCAATGTGGTGGCCTGTGGTCTTGGTCGTACAAGCAAAAATACGGTAGTCACCCTCACGTTCATTCTCTAGATACTCAAGGAAGGCTTCTAGATTCTTGTGACGCTTAACTCGTGCGAGGTCGTGATAATCTAAACCCGCACGACGAACCTTCTTCTCTTCGAAATCAAAACCAAGCGGCTCGATAAGGTGCAGGTTTGCGCCGCAGTTAGCTGATAGGCGGATGATGTTACCCGTATTGGGCGCGATTTCTGGTTCGTATAGAGCGATATCAAACATGTTGGTTCACAAGAATAATCAAAGATAGCCAGAGTATACGGTGGCAAGCTGAGTGAGTACAGTTCGCCACCCTCAGCTTACGCTTGGTTCGCTAGTGCCTGCGCGTAGTTTTCAGATACCGCATTCCAATTCACTACGTTCCACCATGCATTGATGTAATCAGGACGACGGTTTTGGTAGCTGATGTAGTAGGCGTGTTCCCAAACATCGAGTGCAAGAATAGGCTCGCCATTACTGGCAACGGTATCCATCCACGGATTGTCTTGGTTCGAAGTCGAGATGATCTTCAGTTGTCCTTCTTCAACCACTAGCCAAGCGAAGCCTGAACCAAAGGTATTGATTGCCGCTTGAGCGAACTGATCTTGGAATGTCTCGAAATCTCCGAAAGTATTTTGGATAGCCTCGCCAAGCTCGCCCGTGGGTTTACCCCCACCGTCTTGCGACATGCAGTTCCAATACAAGATGTGATTGTAGTAACCGCCACCATTATTACGAACCGCAGGGCTGAGCTGAGAAATGTTAGCGAAGATCTCGGTCAGAGACTGTTGCTCTAGCTCGCTGCCAGAAACAGCCGCAACAAACTTATCGTAGTAGGTTCTATGGTGCTTGCTGTAATGCACTTCCATCGTCTTAGCATCAATGTAAGGTTCTAGGGCGTCGTAAGCGTAGGGTAAAGCAGGGAAAGTGTGTGACATGGTAAATCCTCCTTAATTAGAGGATTTACCATAATGATAATAACAATCATTATCAACTGTGATCTTTGTGGGGGTATTATACCGGCAAGATTGGCAGGGTGATTTCGAGCTGTAATCCACCGAGCTGGCTACGGCTTGCAGTGATGGTTCCGCTGTGTTGGCGAATCGCACTTTCTGTAATGGTGAGGCCAAGCCCAGTACCACCTGAATTACGATCGCGTGCCGTTGAAACTCGGTAGAAAGGTCTGAAGATAGAATCCAGTTCATCCTCTGGTACACCATCACCGTTGTCATTGACGCAAATCGTCAGCTGATCTTGGACAACATGGAATTGCACATCGACTTGGTCTTTGCCGTAGTAGATAGCATTGCGCGTAATATTGTCCAAGGCACTCATCAGCAGCTTAGGGTTACCCGAAATAGAACGCTC
Source organism: Vibrio sp. 10N.239.311.G01 (assembly GCF_041465805.1). Classification (NCBI taxonomy): domain Bacteria; kingdom Pseudomonadati; phylum Pseudomonadota; class Gammaproteobacteria; order Vibrionales; family Vibrionaceae; genus Vibrio; species Vibrio sp. 10N.239.311.G01. Next base: position 42,300 of record NZ_JBFSRM010000027.1, read on the forward strand.
TGGGATCTCTGAAAACGTCAGTAATTTACCCATCTGTTCAGCTTCAAACTCTGCATCTTTTAAGATCTCTTCCCATAAGCTCGAGATAGGTTGAACCTCGCGAGTGATGTGGCTGTCGACCTGCATACGAGATAGCGTCAGTAGCTCACTGATCATTTGTTCCAAACGCTGCGCTTCGGTATCAATACGTTCTAATTCTTGGCTCTCACCTTGCTTACGAATTGCCAGTGCATTGGCCATGCGTAGACGAGTCAATGGCGAGCGCAGTTCGTGTGAGATATCTGAAAGTAGGCGTTGTTGCCCCGAAATCATCTGGTTTACCGCTTCGACCATCTGGTTAAAGCTTTCACCCGCTTGTCTAAATTCTGAGGTGCCTTTTTCAAGTGTTGGATCAACCTCAAACTGACCTTTCGCTACACGTTGCGCTGCGCGCTCTAGCCTACGTGCGGGTTGGCTCAATGCCCAAGCTAGCCATAGCAATAGCGGGGTACTTGCTAGCATTACCGCAAGCAATAGTTGTAAAGGTCTATCAAACAGTCGTAGCAAAAATGGCGGTGGTTGGTTCCATTTTACTCCGGCATACATCAGTAATTCTTCACCAGCGAGTGTGATAGGTACTGGCCCTGCCACCATGTAGTGTCCGTATAGTTTCTGTTTTGGTACTTCAGGGTTATCAATCGAGGTAACAAAGTTGCGAATCGCCTTAAGTTTATAGTCCGAATGTCTTTTCGACGTAAGGACAGCCCCTTCAAGGTCGGTTAAATAGATACGAGCACGAGAATCCTTGCGGCTACGTGGTGCCTCAAGTTGGAAGACAATCTTGCCCAGATTAGGTTCTTTGGCGTAGCGTTTCTCTGTGATTTTAGCGATACGCTCGAGTTTATCGAGGTGATCTGCGGGCACATCTCGCGCGACTCGAGGGTCTAAATGGGGAAGTGACAGCACCGACAAAAGCACCAGTAACATGGTGAACCAAAAGATAGCAAAGATACGTCCATATAAGCTGGTGATTTTAGGTATACGCATTAATCTTCCTCTACCAATAAGTAGCCACGGCCTCGTAAGGTTTTGATACGTGATTTGCCGTCAGTGCGCTCAGGAATCTTCTTACGTAGATTAGAGATGTGCATGTCTATCGCGCGGTCAAACGCTGCGAGCCTTTTACCCAGCACATCCAAACTCAATGCTTCTTTGGTGATCACTTGCCCTGGGTTTTGGATAAGGTGACTCAGTAGGGCGAACTCGGTTGTGGTGAGGTCGATGAGCTCCCCATTGCAGTAGGCTTCTTGTTTGCCCGGGAAGACTTCGATGTCTTGATATTGAACTCTATCACTGGCCGCCTTAGGTGCGGTGTTGGTTTGAGTACGACGCAAGATAGCTCGAATACGAGCTAACAACTCTCGGTCACTGAAAGGTTTAGGCAGGTAATCATCCGCGCCAAGTTCAAGACCAATCACACGGTCGATCTCTTCGCCTTTTGCGGTCAGCATTAGTACCGGCGTTTCCCAATTTTCCCTCAGCTTTTTTAGCGTTTCCATGCCATTAAGGCGCGGCATCATCACATCCAAAAGGACCAGATCAATCTCATCATTGATCGCTTCAAGCCCGGCATAGCCATCATTGGCTTCGGAGACAGTGAAGCCCTCAAAGCTCAAAATGTCTTTAAGTAAGCTGGTTAACTCTGTGTCGTCATCAATAAGAAGAATGTTCGCCATTGGGAAGCCTTAATCATTTAGTTAGGTTAATAATACTGCTAATTATTCGTCAACTTTCACTCTTTACGATTCTTTACGCTTTCTAAACGTCACTTTACGAGGGAAAGACTAATCTATATTCAAGCGCTGAGAAACAGACGCAACACATGACTTATTATACCGAATTGAGGCAACAATTATGAAAATGACTAAGAAACTTGTACTAGCAGCTGCGGCACTTCCACTTATTTTTGGTACAGCAAGCGCGTATGCTTACGGTGGTGGTGATAAAGGTGACCACAAAGGTATGCACGACAAGTGTGGCGGTTTCGATAAAAAAGTAATGCGCCAACTAGACCTAACCGACGCTCAAAAAGAACAGTTAAAAGAGATGCGTGAAGCAGACCGTGCTGAGATGAAAGCAAAGCGCGGTGCAAACAAAACGGCAAAAATGGCGCAAATGAAAGCGCATCACGAAAAGGTTCAAGCATTGGTACTTGCTGACAACTTTGACGAAGCAGCAGCAAACGACCTAGCAAGCCAAATGGTTGAGAAGCAAACTGAGCGTCGCGTAGCAATGCTTAAGAAGCAACACCAAATGATGAGCGTACTAACGGCTGAGCAAAAGACTCAACTGAAAGAAATCCAACAAGAGCGCATGACTAAGTGTGCTGACAAAATGGGAAAACGCATGAACAAAGACAAGTAATTCATTGCTTGAAAAATCAGCGTTGAATGAAAGTGTTTAGAAAGAAGCGGCCGAGTGCCGCTTTTTTTGATCCTTAAAAATGAATGTTTTACATCATAGCTGTCATATTCAATTGGTTGTTTGCAGGTTATACTTTGTGCTATCAGTCACTTTATAGCCAAGTTATGAAACAAGAATACGCACGTTTAGTTACGCTCGCCGCTTGGGCAGCCACCACCATCGCCACTATTTTATTGATAGTGAAAGTCGCAGCGTGGTGGGTAACAGGTTCTGTGAGTCTGTTGGCTTCCGTCGTGGACTCCATGCTTGATATCGCAGCCTCTGTCGTTAACCTTATCGTGGTTCGCTACTCTCTGCAGCCTGCCGACAAAGAGCACACCTTTGGTCATGGTAAGGCTGAATCTCTCGCTGCATTAGCGCAGGCAATGTTTATTTCAGGCTCTGCATGTTTCCTTATTCTCAATGGTATTGAGCGCTTCTTCCGACCTCATGAACTGAACTCTCCAGAAATTGGTATCTACGTCAGCCTGTTCGCGATAGTGATGACCTTTGGTCTGGTTCGCTTCCAAAAACATGTGGTCAACAAAACGGGTAGCCAAGCTATTGCAGCCGATTCATTGCACTATCAATCAGACCTTTATATGAACGCCGCGATTATGCTGGCACTGGCATTGAGCTGGTTTGGGATTGGTCAGGCGGACTCAGTATTCGCGGTCGGTATCGGTATCTACATTCTGTACAGCGCTTATCAAATGGCGATGGAAGCGGTTCAGTCTCTGCTTGATCATAAGCTGCCAGATGATGAGCTGAAACAGATTAAAGAGACATCATTGAGCGTGGAAGGCGTGTTGGGTGTGCATCAATTACGAACGCGTCGCTCGGGGCCAATACGCTTCATCCAACTGCATCTAGAATTGGAAGATAATATCCCACTTATTGAAGCGCATCGCATTTCTGACGAAGTAGAGGCTAAGCTTATCTCCGTGTTCCCTGATGCTGATGTATTAATTCACCAAGACCCGTATTCGGTCGTATTTGGACCAGAGAAGCAGCAGAAATTCCACTCGTGGTAATGCGTGCTAAAAATCAGCGGGCAAATGGTAAGTGAGTGGCTTTTGAACTAAAGTGAGTAAAAATTATTAACTGTTAGGTGATTCAAAAACCACCTTAGTAACAATTAATGTTGATTCTGATGTGAATCAACAAAGTTATTGAGTAAAACTGTAATACTCTTACAGAAGTAGAAATGTTACATAATTTTACGCGATTTGAGTGCTATTCCTGTTGAGGAAATGTAACATAACGCACAAATATAGATTTAAAATCTTGTTGATATACAATCAGCAAGAACAAGAATTGAATAATAGATTCCCAAAAATCGAGGGTGAGCATGATTAAGAAGATCGGTGTTTTGACCAGTGGTGGTGACGCTCCAGGTATGAACGCAGCAGTTCGCGGCGTTGTTCGTACTGCGTTATCAGTTGGCATTGAAGTTTACGGTATTTACGATGGCTACCAAGGCCTTGTTGAAGACCGTATCGAAAAGCTTGACCGTTCAAGCGTATCTGACGTGATCAACCGTGGTGGTACTTTCTTAGGTTCTGCACGTTTCCCTGAATTTAAAGACGTTGCTGTTCGTGAGAAAGGCATTGAGAACCTTAAGAAGCACGGTATCGAAGCACTTGTTGTTATCGGTGGTGACGGTTCTTACATGGGTGCTAAGAAGCTGACTGAAATGGGTTACCCATGTATCGGTCTTCCAGGCACAATCGATAACGATATCGCGGGTACTGACTACACAATCGGTTACCTAACAGCGCTTAACACTGTTATTGATTCAATTGACCGTCTACGTGACACGTCTTCTTCTCACCAACGTATTTCTATTGTTGAAATCATGGGCCGTCACTGTGGTGACCTTACGCTTATGTCAGCAATCGCGGGTGGTTGTGAGTACATCATTACTCCAGAGACTGGCCTAGATAAAGAACAGCTTATCAGCAACATCCAAGATGGTATTGCGAAAGGTAAGAAGCACGCAATCATCGCTCTAACTGAGCTAATGATGGATGCTAACGAACTGGCTAAAGAGATCGAATCTTCAACAGGTCGTGAAACTCGTGCAACGGTTCTTGGTCACATCCAACGTGGTGGTCGTCCTACTGCATTTGACCGTGTATTGGCTTCTCGTATGGGTAACTACGCTGTTCACCTTCTTCAAGAAGGTCACGGTGGTCGTTGTGTTGGTATCGAGAAAGAAGAACTTGTTCACCACGACATCATCGATTGTATCGAGAACATGCAGAACCCAGACCGTTCTGAGCTGTTCCGCGTTGCAGAAGAGTTGTTCTAAGCCACGCTTAGCGTTCTCTTAAAGAATTTAAAAACCGCTGATTATTCAGCGGTTTTTTTGTGCCTGCCGTTTGGGTTTCAGAAACGACAGGTAATAAAAAAGGCCAACCTAAGTTGACCTTTCATCTAATCTAAACGGTGAGGTTTAAATTAAGCTTTTGCTTCAGCTGCTGCTTTAGCGATAGCTGCGAAGCTTTTCGCGTCTAGAGCTGCGCCGCCAACTAGAGCACCGTCGATGTCTGGTTGTGCGAAGTAAGCTGCTGCGTTTTCTGGCTTAACAGAACCGCCGTATTGGATAACAACTTTCTTAGCAACTTCTTCAGATTTCTCTGCGATGTGTGCACGGATTTGAGCGTGGATGCGTTGTGCATCTTCAGCTGTAGCTGCTTTACCAGTACCGATAGCCCAGATTGGTTCGTAAGCGATGATAGCGCCTTCAAGAGCTTCAACACCTTGAGTGTTGATAACAGCGTCAAGTTGACGAGCACATACTGCAACAGTTTCGCCTGCTTCGTTTTGTGCTTCAGATTCACCGATACAAAGAACTGGAGTTAGGCCGTTCTCTTTTAGGAATGCGAATTTCTTAGCTACGAACTCATCTGATTCGTTGTGGTATTCACGACGCTCAGAGTGACCGATGATGATGTGAGATGCGCCGAACTCTTTAAGCATTGCTGGAGACATGTCGCCAGTGAATGCACCGCTGTTGTTTAGGTCAGAGTTTTGAGCACCTAGGATGATCGCGCTGCCCGCTTCAGTAAGCGTACGCTCAGCAAGATCAACGAAAAGTGCTGGTGGAGCAACTGCTACGTCTACGCCTGTTACGCCTTCAAGTTCAGCGTTAAGACCGTTTAGTAGATCAACAACCATTTCTTTGCTGCCGTTTAGTTTCCAGTTACCCATAACTACAGGATGACGCATAGGAATATCTCCAAAGTATTTAAATAAATCGAATGTAAAAAAGTAAACTTTATTACGAAATAATATAACAGATTAATATCAACAGATCATGACTGTGGTCATGACTTTCTTGGATCTTACTCAATGGTCAGAGTAGATTTTGAGCATATATCAGTGATCCGGCAGACAGAATAATAGCTAACTTCTCGGATTTTTCATCGTTAGTTGTTATTAAGGGACAAACGATTGCGTTAACAACAGGAAGTAACAATGCCGAATCTAGTTCTAGAGTACTCCAATTCAGTGGATGAGCGAGTAAATATCCAAGGCTTACTGGAAGATCTCCACCAAGTCGCTCTCACATGTGGCTTGTTTGATGTGCCATCAGTGAAATCTCGTTCACTGCGTTGCCATAATTGGTTGGTCGGTGATGAGGAAGATAGTGTAGACTTTATTCATATCAGCTTTGAGTTACTTTCGGGACGAACGGAAGAGCAAAAGCGAGAATTGTCACGATCGTTAATGCAGATCCTGCAAGAACAAGCGAGTCATGTAAGAAGCTTAACGGTGAATATTCGTGATATGGATAAAAGTTGCTTTCAAAAAGTAATAAACTAACCATTGCTGCTGACTTTTAGCGGCGTATAAATTTGAGTATTTAAGATGTCGATGAAAGAATTACTGCTCTCTTTCAAGGGGAGAATTGGTCGTAAGACTTACTGGATTTGGAATGTTTTCTACTACATAGCGATTACCGGTTTTGCTTCAGGTATCTCTGTGTTGTTCCCTGCTTACTCTTATATCCTGCTACCAATCATCCTATTGATGCTTGTGACCCCAGACCTTGCGGTAACCGCTAAGCGCTGGCACGACCGCAATAAGTCTAATTACTGGCTACTATTGAATGTGCCATTAGTATTGGGTCGTTTAGCTTCGCCAATGGTTGCAACGACGACAGAGCCGGTATCGCCAATTCATATGGCGGCAACCGTCGCGGCATTAGTGTGTGGTTTCTGGATTCTGATTGAGTGTGGTTTGTTGAAAGGTACAGAAGGCCGTAATGACTACGGCGAAGACCCATGTAAATATTGAACAGCGAACCAATAAGAAGGGGGCATTACGCTCCCTTTTTCTTTTTAGTGCTTTGCTAATTTCAGTACATTTTAGGTTCGGTATTCGGCTTAAAAGGCACGACATTTTCAGGCAGAGATTCTTCAAAGCCGCAGCGCCCTTCGAGTGCATCTTGGAACTTACAGACCTGACAGCGCAGCTCTTGCATGAGTACGACATTGGCGTGGTGTGGGTTTTTACAACGGCTAACCACTAAGTCGATGTGACTTTGCTGCGCACGAAGTCGGTCTTGCATCACGTCTGAAGCCGAACAAATCATCTGTTCGCACATCTCGTGTTTGAATTGATTGAATGCTTTCGGGTCGCTTTTCGCGAGTTGGACAAGTTCATCAAAGGGTGGCAGTTTTTGAGCGGGTTGTGGATGCGCCATCATTCCTTCCTTAGCATTAAGCGTGTTTCATATGCTCTAAGCTTAAGAAAGAAATCTGTACAAATTTTAATCTATTTGTATTTTCTCAATATTGAGACGGTATTAGCCGATTACCTTTGCAATCAAAGGGCGGGTGTTAAGGTGTAAGTGCAGCGTCGTTCGCCAGCAATGATGTGCTCTGTACGGCTCACGTGACACTCATCTTTTAGTAACTCAGTAAACACGTTGAGCTCAGATTGGCACAGGCTAGGGCAGCGAGTTGCAGCCTTACAGATAGGGCAGTGGTTCTCAATTAAGATGTAGTGATCATCATGCTCTTGAAGCTCAGCCATGTAGCCTTCGTCTTCACGAAGCTGGGTGAGTTTTTTAAGCTTGCTGATGAGTGAATCACAGCCAGACAGCGCAGTTTGATACTGCTTAAGAGTGTGTTGTTCACGCTCGGCAGCAACCTTAGCCAGCCCTTCTTTACCAAATAGATTCTCGACAGCATCAATCACTTGAATGGTGAGTTCACCATGTCGGTCTGAAAATTGGTTATGACCTTGTTGAGTCAGGGACCAGTGGCGAGTCGGGCGACCCACTTTCACTTTCACATCATGAAACGCAAGAATACCGTCATCTTCCAGGCTTTGCAGATGTTGCCTTGCCCCCATTGTCGTCATGCCAAATTCTTCTGACAGTTGTTTCGCGGTTACCGCGCCTTGACGCTTAATGGTCTGTAAGATTCTGTCGCTTGTTTTCATACTATCCCTACCTAATGAACCTTACTATTATGAGGCAAGGTGTTTATAAAGCAAACCATTTACTATATTGATGATAATTTACTCTATAGATAGCGTTTTACTCTATTGGCTGCCATGGTCAGATTCTGGTGCGCTAATAAAACAAAAGGCTGATACTAGGTATCAGCCTTGGAATATTCTGTTTCACCGAATTTAGGCTTACAGGATATGACCTACTACTTCTGGATCTTTACGCTCTAGGTAGTGGATAGATTTGATGCGGCGAATTGTACGGCAGCGGCCACGGATAAGCAGGGTTTCTGTGGTTGCGATATTACCTTGACGAGAAATACCTTCTAGCAAGTCACCCTTAGTGATGCCTGTTGCTGAGAATACAACGTTGTCGCTGCGTGCCATGTCTTCCATCTTCAATACGATACCCGCCGTTACGCCCATTTCTGCGCAGCGCTCAAGTTCAAGTTCACCGTGCTTGCGGTTCTCTTCTGTGTCGCCTTTCACTTCGTGGCGAGGTAGAAGACGACCGTGCATGTCGCCGTCGAGTGCGCGAATTACCGCAGCCGAGACCACACCTTCAGGTGCGCCGCCGATGCAGTACATGACGTCTACTTCACTGTCTGGCATACAGGTTAAGATAGAAGCCGCAACATCACCGTCTGGCACAGCAAATACACGAACGCCCATTGCTTGCATGTCGGCGATGACTTGATCATGACGAGGCTTAGCAAGCGTGGTTACGACTAGAGTATCAAGTGTTTTACCTAGTGCTTTAGCTATGTTTTCTAGGTTTTCTGTTAGTGGCAGTTCTAGGTCAATCACGCCTTTAGCGCCAGGGCCAACAACCAACTTTTCCATGTACATATCAGGCGCTTTAAGGAAGCTGCCTTTTTCGCCCGCAGCCAATACAGCCAATGCATTTGATTGGCCCATTGCTGTCATGCGTGTCCCTTCAATTGGGTCAACTGCGATGTCGACAGCGTCGCCGCCCACACCTACGTTTTCGCCGATGTATAGCATAGGTGCATCATCGATTTCACCTTCGCCGATAACAATCTCACCGCTAATTTCGGTTTTGTTTAATAGGCTACGCATTACTTCTACAGCAGCGCCATCTGCAGCGTTTTTATCGCCACGGCCAAGCCACTTGTAACCAGCTAGTGCTGCACCTTCTGTGACACGAGAGAATGACATTGCTAAATCGCGTTTCATGCGGACTCCAAAATTTTCAAAGGGGGAATAGAAATTTCGCGGCGAATTTTACCATATCCAAAAGGAAACGTTTGCCTTTTTGTTTTTTGGAGATTGCTCTCGATCAATTCGCAGTGGAAAACAGTTATTATTCATCAAAATAATCGGTTTGCCGTTGTGGCGGTAATCGTTCACGTCAATATTCGGTAAAAAGTGCTGTTTTTTTCATCGAATGGCGCAAAATATCGAATATATTGAGTGTTTATCCTTGCTCTGCTGAGTAGAATGGGGAAATAAGTGGAGTGAACCTTCACCATCAAACGGATAACTTAAAGGTAGGCCAGAATGTCTTTTGAAGTACTAGAGCAGCTAGAAGCAAAAATTCAAACAGCAGTAGATACAATTGCACTTCTTCAAATGGAAGTGGAAGAGCTTAAAGAAGAGAAACAAGCACTAGCAACAGAAGCTGGTGAGCTTAAAGCAAGCCGTCACGAGCTAGAGCAAAAAACTCAGCAAATGCAGGAAGAGCATTCAGCATGGCAAGATCGCATCCGTAACCTTCTTGGTAAAATGGATGAAGTAGAGTAATCGACTCTTCAGATTTAAAAAAACGCCCGCTACTCAGTAGCGGGCGTTTTTGTTTGTGTTCTTATGATTTGTTTTATTATTTGAAGCTGAGTGAGAGTTACTCGACGTCTTCTTCCTCGACATCCAAATCGAGTTCTACATCTAGAGGTTCGGCAGAAAGAATGATGCCAGTGTTGTCTGCGTAGAGGTAATCTTCAGGTAAGAAGGTCACGCTGCCAAAGTTCACTGGAACGTCTAATTCACCGACACCTTCTTGGCTCGCACCAACAGGGATAGAAGCCAAGGCTTGGATACCTAGGTTCATGTCTTCAAGCTCATCGACTTCACGAACGCACCCGTAAACCACAATACCTTCCCACTCATTGTCTTCGGCAAGTAGGGCTATCTCCGCATCGATCAGCGCTTTACGTAGTGAGCCGCCACCATCGATTAACAACACTCGTCCCAAGCCATCTTGCTCTAATACGGAGCGAATCAAAGCGTTGTCTTCAAAACACTTTAATGTCGTGATCTGTCCGGCGAAGGATGCTCGTCCACCGAAGTTGCTGAACATTGGCTCCACGACATCCACTTGATCCAGATATATGTCGCACAGTGCTGAAGTGTTGTATTCCATTTGCGTACCTTTTGAACAATGAGCTTAGTTTGAGTATATCGGTGCTTGATCCCTTTGCAATGATTAGTCTCAATTAACTCAGTAGAGTTTGAGCTACGACAACCCCTGCAAACAATAGGTTAGTGACCAGTGAGCATTTCACAATGACAGGCATCATCGGCGCTATTTGTGCTGGCTTCTCTGTTTCCCACACGGCCTTGCCATGCTTATAGACAATAATAATGCTGAGTAAAAACGGTAGACTGATCCAGACTGGTTTTTCTTGAATGAGTAGGTACAGAGCGAAAGACGCGAGAGCCAATCCAAGAAGTGCAAAGTGGTATTGCTTAGCTTTGCGTTGTCCTAGACGAACGGCCATGGTGCGTTTCCCGCATTCACTGTCGTTTTCGATATCACGCATGTTATTGATATTGAGTACCGCAACCGCCATCAGTCCGCAGCCTAACGCTGGAAGAAATAGACTTGGTTCAACATGACCAGTGTGTAAGAAGTAAGTACCAGAAACACCTAACAAACCAAAGAAGATAAAGACAGATAAGTCCCCTAGGCCAATATATCCATAGGGTTTGTTGCCTACGGTATATGCGATAGCCGCGACAATCGCTAATACGCCGAGTGCGATGAAAGACAGAATGCTTTCAATTGATGTCAGCGCATGGAAAATCAGAATGAGCCCTGCGATAACGGTAAACACGATATTGAGGATGATCGCTTGCTTCATGATTGTTGCCGTCACCGCGCCAGATTGCATTGCGCGTGTTGGTCCTAGACGATTTTCGTTGTCGGTGCCTTTAGCCGCATCGCCATAGTCATTCGCTAGGTTCGATAAAATTTGTAAGAGTGTGGCGGTTAAAAAAGCCAGTAGTGCTATCGATAAAGAAAAGTGATCGCTGGAGAACGCTAAACTACTTCCTGTAAGAATAGAGACGAGTGCGAGAGGCAGAGTTTTCGGTCGTGCGGCATCAAGCCAAATCAGTAGAGATTGTTTCATCGTAGGTCTATTTCTTTGTAAGTCTTCGTTTCAAACTGTGATTTGAGTATACGCCCATTCTTCAAGTAATAAAAAGCCCACTCGAAAGTGGGCCTTGAATTCGCTTATTAGCTGCTATTTCTTTGAGATAGAGCAATAAGTTGGAGTTTCGTGTGCTACAGGATGAAGCGGCTTAGGTCTTCGTCTTCAACGAATTCACCGAGCTTCGACGTTACGTAAGCTTCATCAATGACGAGTTTGCTGCCGGCTTTTTCTGTTGCGTCGAATGAAATCTCATCCATTAGGCGTTCCATAACAGTATGTAGGCGACGCGCACCGATATTCTCCGTGGTTTCGTTAACACGCCATGCCGCGTCAGCAATCTGATTAATGCCATCTTCAGTGAACTCAATGCTCACATCTTCTGTTTTCATCAGGGCAATGTATTGCTCTGTTAAAGATGCTTTTGGCTCAGTAAGAATTCGTTTGAAGTCATGTGCAGAAAGCGCTTCAAGTTCTACACGGATTGGTAGACGACCTTGCAGCTCAGGGATCAGGTCAGATGGCTTAGCCACTTGGAATGCGCCTGATGTGATAAACAAGATGTGATCAGTTTTAACCATGCCGTGTTTCGTTGATACTGTGCTGCCTTCGATAAGAGGCAGTAGGTCACGTTGAACACCTTCGCGAGATACGTCTGGGCCTGAGCTGTCACCACGTTTACAGATTTTGTCGATCTCATCGATGAACACGATACCGTTGTTTTCAGCGTTGAAGATCGCGTTCTCTTTTAGCTCTTCCTGGTTCACAAGCTTCGCAGCTTCTTCTTCTGTCAGTGCTTTGAATGCGTCTTTGATTTTCATCTTACGCTTTTTCTTGGTGTCGCCAGCGAGATTTTGGAACATGCCTTGTAGCTGGTTAGTCATCTCTTCCATACCTGGAGGTGACATGATTTCAACACCCATTTGCGGTGCCGCTACATCAACTTCGATCTCTTTGTCGTCTAGCTTACCTTCGCGCAGTTTTTTACGGAAAATCTGACGAGTGTTTGAAGAGGTTGTGTCTTCAGTTGATTGCTCATTCTGACCCCAAGCATCACGAGCTGGTGGTAGAAGGGCATCAAGAATGCGTTCTTCAGCTTGTTCTTCAGCGCGGTATTGTACTTTTTCCATCGCTTGTTGGTGCGTCATCTTGATCGCAACGTCCGTTAGATCACGGATGATGGTTTCAACTTCTTTACCAACGTAACCCACTTCGGTGAACTTAGTCGCTTCTACCTTGATGAAAGGCGCGTTTGCTAATTTCGCTAGGCGGCGAGCGATTTCAGTTTTACCTACACCCGTTGGGCCAATCATTAGGATGTTCTTTGGTGATACTTCAACACGCAGGCTTTCTTCAAGCTGCATACGACGCCAGCGGTTACGCAGGGCAATAGCAACTGAACGCTTAGCGTTGTCTTGGCCGATAATGTGGCGATTGAGTTCGTGAACAATTTCGCGAGGAGTCATCTCAGACATGGTTTTTCCTTAATTCTTTAATCACTGTTGAATACAACGTTATTGATGGAAGCGGTCGTTACTCTGGCTTTGGCAGCTCAACGGTGCTTTCTAGTTCTTCAATAGTGTGGTGATGGTTGGTGAAGACACAGATATCGCCGGCAATGTTCAGCGACTTTTCTGCGATTTCACGCGCATCTAAATCAGTATTTTCTAATAGTGCAGTAGCTGCTGCTTGAGCGAAGTTACCGCCCGAACCGATCGCAATCAGATCATTCTCAGGTTGAACTACGTCACCGTTACCAGTGATGATCAGTGAAGCGGTCTCATCCGCTACTGCAAGCAATGCTTCTAACTTACGTAGAGCACGGTCGCTACGCCAATCCTTCGCTAGCTCAACGGCAGCTTTGGTCAGGTGGCCTTGGTGCATTTGTAGCTTGCTTTCAAATTTTTCGAATAGCGTGAAAGCATCAGCGGTACCGCCAGCAAAACCTGCCAGTACTTTGTTGTTGTATAGGCGACGTACTTTACGGGCATTGCCCTTCATTACAGTATTGCCTAGAGATACTTGTCCATCACCCGCGATGACGACTTTATTATTACGACGTACAGATACAATGGTAGTCACGAGTAGGGCCTCTTAATATTTCTTATCTTTGGGTATAAAAAGTATATGAGGATGGTGCTCGGATAATTCAAGGAAGGGCGAGTGATGTCGCGCAACTTATCGGCGGAAGTTGTAAGGAAAACTGACTAAAGGGAGTAAATAAAAGAAAACCTCCACAATGGGAGGCTTTCGGAGTTTGTTTTTCGGCTTTTGCTAAGATTAAGACTACGACTATCGCTAAATCTAATCGGTGTCTTTCCAAATAGCGCAAGGTTCGATTTTCGCCCGTTGCAGCTTATGGCGATCGCGCTCGGCGTCACGCTTCAACTTGTATGGCCCTAGAACCACACGGTACCAGCTACTGCCGTCTTTTTTACGGATTTCACTCGAGATACCTTGGAACGCAATATCTAACTTGCGCGTTTCTGCCTGTGCTGACGTTTTGTATGCGCCACACTGCATCACGTAAGGGATCTTAGAGATCTCTTGTTCTTTGGCTTTAACTTCAATCTCGCGGCTTGGCAGCGTTTCAACGTAGTCCCACTTCTCTTCTGGAGGCGGTGGAATCACTTTCGCTGGTTTTGGCTTAGGTTTTGGTTTGGTAGCCACAGGTGTTGGTGCTGGCGGCTCAGGATCATTACTCAATAAGTAAAGTCCATAACCAAAACCACCGGCAAGGAGGATCGCCAAAAGACCACTGCGCCAAGGTTTACGGCGAGGGGCTTGTTTCTTGGTCGGTTTTTTCGTGCCACGACCGCGTTTTACATAATCTCTATTAGCCACAAGACAATTCAATAGTTGCTGATTCTGTCCTCATGGTAATCCAGATTGCGCGAGGATAATAGTGCAGAAATGGAAGCGGCACATCAAAATGTGCCGCAGATTTATAAGGGTATTTCTGAGGGTTACATTCGAGGTGGTGCGGTGCTGCCTCTAACGACTAATTTAGCTTCAAGCAGACGCGAACCTGCTTGCACATCGTTGCCCTTCAATAGATCAAGCATCATCAACATCGCTTGGCGTCCAATCTCATAACGAGGCTGAGAAATAGTGGTTAGCGGTGGATCGCAGTATTGAGCGAATTGGATGTCATCGAAGCCAACAATCGATAGGTCTTGAGGAACGCGTAAACCTAGCTTCTTCGCTTCTTGAATCGCACCAATCGCCATCGCATCGTTATGACAGAAGATCGCTGTAGGTTGTTCAGGAAGTGCGAGTAATTGACGAACCGCTTGCGCACCAGCTTCAAAGGTGAAATCGCCCACAGTGCTGTAAGCTGGGTTCATTGATACTCCAGCGCGGCGCAATGCTTGTTGGTAGCCTTGTTGACGGAACTTACACAGGGTTGCAGTCGTTGGCCCAGAGATCTGAGCGATGCGCTTATGACCTAACTGAGCGAGGTAATTCACGGCTTCAAATGCAGAGGTTAGGTTGTCGATGTGAACCGTTGGCAGTTCAAGCTCAGGTGCGAATTCACACGCCATAACCATTGGCGGTAAATTCTTTTGCTCAGGCTTACTGACATCAAACGGATGATCAGTGCCAAGCAGTAGCATACCGTCTGCTTGCTTTGTGAAGACCAAGTTAACAAATGAAGACTCACGCTTCTTTTGTTGACCACTGTCACCCAGTAGAACGAGGTAGTCATTCTCTACAGCGGCATCTTCGATACCACGAATGATTTCGGCGAAGTAAGGGTCACAGATATCAGGAACGATAGTGATGATGGTTTTTGATTCGTTGCGACGTAAATTTCTAGCTAATGTATTGGGTGAGTATCCAGCTTCAAGTACTGCTGTCTCAACTCGTTTACGAGTAGAAACCGAGACTTTTTCAGGGTTCATCAATGCACGTGATACCGTTGCCGTTGAGACGCCTGCTAGCTGGGCAACATCCTTCATTGTCGCCATAAATTAAACCCTCTTTTAAGTTCCTTTGTCGCCTAAGTATTTAAGGCGTGAATAATAAATGTAATCGAATAGATATTATGAAAGTGTTGCTAACACTTTTTTTATTGCAATATTTTATTCGTTTAATCCGTGTAAAGTTACGGCTAGATTAACAAAAATCACATGACTAGTGTGAAGTTGCTCACGAGAAATATGAAATATTTGTGAACAAACTTATCATTAGTTTTAACCCAAGTGGGTTTAACTCAAATCTTGCGGCTCAATATCGAGTGACCAGCGAACTTTTTTCGCAGCAGGTAACATATTGATGGCCGGCTTGGCACTCATCAATAGCTTCTGCATTAACGAGCGCGTCTGAGTTTGTAAGATTAACTGCCAGCGCGATTTGCCCGCTCGTTTTGCTAACGGAGCCGGGGTTGGCCCTAACACCATGCAATATTGGTCAAACAGCGGGTGCGATTCCAATGTGTGACGAACCTGACGCAAGAACTCTTCCACCAAGCGAGTGTCATTGGCTTCTGCTCTAAACAGCGTCATAAAGGTATAGGGCGGTAACATTGCCTGCTTACGTTCTGCTAGCGCCGTCTGAGCAAAGTGGTTATAGTCTTTGTGTAGCAAGGCTTGCAACAACCCATGTTCTGGGTGGTGAGTCTGTAAGATCACTTCACCGGGTTTGCTTGCTCGTCCTGCGCGTCCCGCTACTTGGATGAATAGCTGCGCAAGACGTTCAGAGGCACGGAAGTCACTACTATATAAAGAGCCATCCACATCCAATAACGCCACAAGTGTCACGTCAGGGAAATGGTGACCCTTAGCAAGCATCTGCGTGCCGATAAGAATTTGGAATTCACCCTTACGAATCGACTCGAGCGCGCTTTCTAAGCTGCCTTTACGGCGGGTGCTGTCGCGGTCAATACGAATGGTTTTGTATTCCGGGAATAGTTGACCAAGTTGAGCCTCTAACTGCTCGGTACCGACACCCACTGTCACCAAGTTCACAGACCCACAACCTTGGCAGTTGTGCACGATATGCTGCTGAGAACCACAGTGGTGGCAGCGCATCTCATTACTGTATTGGTGATAGGTGTAGTAAGCATCACAACGTTTACACTCGGCTGTCCAACCACAATCGTGACACATCAATGCCGGAGAAAACCCTCGGCGATTGAGGAACAGCATCACTTGGTTGCCTGCTTTGAGGTGTCTTTGCATCTCTGCAATTAACGACGCAGACAGGCCACTTTCTAGATATTCACCTTTAACATCCAACACCTTATTGGTGGTCGGCAGTGCGACACCCGCACGTGAAGTCAGGGTGAGATAACTGTATTTACCTATTTGAGCGTTGTGCAGTGTTTCAAATGCTGGAGTTGCAGAGCCTAACACAACCGGGATCTGCGCTTTGTGCGCACGCATGATCGCCACATCACGAGCGTGGTAGCGCAGGCTATCTTGCTGTTTATAAGACGCGTCGTGTTCTTCATCGACAATGATAATACCTAGGTCAGCAAATGGCGTGAACAGAGCTGAACGGGTACCAATCACGATGCCTGCTATTTTATCGCGCGCCGATAACCACGCATTCAGGCGTTCTGAATCGTTTAAACCTGAGTGGATAACCTCAACAGGCACATTAAAGCGTCGCTTAAAGCGGTTAATCGTTTGAGGAGTGAGACCAATCTCGGGCACGAGCACTAACGCTTGTTTACCTTGATCGAGAATCGGCTTAATCATATTCAGGTAAACCTCGGTCTTACCTGAGCCAGTAACGCCCTCTAACAGGAAACAACCAAAGTCGGTTTGGCTATTTACGGTCGCAATCGCGATGGCTTGTTCGGCATTGAGCTTAGGTTTGTCTTGGTCATTCTCAAGTTCAACTGGCCAAGGTTGGCGCTTCGGCTTTTTCTCTACCGATTCAATCCAGCCTTTCTCTTCTAGCGTTTTGAGTACGGCGCTGCCAACTTCTTCATCAATGAACTCTTGATGAGGAACCGGGCCGTGTTCAAGCATGTGCATCACTTTGGCTTGCTTGACCGCGCGACCAAAACCTTGCATCAGTTGGTCTTTGCCTGATGGCGTTAACTGCCACTCAACCAGCGTCGCGAAGTCGGCGGCTTTGCCTTTTCTTAGAGCGCTCGGAAGGGCGTTAGCAAAGGTTTCGCCAAGAGGGTACTGATAAAACTGACTGCACCACATTAATAGTGAATAGACAGATTCCGGCCAAACAGGTTGGTTATCCAATAGCGCTTTTATTGGCTTGAGCTTATCTAGCTCGAATTCTGATTCGTTAACCAGAGCCGTGACAATGCCGGTTAAGGTTTGTCGTCCAAAAGGCACAGAGACGCGACCACCAATAATCGGGAATAGGTGGTTTGGAATCTTGTAATCGAACTGCTTGTCGAGTGGAACAGGCAGCGCCACACGGGCAATCATTGGACGCATAAAGGGACGGCTTTATCTGAATTGACGAGAGCGAACAGTCTAAAGGATAAGGCGGTTAAATTCGAGAAGCAGTTTGAATGTGATGTGGCAGAGAAGCGGGTGAGGTTGGGGCCAAGCCAAGAATTACAGCCAGCAAAGGAAATAACGCCGATATTGGCGAAAAATGTATCAAATCAGTTGATCCTGCTTTATAGATTCATTACTATACTGCGCCTTAAAGGTATGGCTTCATCACTCTTTTGTGTCGATGCGGTGTCTTTATTTCTTTTTTTAAACTACGTGTGGTGTGCGGCTTAGAATCGTATAGCGACACGGCCTACTTGAGGTTATCCCATGAAAGCTGGAATCCACCCAGAATACAAAGCAGTTACTGCAACTTGTTCTTGCGGCAACACATTTGAGTTCAACTCAACGCTAGCAAAAGAATCAATCCACCTAGACGTATGTGACAAATGTCACCCGTTCTACACTGGTAAGCAACGTATCGTAGATACTGGCGGCCGTGTTGATCGCTTCAACAAGCGTTTCGGTGCTCTTTCTAGCAAGAAGTAATTCTCGCTATTTAGACATGAAAAAGGACACTTCGGTGTCCTTTTTTGTTGCCTGCAATTTGAGAAAGCACTGACTTCTATTCAAGCATCACTCTCACCCAACGATAAGTTGCCTCTCTATTCTATTTCAGGGCAATTCCTTGCGTATCTCTCTTCACCAAAATTCAGCACGAAACTTCAACAAGCGATAGTAATTTCAACTGCTCACTGGTCTTATTAGTAGTGAAATCTCGTTTTTTAATGAGACAGAGGCTTCAACCACCTAGGAACTTTGAAGTACATCCATTAACATGAACAAGATCCCCCAAATAATAATATCCTAGGAACCTACACCTATGTCTGAAGACAGCAGCCAAGCTCAATCCTCTCAAGAATTATCACCTCAAGAACAATTCCGTCAGCAAGCTCTTGATTACCATGAGTTCCCAATTCCAGGCAAAATTGCCGTAGAACTGACGAAGCCTGCAAACTCTGCAGAAGACCTAGCACTTGCATACAGCCCAGGCGTGGCTGAGCCTGTTCGCGAGATCGCACAGAACGTTGATAACGTTTATAAGTACACAGGTAAAGGCAACATGGTTGCAGTTATCTCTAACGGTACAGCGATTCTTGGCCTAGGTAACCTTGGCCCTATTGCTTCTAAACCTGTTATGGAAGGCAAAGCGCTCCTGTTTAAGCGTTTTGCTGGTTTAGATTCTATCGATATTGAAGTAAAACACCGCACAATCGATGAGTTCGTTGATACAGTTGCGAATATCGCAGATACATTCGGCGGTATTAACCTGGAAGACATCAAAGCACCAGACTGTTTTGAGATTGAACGTCGCCTGATTGAACGTTGTGATGTTCCGGTATTCCACGATGACCAACACGGTACTGCGATTGTAACGGCAGCGGGTATGCTGAATGCGATCGAGCTTCAAGGTAAGAAACTTGAAGAGTGTAAGATCGTTTGTTTAGGTGCTGGCGCAGCGGCGGTTGCTTGTATGGAACTACTGATTAAGTGTGGCGCTCAGCGTGAAAAAATCTACATGCTTGACCGTAAAGGTGTGATCCATACTCGTCGTGATGACCTAAACGAATACAAAGAGCTGTTCGCAAATAACACTGATAAGCGTACGCTTGAAGATGTTATCGAAGGCGCTGACCTGTTCTTGGGTGTATCGGGGCCGAATCTACTGCCTGCTGAAGCACTAACGCTGATGGCTGATAAGCCTGTTGTGTTTGCATGTTCAAACCCAGATCCAGAGATCAAGCCTGAGCTTGCACACGAAGTTCGTTCTGACCTAATCATGGGTACAGGCCGCAGTGATTACCCTAACCAAGTAAACAACGTACTTTGTTTCCCATTCATTTTCCGTGGTGCACTAGACGTGCGTGCGAGCGAAATTAATGACGAAATGAAGCTAGCGGCGGTTAAAGCGATTCGTGAACTGGCGAAAGAAGAAGTTCCAGCTGAAGTACTAGCAGCTGCGGGCGAGACTGCACTGGAGTTCGGTAAGGGTTACATCATTCCTAAGCCAATGGACCCACGTCTACTTCCTCGCGTAGCACGAGCAGTTGCGGAAGCGGCTGTTGAATCTGGCGTAGCTCGTATCGAGATGCCTGCTAACTATATGGCTTAATAGCTGTTGCTCTATTGAGCCAAAAAGAATAATAAAAAACCGACTCATCTGGAGTCGGTTTTTTTATGTCTATCATTCACAGCGCAATCATAAAAAGCTATGCGCGATGTGATAAATAAGGTTCAGCTAGAGCGAATCAATAATGAAGGCAGTGACTGAGTTGTTTTTATTCTTCGTCAAACGCTTCGAACTCGATACCCATCTCTGTCATCAGCTTTTTCACTTCAGCAGGAATATCGTCTGGGCGGTCTTTACGAAGGTCTTCATCCGTTGGTAGTGGTTGGCCTGTGTACGCATGTAGAAAGGCTTCGCACAGTAGCTCACTGTTTGTTGCATGGCGTAGGTTATTAATCTGGCGGCGAGTACGCTCGTCAGTAAGAACCTTTAACACTTTTAGAGGGATAGAAACTGTAATTTTCTTTACTTGTTCGCTTTTCTTTCCATGCTCAGCATATGGGCTTATGTATTCACCATTCCAGTCGGCCATTGCGTACCTTCATCACTTTAGTTGTTAGAATAAATTAATAGTGGTGATTTTAGCGGGATTTACTGCCATAAGCAAAGACATATAGACGTCTAGAAGTGTTGACGTCTCACGTTTATGAAAGTAAAGTGAATAACATATATCTAACACAGCCGCAAAATGCCGACAAGCCGCTGTGATTCTCAGACGCAAAACTTGTAAGGAAGCACCTATGAGCAGCCGGAAGCCAGCAACAATCGCAGTACGTACTGGTATCGAGTCAGACACGCAACACCATGCCGTTGTCCCACCCATTTATCTTTCGACTAACTATGGGTTTCCCGCTTTTGGTGAAGTGCCAAAGTACGATTACACCCGTTCTGGTAACCCAAACCGCGGTTTATTAGAGACGGCACTGTTTGAGCTTGAATCAGGCAAAGGCGCGGTTGTGACTAACTGTGGTACTTCGGCGCTTAACTTATGGGTTTCGGCTTTCTTAGGCGGCGATGATCTTATTATTGCACCGCACGATTGCTACGGCGGTACTTACCGTCTGTTTAACACTCGCTCGCTAAAAGGTGACTTCAAAGTTCTGTTCGTTGATCAATCGGATCAAGCAGCGCTGGATGCGGCGCTCGCGCTTAAGCCAAAGTTGATCTTAATTGAAACCCCATCGAATCCACTGGTTCGCGTGGTTGATATTGCAGAAACTTGCCGTAAAGCGAAAGAGGTTGGTGCTCTGGTTGCTGTCGACAACACGTTTTTGACACCTGTGTTCCAAAAGCCTTTAGAGCTGGGTGCTGATTTTGTTATCCACTCAACCACTAAGTACATCAATGGACACTCAGATGTTATTGGTGGCGTTGTGGTCACTAAGACAGAAGAACACGCTGAAGAGTTAGCATGGTGGGGCAACTGTATTGGTGCGACCGGCACACCATTTGATAGCTACATGACTTTACGTGGTATTCGTACGCTAGGTGCGCGTATGCGAGTTCACGAAGAAAGCTCACGTGAAATTCTAGCGTCTCTGCAGCAACAAGATCTTGTTGGCACTATTTACCACCCAAGCCTTCCTGAACATCCGGGTCATGATATCGCGAAGAAACAGCAATCGGGCTTTGGTTCCATGCTCAGTTTTGAGTTTGCGGGCTCATTCGAGGCGCTTAAATACTTTGTTGATAAGTTAGAGCTGTTTTCTTTGGCAGAATCATTGGGCGGTGTTGAAAGCCTGATTTGTCACCCTGCGTCGATGACTCACCGCGCGATGGGTGAAGAAGCCTTAGCAGAAGCGGGTGTTTCTCAGCAACTACTGCGTCTATCTGTTGGCCTTGAAGATGCAGAAGACCTAATCGATGACCTCAAGCAAGCGTTTGAAAGAACACAGCGCTTTATCGCTGAAGGGGAGGGTTAATAATGGCAACCTTTCGCCAGCTACATAAATTTGGTGGCAGCAGTTTAGCGAATCCTGAATGTTACCAACGCGTGGTCAACATTCTTAGAGAATACTCATCAGCATCTGATTTGGTGGTGGTATCGGCAGCAGGCAAAACAACCAACCGTTTGATTGAATTTGTTGAAGCGCTCGACAAAGATGGTCGTATTGCCCATGAATGCCTACAAGCACTTCGTCAGTTCCAACTCGATCTGATTGAAGCACTGCTTGAGGGTGAATCAGCCGCACAACTTACTTCAACCATTCAACAAGAATTTACCGCTTTGGGTGAGCTAACGGCTCCCTTGAGCGAAGCACAAAAAGCAAAAGTGCTTGGACACGGTGAGGTTTGGTCTTCACGTATACTCGCGGCTTTGTTGTGCCAGCATGATTTACAAGCTGTCGCACAAGATGCTCGTGCTTTCTTACGTGCAGAAGTGGGCGCTCAGCCTGAAGTGGATCGTGCTCGTTCTTATCCTCTGATTAAAGAAGCCTTGGCGCAACATGCCCATTGTCGTGTGGTGATTACCGGCTTTATGGCGCAAAACACTGAAGGTGAAACGGTATTACTTGGTCGCAATGGTTCAGACTATTCAGCAACCGTGATTGGCGCTTTAGCTGAAGTGGATCGCGTAACGATTTGGAGTGATGTAGCAGGCGTATACAGTGCTGACCCTCGCTTGGTGTCGGATGCGTGTTTACTGCCTCTACTTCGTCTTGATGAAGCAAGTGAACTCGCTCGTCTTGCCGCACCTGTGCTTCATAGCCGCACACTACAGCCAGTCGCGCAAAGTGCGATGGATCTGAGCTTGCGTTGCAGCTATCAGCCGGAGGCGGGCTCTACACAGATCGAGCGTGTACTGGCATCGGGTCGTGGCGCAAAAATCATTACCTCTTTGGATGAAGTGCTTATCGTGCAACTGACCTTTGGTCACGGCCATGATTTCGACCGTCTAGAGAGTGAAGTGCTTGAAGGGCTTAAGCGTGCTCAACTTGAGCCGCTTGCTTATGAGCTTGAACCGGATCAACACTGTTTGCGTCTTGCCTACACAGAAGAGATCGCTGGTGGTGCATTAGAATATCTCCAAGACCATGCGATTGAAGCTGAGATTAAGCTAAAAGAAGGTTTCTCTCTGATTGCTGCAGTGGGTGCGGGTGTGACTAAGAACCCTAATCATTGCTACGGTTTCTACCAGCAGCTTAAGAGCTCGCCGGTTGAGTTCATCTCAGAAGCGAACTCAGGCTTAAGCTTGGTGGCTGTGATTCGTAAGAGTGAAACATCAAATCTAGTGAAAGGCATTCATTCTCAACTGTTCCAAGCGCAGAAGCGTGTTGCGATTGCCTTGTGTGGTAAGGGCAATATTGGTTCAAGCTGGTTAAGCCTGTTTGCTGAGCAAAAAGCGGAACTTGAAAAGCGCCGTGGAATGAACTTTGAATTGGTTGCCGTGGTTGATAGCCAAACCTATTGGTTCGACGATCAAGGTATTGATGCGACTTCGGTAGGTAAGCGCTTTGACGACGAAGCTATTGCTAACAATGGTAACGACTGGTTAGAGCGTTTGGGCTCTATTCAAGGTTATGACGAAGCAGTGGTTCTGGATGTGACTGCGAGCCCAGTGCTTGCAGCAAAGTATCTGCAAATCGCACAACAAGGTATTCACCTAATCTCGGCGAACAAGGTGGCAGGTTCTGCATCGAGCGAGTATTACCATCAAGTACAAGATGCTTTCGCTAAGATCAGCCGTCATTGGTTGTACAACGCGACAGTGGGTGCTGGATTGCCGATTAACCACACGGTACGTGACCTACGTGAAAGTGGCGATGACATCATTGCGTTGTCTGGCATTTTCTCGGGCACGTTGTCTTGGTTGTTCCAACAGTTTGATGGCACCGTGCCGTTCAGCGAGTTGGTTGACTTAGCATGGCAACAAGGCCTTACGGAACCTGACCCTCGTGCTGACCTAGATGGCTCAGACGTGATGCGTAAGCTGGTGATTCTGGCGCGTGAATCTGGTTTGGATATCGAACCTGAAAACGTAAAAGTGGAATCGCTCGTACCTGCAGAGCTGCAAGATCTATCTGTGGATGACTTCTTCGACAAAGCTTCTGTACTGAGCGAAGAGCTGGCTGAGCGTTTAGAGAAAGCGCACTCTCAACAGAAAGTTCTGCGTTACGTAGCGCGTTTGGAGAAGAACGGTAAGGCAACCGTAGGCGTTGAAGCACTGTCTAAAGAACATGCTCTGGCGAACTTGTTGCCTTGCGACAACATCTTTGCGATTGAGAGCAAATGGTACAAAGATAATCCATTGGTTATTCGTGGCCCAGGTGCCGGTCGTGAAGTAACGGCAGGTGCAATTCAATCTGATTTAAACAGAATGTCTAGCCTGTTCTGATACTCATATCGGTTGGTTTGAAACTCAGATCAATTGTTTTAGTACGTAAATGGCATACTATTCACTAAGATAAATAAGGCTGAAAGCACGATGTGTTTTTCAGCCTTTTTTCTACATTATTTCTGCTTTGCGACCCATCTAACGACTTGAGTTTTACTCACGATCTACTTGAGAAAAATTCATAATGGATCTGTTGACATTAAATCGTATTCAATACATTCTACAGACATATAGACGTCTAAACGTCGTTTAAGGATTTGAGTTTTTAGTGGTTGCTTTTGCCACAGGGAGAGTAAGATGGGATACACACACGCAGGCCATATCGACGCTTTAAATCAGAATATCGCTGAGCTTTCTGACAACATCAATGTGTCATTTGAGTTTTTTCCACCAAGCAGTGAGAAGATGGAAGAGACCTTGTGGAATTCTGTTCACCGTCTTAAAACACTCCAACCAAAATTTGTATCAGTAACCTACGGTGCAAACTCGGGTGAGCGTGATCGTACCCACTCAATTATTAAAGAAATTAAGAACCAAACAGGCCTAATTGCTGCACCACACTTAACGTGTATTGATGCTAGCCGTGAAGAGCTGATTCAAATTGCTGATGATTACTGGGCAAATGGCATTGAGAGCATTGTTGCGTTGCGTGGTGATATCCCAGCAGGCGGTGGCGCTCCAGATATGTATGCATCTGACTTGGTTGAGCTGCTTAAATCTCGCCACGACTTTGATATCTCTGTTGCAGCTTTCCCTGAGGTTCACCCTGAAGCAAAAAGTGCTCAATCAGACCTTATTAACCTGAAGCGTAAAGTGGATGCTGGCGCTAACCGTGCCATCACGCAATTCTTTTTTGATGTAGAAAGTTACTTACGTTTCCGTGATCGCGGTGTGGCGGCAGGTATCGATGTTGAAATCGTACCGGGCATCTTACCTGTTTCTAACTTCAAGCAAGCATCTCGCTTTGCTGCGATGAACAACGTAAAAGTACCGGGCTGGATGGCGAAGCAGTTTGAAGGTTTGGATGATGATCCAACGACTCGTCAGCTTGTTGGTGCTAGCCAAGCAATTGATATGGTTCGTACACTGAGCCGTGAAGGTGTGAAAGATTTCCACTTCTACACGCTAAACCGTGCAGAAATGACTTATGCACTTTGCCATACGCTAGGTGTTCGTCCGCAAGTCGCTGCGCTGTAAGAAAAGTCTAAGAAGTAAAGCCTAAGCACTTGTAAAAAGCCTCTGGCAGTAACATTTCAAATCCTATAGATACAAAAAAGGCTTGGACTCATAGAGTTCAAGCCTTTTGCTTTTCTAGCTTAACTTAAGCTAGAGCGCCAAGTTCAAGCAGTACTTCTTCAGCCCATACAATCCATGCTTCACGGATAAGTAGGTTACGACGAAGTGTTAGACGCTCAAGGCGTGCTTGCTTGTCTAGTGTCGATGGCGTTGCGTAGTAAGCTGCTTCGATTTCACGGTAGTGAGAAACCAGTTTGCGAGACTCTTCTACTAGCTCAGCAAGTTGTACACGGTAAGCGTCAGAAGGTTGTACAGCACAAGCCATTAGCTTAGCTGAGAACTCGTCACGAACGGTTGGGTGTGCAGTTGGTTGTTCAAACCATTCACCTAGCGCGCCACGGCCAGCATCAGTGATAGAGTAAACTTTACGATCAGGTTTGCCTTCTTGAGGCTCAAGCACGCAAGTTACCTGGTCGTTCTGAGCCATTTTATTTAGCTCGCGGTAAACTTGTTGATGGCTAGCTTTCCAGAAGTAACCAATGCTTGCGGAGAATTCTTTTGTGATATCGTAACCAGTAGCATCGCGTGTACTTAAAACGGTTAGAATTACGTGTGGTAATGACATGTCTGAAATCCAAATGGTAAACAGTAAACAAATACTTAAACAACAAGTGTGCTTCTAATGGCACGTTATATTGGTTATGTCTAAGTAGCACCAACTCATCGGTTGGTTATGTCACCTTACAAAGCCGTTTATCACCTAGGTTGACCAGTTTATTGGTCAAGATGCTGCAGATTATTTTTTGGAGTGTTTCCGCAGCGGAGCAGTAGTATATCTAAATAATAAGCATAAAGTAGAATACATGGACAAAATAACCCAAAAAACTGACAAAAAACTCACTATTGCTTATTTTGTGAAATAAAAAGGTCGCACTAGGCGACCTTTTGTCTGTTGAATGGTAGGAATCACTAATTAACCAGTGTTTCGCATGCCTGCTGCAATGCCTGCAATCGTCACCATTAGCGCTTCTTCAAGCTCTGCTGGTGGTGTTTCACACTTACGAGTACGGTAAAGCAGTTCAGCTTGAAGCATGTTTAGTGGCTCAACGTAGATGTTACGTAGGCGGATTGACTCAAGTCCCCAAGGGTCGCTCTGCATTAGGTTCTCGTTGTTCTCAACATTTAGCACGGCTTTGATGTCTTTTTGCAGCTGTTCACGCAGTAACTCACCTAATGGTAATAGCTCTTCGTCAACAAGGCGTTGGTCGTAGTACTTAGCGATTTCCATGTTGCACTTCGAGTACACCATTTCCAACATACCGAGACGGGTAGAGAAGAACGGCCACTCGCGACACATCTCTTCGAGCAGGGCTTGATGGCCTTGATCTACAGAGTACTGAATCGCTTCACCAGCGCCTAACCATGCAGGCAGTACCAAACGGTTTTGGCTCCAAGAGAAGATCCATGGAATCGCACGTAGGCTTTCTACGCCGCCGTTCGGGTTACGTTTCGCAGGGCGAGAGCCAAGAGGCAGTTTACCTAGCTCCAGTTCAGGTGTCGCTTGACGGAAGTAAGGTACGAATTTCTCTTCGCCACGAACCACGTTGCGGTAAGCCTCACAAGATACTTGAGATAGCACTTCCATTAGGTCGCGCCACTCTTGTTTTGGCTCAGGTGGCGGCAGAAGGTTCGCCTCTAGAATCGCGCTTGCGTAAAGGTTGAAGCTGTTTACAGCAACGTCTGGTAAGCCAAGTTTAAAGCGGATCATTTCGCCTTGCTCTGTTACACGTAAACCGCCTTTCAAGCTCTTAGGTGGCTGAGAAAGAAGAGCAGCGTGCGCCGGAGCACCACCACGACCAACCGTACCGCCACGACCGTGGAATAGAGTCAGTTCAATGCCTTCTTCATCACAAACCTTAACCAGTTTGTCCATTGCATCATATTGAGCCCAACCTGCAGACATTACGCCCGCATCTTTCGCTGAGTCAGAGTATCCGATCATCACCATTTGGTGGTTCTGGATAAAGCCACGGTACAAGTCGATGCTCATTAGCTGTTTCATTACTGCTTCTGAGTTGTTCAAGTCGTCTAGCGTTTCGAACAGCGGACATACGTCCATGCGGTATGGGCAGCCACATTCTTGCAGTAGTAAGTGAACAGCCAGTACATCTGATGCAGTACGAGCCATAGAAATTACGTAAGCACCGAAGGCTTCACGAGGTTGAGCAGCAATAACCTTGCAGGTGTCTAAAACCTCTTTAACCTGTTCAGATGGCTCCCAATCGCGAGGAAGAAGCGGACGCTTAGAGCTTAATTCATTGGTTAAGAAAGCAATCTTGTCTTGCTCGTTCCATTGGTCGTAGTCGCCAATGCCTAGGTAGCGAGTCAGTTCAGACAGTACATCTGAGTGACGAGTACTTTCTTGACGAACATCGAGACGAACTAGGTGTACACCGAACGCTTTTAGGCGGCGCAGAGTATCAAGCAGAGAACCGTCTGCGATTACGCCCATGCCACATTCGTGCAGCGATTGGTAACATGCGTAAAGCGGTGTCCAAAGTTGCTCGATGTTCTGTAGTGTTTCTTTCTTCGGAACCTCTGTGTCATGCAATTTTGCATCCAGCACTTCTAGCGTGTTGTTCAGTAGAGTGCGTAGGTTCTTCAGGATTGCACGGTAAGCTTCGTGTTCATCACCTGCTAGCTCACGAACGGCATCATTACACTTAGTCATCGACAGTTCGGTAATCAGCTCGTTTACGTCGCCTAAGTAAAGATCGGCAGCTTTCCAACGAGATAGGCGCAGAACTTCCTTAGTGATGGTGTGCGTTACGAATGGGTTACCATCGCGGTCACCGCCCATCCAAGATGAGAAGTGTACTGGGCGTGCATCGATCGGCAGGCCTTCACCAAGATAACCTTTTAGTCGGCCATCCATTTCACGTAGGAAGTCAGGAACGGCTTCCCATAGAGAGTTTTCTACAACCGCAAAGCCCCACTTAGCTTCATCAAGTGGCGTTGGGCGTTGTTGACGAATCACATCTGAGTGCCAACCTTGAGCGATCAGTTGCTCTAGGCGGCGTTCGGTTTTCACGCGCTCTTTGTGTGATAGGTCGCTTAATTCTAATTTAGACAGACACTCGTTGATCTTAACTAGCTTGTTGATCATGGTGCGACGAGTGATTTCTGTTGGGTGTGCAGTCAGAACGAGTTCAATGTTCAGGTCGCGAACGGCTTGAGCCGCGTCTAGCTTGCTGATGTCATTCTGGTTTAATTTGGAAAATAGAGATTGCAGCACGTCTGGTTCACAAACATGCTCCTCACAGTGGCGAGAGATGGTGTGGTACTGCTCTGCCATGTTGGTGAGGTTGAGAAATTGGTTAAATGCACGAGCAACAGGAGTGAGTTGTTCGTTCGGCAGGTTTTTGATTTCTTCAACTAGGCTGTCACGGTCAGCTTTGTTGCCTGCGCGGGCGGATTTGGAAAGTTTACGGATAGTCTCCACTTTCTCTAAGATAACGTCACCATGTGCATCTTGGATTGTGTTACCTAGCAAGCGTCCCAGCATGCTTACGTTACTCTTGAGAGCGGCGTATTTCTCGTTCATTGTCATCCTGCCTCGTAAAAAAATTACATCCATTGTTCCTTGTTAAGTACACAATCTAGCGAAAAGTGCTGTATCTAGTCAAATAAAGCATTCTAAGTTTGCAATTATTAGTTTTCGAAATGCGGGAGAAGTAAATTTTCCAAGACTTCGGAATAAAGTGAAATTTAATTACAAGATCAGGCTTTGGCTGGGATAACAGAATAAAAGCCACCTTTTAGGGCTAATGCCGATCAGTTAAAGCCAAAGCGATCGGTTGAAGGATCCTTCAGAGCTGTC
>NZ_JBFSRM010000028.1:0-70595 GCF_041465805.1 Vibrio sp. 10N.239.311.G01
GCTACCGATGTATTGTTGAACACGAAATGTACAGCAAAGATCAACACGCCCTAGTAAAAGAGTCTATAAGTACCTATAACAACATGAGGCCGCACCTTAGTCTCAGAATGAAAACTCCAAATGAGGTGCATGAAAAAAGCCAACAGCTGACGCTGTTGGCTTAGTAGAAATATTGTCAATGTATTTTAGGACGAGACATTGAATTTGGCAAAATAAAGCTCAAATACCTTTAGATACGTCGTTATCTTACTCTGCTTCAGGTTCAGTATCGCTTAGGTATTAAAAAGCAGAGCGCTCAGGCTCTGCTTTGATGTTTTAACTGTACGTTCCTCAGAACTTACACTCGTTATTTTGCTACGTTACCTGCCACGTTCAGCGCATCCCAAGTACGTGAAAATGGGGGAGCGTAACAGAAATCCATGTAGCCTAGTTGTTGAGTCGTCATCTTCGCGGTGATAGCTACCGCTAGTGCGTTAATACGGCCAACCGCTCCTTTCTTACCTACGATCTCACCACCTAGAAGAACCTTAGTCTCTGGGTGATAAACCAACTTCACCTTGATGTCTTCTTGGCCTGGGTAGTAATCCGTTTGGTTCTTATCTGAAATCGTTGATACTTTCACATCTAAGCTATGCTCTTTCGCCAGAAGTTCAGATATGCCTGTACACGCCAGTTCGTAGTCGAGTACTTTCAAACAAGATGAACCCAAGAAGCCCGACATGTAAGTGTCTTTTCCTGCTAGCTTGTCTGCCATCATGCGTGCTTGTTTGTTGGCTGTAGTTGCTAGAGGAACATAAACGGGTTTGCCTAGTGCCATATGATGGACAACGGCACAGTCACCTACTGCATGGATGTAAGCGTCTTCAGTAGCACCATATTCATTCACCAACAACGCACCATTTGCGGCTTTTGGTAGTTCGAATGCTTCAGTGTTTGGTTTGAAACCGAGTGACAGGATCACGACATCAGCTTCTACATTGCCGTTATCGGTTTCTACGATGTAACCACCTTGCTCGGCATCGCGAATCGCAGACACGCTGCAACCTGTTTTAAGGTCAGCACCGGATTCACGAATTGCACCTTCAACTACTTCAATGATCTCTGGGCTGAACTGACGGCTCATTATGTGCTGTTCACGCTCGATAATCGTCACGTACTTATCTAAGCCATGTGCCGCATCGAAGACTTCCAGCCCTATAAAGCCTGCGCCAATGACACACACGCGTTGTTTACTAGCATTTTTAAGTGCATCTTTGACTGCTAAGCCATCTTCCATGCTTGTTAGTGTGTAAACGTGTTCTGGATTGAATTCACCGAATGAGGGAACTATTGGGCGTGCGCCTGTCGCAATCACTAACATATCGTAATCGATAGTGCTCTCTACGTTTTGGTGACGCACCGTAATCTGTTTTTCAGTGTGGTCGAACGACACCATTTCTGTTTCTACACGAACATCTAAACCAGATTTGATGGCTTGTTCTGGCGTACGAGAGATCATTCGTTCTGTGTCATCAAACATGCCGCCTGCAAAGTAAGGTAAGCCACAGGCTCCGAAAGAGATGTAGCTACGCTTATCTAAAACGATGACTTCGTCTGATGGTTGATTACGTTTGTATTTTGCTGCGAAACTCATCCCCGCGGCGCTACCGCCTATAACAACAACTTTCATATTTACTACCTAAATAACCTGAACTCAGGAAAAACAGAAGAGCACTCAAGTGGAGTGCTCTTAATTAAGTTTGAGAATTATACTGCTGCTTCTTTTGATACTGTCGCTGTAACGTCAGCGTCGTATTGTTCAGTATCCAATGAGCCATTCTTCTTCGCTGTAAGAACGCCTGACAACATCGAGCCTGAGATGTTCAGCGCTGTACGAGCCATGTCAATTAACGCTTCGATAGACACTAGAATCGCGACTACTGTGATGTCTAGACCCATGATGGTCAGTACCGCTACTGCTGCGAACGTTGCACCGCCACCAACACCTGCGATACCGAATGAAGCAATTGCGATAACAGCGATCAGTTGTAGGATGAAGCTTAAGTCTACAGGCATACCCATGACTTGTGCCGCCATGATAGCGAGCATTGCTGGGTAAATACCCGCACAACCGTTTTGACCGATACTGGTACCAAATGTTGCTGACATGTTTGCTGTTTCTTCGTCGACACCTAGGCGTTGAGTTTGTGTTTCAACGTTCAGCGGGATAGCTGCCATGCTTGAACGAGAACCGAAACCGAACACCAATACTGGCCAGATTTTCTTCATGAACTTAGCAGGAGAAAGACCGAACATGGACACCATGACGAAGTGGATGCCGAACATAACGCCAATTGCTACGTAGCTTGCTAGAAGGAAGCGTCCCATCTCTGCAAGTGCGAACAGGTCGTTAGTCATCATGAACGTAGTCATCAGAGCGAATACACCGTAAGGCGTTAGCTTCAGAATTTCACGCACCATTGAAAGCACCACTTCTTTTGCAGAGTTGATGAAATCAACGAAGTTTTGCACTTTCTCTGGCTTACGGTTTTTCACTTGAAGGATACAGTAACCAAGGAACATACCGAACAGTACAGTTGATAGAGTAGAAGTACGTTGAGAACCCGTTAGCATGTCAAAGATGTTGGTTGGAATGATAGACAGAGCCATACCAGACAGACCACTGCTCGCCATTGCATCTTGTGTTGCTACCAGTGAATCACCGCGAGCTTCAATCGCACTGTTTGTGCCGATTGTGCTTACTAGCGCGTTCGCATCGATACCAAATAGGTAAATACTTGCGATACCAACGGCTGCTGAGATTGCACAAGTGAAAAGTAGAATACCGATGATTTTTGGTGCGATACGAGATAGCGCGCCGCCGCCTTCAACGTTCATGATCGAAGAGATCATCGCCACGAATACCAGTGGGATAACGATCATTTGTAGAAGTTTGATGTAGCCTTTACCGAACACCGAAATCAGTTCAGCAAAGCCAGATGTCGCAACGTTGCCGACACCGAAAACAAGTTGAATTGCGCCACCGAACAGTAAGCCAGCAGCAAGCGCACTCAGTACGCGGAAGTTAAAACTTTTCTTTTGCTTTTTGAAGTTCGACAACAGTGCGTAGAACCCAAAGAACAGTACGCTTAATGCGATAAATGAAACGCTCATGAGAATCTCCTATGATACCCATTAATATCTAAATCGGTTATTTTTTGTATGCGATGGCTTCAACTTCAACCAGTGCGTCTTTTGGTAGTCGTGCTGCTTCAACACAAGAGCGAGCAGGTGCGTTCTCTGTACCAAACACCTCTGTGTACACTTCGTTAAAGGCAACGAAGTTCTCCATGTCAGATAGGAAGCAGGTTGTCTTAAGCACTGTGTCCAGTCCCGCATTACTCGCTTCTAATACCGCTTTTAAGTTTTCAAGAGACTGACGAGCCTGCTCTTTGATGCCGCCCTCAACAAACTGCATCGTTTCTGGAACGAGAGGTAATTGGCCTGATGTATAAACCATGTCGCCGTAAGACGTACCTTGTGAGTAGGGACCGATAGCTGCAGGTGCTTGTTCAGTGGCAATGATCTGTTTCACGATGTAACTCCTAAATTATTGGTTTTATTCTGATTTAAATTCACGGATAAACTTGTAAACCGCCTGTCGGCTGATCCCAAGCTGCTCTGATACTTGTGTAGTCGTCTCTTTTAGCTCAAATACTCCGTTATCAAATAAACAACGAATGATGGCTTTATTGCGACCTTTGGAAGAAACCGACTCGTCTTGGTCAACCTCGTTAATGGCTGAACTCAATGCTTGTTGAATCACGTCGTTTGCATTGTTGCTGAATGTTTCGCTGACAATGGCTTGCGGCACATTGCACTGCGGCATCAGTGTTTTGACGATTTCTGGGAATGGGAAAGACAAGTTCATGTTGATACACAGCATGCCAATCGGCTTTTGTTGTGGACCAGCCAATACGCAGGTAGTCGATTTCAGTAGGGATCCGTCTGCTGCATTGGTGAAGTAGCTTTTTGGAGAAACTTCGCCAGTCTTCTCGAATGCACTCCACATGCGTAAACCTAAATCGGTAATCGGTGAACCAATTTCACGCCCCGTATGATGACCGTTGACGATCTTCACGACTGAGTTTTCTAAGCTTTCAAATGAATGGATGACTACTTCACAATAGGGACCAATCAAATCGGCAATTGTGTCTGCTAAGCGGAAGTAATTGCGTAAGCATTCTCTGTCTTCATCGGTGAATCGAACTTGTTTTACATTCATGATTTCGGTTTACATTTTTGAACTCAATGACTGAAATCTACTCCTTTGGTGGTATTTCCACAATGCCCAGTAAACTTCTGTAAACCTAACGTAAGCGTCTAAAACATCAACAAATCTTAAGTTTTAGAGCTAAATCACGAACGAAATTTGAACATGATCACTCGAAATAGGTAAATCAGGTTTAATTTCTTAAACTTCATCAAGGTTTACATATTTAAAACCAAAGGTTGCGTTATTGAATGTTTTGATGATCTAGGACAAGTTCTACATTCAGCTGAAAACATGCTTCGCAAACTATTCATCTGGTTTTCTTTAGATTGTCACTTTTGAGCGATAGGGTAAGCAGGTGATGCTGTCTTTTACTATAACTGTATTTAAATTATTCGAATTTTCTAGAAGTGTGGATTTATGAACAAAGCGGTTTGGGGTTTAGCCCTCGGTCAGACGTTGCTCTGGTGTTGTCTCTATTACGTTTTTCCGGCGATGCTTCTGCATTGGGAGCAAGTACACGACTGGAGTCGGTCTGAATTCATGTTAGGGCTGACGCTGGCGGTGGGCGTGTCTGCCATTGCGGCTTTGCCTGCTGGCCGCTTAATTGACAAAGGTTATGGTGCGCTGATGATGACTGTTTCGGCGGTCATTGGTGGCTTGCTTCTGTTTTTGGTTAGCTTGGTAGACCAACTTGCTTGGTTTTACTTGCTCTGGGGATTGATGGGAATCGCAATGGCGGGTTGCCTTTATGAACCTTGCTTCGCCTTTCTGATTCGTAGCTTAAAAACCAAAGCCAAGCGTGCGATCACTATGATCACCTTAGTAGCAGGCTTTGCGAGTACCATTTGCTTTCCAACGGTTCATTACTTAGCTCAGCATTACGGCCCAACGGTGACATTACAGGTTTTTTCCGGAGTCGTTTTTTTCGTCGCCGCTCCGTTACTGTTCATCAATACTAAATCGCTTGCTCGGTTTAATTTGCCTTCCAACGCCGGTGTTCTGCCACAAGTTCCTCCGACGGTCTCACAAGGTTCAAGCGATCGTTTTAGTTCTGCTTCATATCTATCGAATCCCATGTTTTGGCTGCTTGCTTGTGGTTTCTCTATGCTCGCGCTTAATCATGGTGTGGTGTTAAACCATCTATTGCCATTATTAGATGAGCGTAATGTTCCTGATGACTTAGCAATATTGGTGATCTCTTTGATAGGTCCAATGCAGGTCGCCGGGCGTGTGATGTGGTTGTTGGTTGATAAACACTGGTCGATCATGCGTATCACCGTTGCGTGCTTTATGAGTATCTGTTGTGCGACCTTGTGTTTGATTCTGTCTGAGAACGTTTTGTATCTGGTGTTTGGTTTTGTGCTCCTACAAGGCTCAGCTTATGGGGTGATGAGTATTGTGAAGCCTTTAACGACTCGTGAGGTGATGGGCGAGGCTAACTTTGGTTCTTTGGCGGGCGCAATGGCAGTGCCTTATTTGCTCGCATTTGCGTTGTCGCCATACTTTGGCGCGGTTATCTGGCAGATGGGAGGCTATCAATGGGTGCTGTGGAGTATCTTTGGTAGTGCAGTTGTTGGCTTTATCTCTATAGTCACCGTATCAAGGTTACATTTAGCTCGCTCTCAACCGTCTTTATCGAAAATATAAGGTTACTGACAACGTAGATTTTTCCGACAACATAGAGTGCCGTCTATTTAGGTTTTGACTAACCGGTATTGTTATCGCTTCAAAATGAATCACTTTGAGCACTCCTTTATGGGGTGCTTTTTTGTATGTGAATTTAGTAGCTATTGGAGTTGTGTATCTGTTGTTTGGAGAACACCAAGCCGTTGCGATGTTTATTGCGCTTTTTATTGTCAAATTACTGTGAATTACCTCCATATATAAGTTGATATTCTCCCGCAAATTCCTTGGTTTTTTGGCATTTAAAACAGCGAGTTAAGCTTGTCTAGATAAGTTGACTAACCCTTTGAAATATTTCATTTCTGCAAATAAACCGACACGTAACTTTAATATTCAAACGTCAAAGTGGCCTTAAATCAAACAGGGACATTGACGATGAATAACATCATTGAAGTTAAGAAGGTCAACAAAACATTCGGTTCGAACAAGGCACTGAATGGCATCAATTTGACGATTACCAGTCGTAAGATGACGGCGCTACTTGGTCCGTCTGGTTCAGGTAAATCTACACTGCTTCGTCACTTAAGCGGTCTGATCATCGGAGATAAAAGCACCGACTCTCAAATTAACGTGCTTGGCCAAACGGTACAGGCGAACGGTAAGGCAGACAGCAATGTCCGCGACATCCGTGCGCAAGCGGGTTACATCTTCCAACAATTCAATCTCGTTAACCGCTTATCTGTGATGACCAATGTATTGATTGGCGCACTGAGCTCAACACCTAAGTGGCGCACTCTGACGGGTATTTTTACGGTTGAACAACAGCAAGAGGCGCTTGAAGCACTGCGTCGCGTTGGCATGGAAGATTTTGCAGGCCAACGCGTTGGTAACCTATCAGGTGGTCAACAACAGCGTGTCGCAATCGCACGTGCGCTGATGCAGAAAGCCAAAATCATTTTTGCCGATGAGCCAATTGCTTCGCTTGATCCAGAATCAGCACGCATCGTGATGGAGCTACTTACGGACATCAATCAAAAGGAAGGCATTCCTGTGATCGTAACACTCCACCAAGTCGACCACGCTCTTAAGTATTGCGAAAACATCATCGCGCTTAAAGACGGCCAAGTGTTCTACGAAGGTAAGAGTGCGGAACTGACTAAGCCTCAGCTTGAAGATCTATATCGTTCTAAAAAATCGACAAACACGCCACATATTCAACCTAACGACGTGCTCGCTGCGTCTTTTTAAGTATCAGGGAATTTAAGATGTTTCATTCAATGAAATCAGGGATTAAAAAGGCCGTGACGCTAGCAACTGTGTTGATGACGACTCTCACTGCTGGCCACGCTTTTGCTAAAGATTCGATTAACTTTGGCATCATCGCTACCGATGCACAACAAAACTTGCGTAGCCGCTGGGAGCCTCTTCTGGATGATCTAGGTAAAGCGTTAGGCATGCCAGTGAACGCCTATTTCGCACCCGATTACGCAGGCATCATTCAGGCACAACGTTTTGGCAAAGTGGATTTTGCTTACTACGGAAACAAGGCGGCAATGGAAGCTGTTGACCGTGCAAACGCTGAAGCCTTCGTTCGTTACATCGATGAAGATGGCTTACAGGGCTATTACAGCTTACTGATTGTTAACGCTGAAAACGACAACATCAACACACTTGAAGATGTTCTAGAGCAACACAAAACCCTCAAGCTTGGTAATGGCGATCCTAACTCTACTTCGGGCTTCCTCGTTCCGAACTTCGAAGCATTTGCCAACAATGGCATCTCCGCGAATGACTTTCACCGCAATGTGACCGCAAGCCATGGCGCTAACGTGATGGCCGTAGCGAATAACCAAGTCGATGTCGCAACTAATCACACCATGAGCCTTATTCGTATTGAAGATCAGAACCCTGAGCTGTTTAGCAAGCTGAAGGTGGTTTGGCAGTCAGAGCTCATCCCATCAGATGTGATTACCTACCGCAAAGATTTAGATGAAGGTTTAAAAGAAAAGGCGCGTGATTTCTTCGTGAGCTACGGCGAACAGCCTGAGCAGCTTAAAAACCTAAATCAACTGGCTTGGTCTGGCTTTGCTGCTACAGATAACAACCAACTACTGCCTATTCGTCAAATGGAAGCGTTTAAGAAGCTGGTTGAAGCGGAAAACAACAGCAACCTTAGCGAGAAAGTGAGAGCCGATCGTATGGCGCAAAACCAAGCCGAAATCGACCAGCTGCAAACAGAAATTGATGCGCTGAAAGGTTAATCCAATTCCCCTGCGCCGCTGTGGGCGGCGCTATAAAAGAGTATGAGAACAATGACTGCAATGACTCAACGTTACGAGCCTTCATCAAAGCTGTCGATTAAAAACGGCGTGATTGCTGTGATAGCACTATGGGTCCTTAGCTGGGCGTGGCAAGGCGCGGAAATGGCACCAATGATGTTCTTTGAACACCCAGAGAACATGGTTCAGTTAGGTAAAGACTTTTTCCCTGCTGACTTTAGTGAAAGCAATGTGTACTTAACCGAAATGCTGGTGACGATTCAAGTGGGTATTTGGGGAACCGTGTTATCGATTCTGTTAGCGATTCCATTCGGCATTCTGAGTGCTGAAAACCTGATGCCGAGCTGGGTGACATTTCCAATTCGTCGATTGATGGACTGTTTACGCGCTATCAATGAAATGGTGTTTGCAATGCTGTTTGTCGTGGTTGTCGGGTTAGGGCCATTTGCAGGCGTGATGGCGCTGTTCATTCACACAACGGGCGTGCTTGCCAAGCTCTTTGCTGAAGCGATTGAAGCGATTGAACCCGGACCGATGGAAGGTGTGAAAGCGACAGGCGCGAATCCTATCGAAGTGATTCTTTACGGCGTAATTCCACAGGTGTTACCACTTTGGATTTCGTACTCACTGTACCGCTTGGAGTCGAACATTCGCTCGGCAACGGTTGTCGGCATGGTTGGCGCAGGTGGTATCGGTGTGCTGCTTTGGCAATCTATCTCAGGTTTCCAGCTGCAACAAACCGCCGCAATCATGGCGATTGTTATTGTGACGGTAAGCATTATCGACTTCGTTTCTCAAATCATCCGTAAGAAGTTTATCTAGGCATCTAAGATGCCTATTTAACCAAACTTGTCTAGATAAGTGATTGAATTTTAGGAAAGGAAACCCTTATGCCCGTTTACTTAGATATTGCCTCAGAGCTTGAAAAGGAAGTGAAAGATCACTTTGTGCCAGGTGACTATTTACCACCTGAATCCAAATTGGCTGAGCGCTTTGCAGTAAACCGTCACACGCTTCGCCGTGCAGTCGATGAACTCGTGTCAACGGGCTTGATTCAACGCCACCAAGGCAAAGGCAACATGGTGATTCGTCAGCCAAGTGAATATCGACTTCACTCGGGAGCACATTTCACCAAGAACCTGATTGAGCAAGGCGCGATGCCAAGATGTGAGGTGCTTCAATCTCGTCTTATCAATGTACCCCCAAAGATTGCGGGCTACTTGAAGATTGAAGAGGGGAGCAAGGTTATTCACATCCGTACCCTGCGAAAAACCGGAGATACACCGAGAACTATTATCGACCACTACCTACCCAATGTGGCGTGGTGGCCGATTCTTAAGAACTTCACCAACGGTTCTTTGCATCAATTTATTCAGCGTGGCTTGGATACTGATTTAGAGCGAAAAGAGACTCGAGTGGGCGCGAAAATCCCAACCAATGAAGAGTGTCGTTTGTTGCAAATCAGCACCAGTACACCGCTACTAAAAATTAAAACCACCAACGTAATCAAAGGCACGCAAGTGATAGCGGAATTTTCAAGTTCGAACACCCGTGCCGACGCAACCGAAATTGTAATGGAGCACTAAATGACAGCTTTGAAAGAGCGACAAAAGTGGATGTCAGTACTCGCGCAGAGCCAGTTCTCAGAATTGAAAACGCGCTGGGAAGCATTAGGGCTAGACGCGGAATACGCAATGGTTCGCCAACCAGAGATTGGTTTAGCACAAGTGCGTGCACGTATGGGCTCAACAGGCCGTCAGTTCAACATGGGGGATGTCACGATTACTCGTGCCGTTATCAAGCTAACGAGTGGAGAGCTTGGTTACAGCTACCTACAGGGGCGAAGCAAGCCTCATGCAGAGCTAGCAGCAGTCGTCGATGCCCTGATGCAAAACGGACAGCAAGCCGAAGTGATCAACACGCAACTGATAGAGCCTTTGGCTGCGATGAAACATGAACGAGACAGTCAACGTCGCCAAGAAGTGGCTTCAAGCAAAGTGGACTTTTTTACTATGGTTCGTGGTGAAGACTAGGTTCGCGGAGAAGATTGGGTTCGCAGTAAAGATTAGATTCGCGAGGAAGACTAGGTCTACGGTGAGAACTGATTTAGTGAAGGAAAAGCTTCGCGGGCAAGCCTAAGAATTCCATGGCATTCAAGAATAAGATTAACGAATTAAACAGGTTAGAACGAATTCAATGAGTATGATTTCTCCTGCATTTCAAGATGCAGTTCATGACAGTCAGCAGTGCTTTCGATTGCTGCTCAAGGCGATGTCTGAACCCGGTACCGTCGTAACACTAAATCGTTGCGAAGGCTTTGGTTCAATGATGAGTGCAGCCGCTCAAACGCTACTTTCCATGGCCGACAATGCAACGCCAACCTGGCTATCTTCGACATTAAAAGCTGATCACGCGGTCACTGAAAACATCAAGTTTCACATTGGCGCTCCGATTGTAGAGCAGACTCAACAAGCGAGCTTTGCTGCGATTTCAGCACAAGATCTACAGGATGTTGATTGGTCAGAACTGACATTCAATCTCGGTAACGAAGAGTACCCAGATACCTCAACAACAGTTGTGATTGAGGTTGATAGCTTAACGTCGGGAACTGAACTGTCTCTGAGTGGCCCGGGTATTCAAAGTGAACAAGCTGCGTTTTTTAGCGGATTGCCGGCGGGCTTTATTGCTCACCTTAAAGAACGTCAATCATTGGTGAAGTTCCCATTAGGTGTCGACTTTATCTTTGTGGCGAACCAGCAAGTGCTGTGTTTGCCTCGTACAACTAAAGTGGAGGCGACAACATGTACGTTGCTGTAAAAGGTGGTGAAAAGGCCATTAGTTTGGCGCACCAACTGCAAGCGAAGAAGCGTCGCGGCAATCCTGAATTACCAGAATTAAGCGTTGAACAGATTCAAGAGCAGCTGTCAGGTTCGGTGGACCGAGTGATGACGGAAGGCGGAATTTATGACAAACAACTCGCGGCATTAGCCATCAAACAAGCCGCGGGCGATTTGGTTGAAGCTATCTTCCTGTTGCGAGCTTATCGCACCACGTTACCTCGCCTGATCACTGCGCAACCCGTTGATACCAATACAATGCGAATTGAACGTCGTATTTCAGCAACCTATAAAGATT
This sequence comes from Vibrio sp. 10N.239.311.G01, assembly GCF_041465805.1. Taxonomy (NCBI): domain Bacteria; kingdom Pseudomonadati; phylum Pseudomonadota; class Gammaproteobacteria; order Vibrionales; family Vibrionaceae; genus Vibrio; species Vibrio sp. 10N.239.311.G01. The sequence continues at coordinate 11,293 of NZ_JBFSRM010000028.1, forward strand.
TACCGGGCGGTCAGATCTTAGGTCCAACCTACGATTACACGCACCGCTTATTGGATTTCAGCCTACTTGCCGAAGGGGAAACACCGCAGATCCCTACGCAAGATGTGACTGACTCTGAACCTTGCCCTCAGGTGCTGGGCATTCTCGAAAACCTCGACATGATGTTGACCGAAGAAGATGACCAACAAGTACCAGAAGACATCACCATGAATCCGGTGAACTACCCATGTAACCGCAGCGCACGCCTGCAAAACTTGGTGCGCGGCGATGAAGGTTTCTTATTGGCACTGAGCTACTCGACCCAACGTGGCTATGGTCGTAATCACCCTTTCGCGGGCGAGATTCGTACGGGCTTTTCAACGCTATCGATTGAGCCTGAAGAGTTAGGTTTCAGCATCGATATTGGTGAAATTGAACTGACAGAGTGCCAGATGATCAATGGCTTTGTTGGTAACATACAACAGAAAGCAAAACTGACTCGTGGCTACGGTTTAACGTTCGGTGCTACTGAACGTAAAGCAATGTCGATGGCGTTGGTTGATCGTTCTTTGCAAGCTGCAGAATACGATGAACCCGTGGATGGCCCAGCTCAAGATGAAGAGTTTGTGCTTTCTCACTCAGACAACGTAGAAGCCGCAGGCTTTGTCTCTCACCTTAAACTTCCTCACTACGTCGATTTCCAAGCAGAACTGGAACTGCTGAGAAAAATGCACAAAGAGCACGATGAATTGATGGCTCAACCAGGTAACGACGAACAAGGTAATGACGTACAAGGAGGTCTGTCATGAACACAGCAACGCTTAATGCATCGATAGGTAACGCTTCAGCGCCATTCAATACTGAAGAAACAGCATCTCAGAACTCAGTAGGTGCGACGGGTTATAACTACGGCTACCTTGATGAGCAAACCAAGCGAATGATTCGTCGTGCTTTGCTTAAAGCAGTCTCCATTCCGGGTTATCAAGTGCCATTTGGTGGTCGCGAAATGCCAATGCCTTACGGTTGGGGAACGGGTGGTGTGCAGATCACCGCTGCAATAATCGGCCAACCTGACACGCTAAAAGTGATCGACCAAGGGGCTGATGACACAACAAACGCCGTGTCGATTCGTGAGTTCTTCAAGTCCATCGCCAGTGCAAATACGACTGAAAAAACGACGGAAGCGAGCATTATTCAGACTCGTCACCGTATCCCTGAAGTTGATCTTCAAGAAGATCAGATCTTGGTGTATCAGGTGCCTATCCCAGAGCCGCTGCGCTTTATTGAGCCACGTGAAACTGAGACTCGTAAAATGCATGCGCTGCAAGAGTACGGAATCATGCACGTCAAACTGTATGAAGACATCGCTCGTTTTGGACACATCTCAACAGCTTACGCTTACCCAGTGCGAGTAAACGATCGCTACATCATGGATCCATCGCCAATTCCTAAATTCGATAATCCAAAAATGGACAACATGGCAGCACTACAACTGTTTGGCGCCGGTCGTGAAAAGCGCATTTACGCCGTTCCTCCTTACACCAAGGTTCAAAGCCTAGATTTTGAAGATCATCCATTTGAGATTCAACAATGGGACGAGCCATGTGCGATTTGTGGTTCGACAGATACTTTCCTTGATGAAGTCGTTATGGATGACCAAGGCTCACATATGTTCGTGTGTTCAGACACGGATTACTGTCGCGAACAACAGGAGAACAACGCATGAACGCTGTGACGAACATGAAACACGAATGGAACCAGTCAGAGCAGCCTCTGTTGTCTGTCTCTAATCTCACTAAGCTTTATGCGCCGGGTAAGGGCTTTCAGAACGTATCTTTTGACCTTTTCCCTGGAGAAGTGTTGGGCATTGTGGGTGAGTCGGGCTCGGGTAAAAGTACCTTATTGAAGTCGCTTTCTGGCCGTCAAACCCCAGACAGCGGTGAAGTGATTTACTTGCGTGGTGACGCGGATAAACAAATATCACAACTGGAAGATTTATACCAAATGGCGGAAAGCCAGCGTCGTCACTTGCTGCGTACAGAGTGGGGCGTGGTGCACCAACATCCAATGGATGGCTTACGCGGCCGAGTGTCGGCAGGCGGTAACATTGGTGAACGCCTAATGGCCGTAGGCGAACGTAACTATGGCGAAATTCGTGAGAAATCCGCGAAATGGCTCGGTGATGTTGAGATCCCAACGGATCGAATGGATGACATGCCGACGACTTTCTCTGGCGGTATGCAGCAGAGATTACAGATCGCTCGTAACCTTGTGACTCACCCTAAGTTGATCTTTATGGATGAGCCGACAGGTGGCTTGGATGTATCGGTACAAGCTAAGTTGCTCGATCTTCTTCGCCGTTTGGTGACAGAGCTTGAATTGGCCGTGGTGATCGTAACCCACGATCTTGCTGTGGCCCGCTTGCTTGCCCATCGACTCATGGTGATGCGCCGCAGTGAAGTAGTAGAAAGCGGCCTTACTGATCAAGTGCTTGATGATCCTCAACATCCATACACACAACTGCTAGTTTCTTCTGTATTGCAGAATTAAGGACGATGACATGAATACCAAATTAACTGTAAACAACGTTAGCAAAACCTTTGTGCTGCACAATCAAAACGGCGTTGAACTACCAGTTCTCACTGGTGCGAACTTCTCAGTAGACAGTGGTGAATGTGTGGTTTTACACGGTCATTCAGGTTCTGGCAAATCAACGCTGTTGCGCGCGCTATATGCCAACTACCTAGTGGACTCTGGCTCAATTAACGTTGTACACCAAGGCAGTACGCTCGATCTTGCGAAGGCAACCCCAAGAGAAATCATCAACGTGCGCAAGCACACCATAGGTTGGGTTAGCCAGTTCTTACGTGTGATTCCACGTATCAGTGCACTGGAAGTGGTCATGCAACCTATGTTGGAAATGGGTGGCTGCGTGCAAGAGGCCGAAGAGCGAGCTAAGTTACTGCTGACTCGCTTAAACGTACCTGAGCATTTGTGGCACTTAGCGCCTGCAACCTTTTCTGGTGGTGAACAGCAGCGTGTGAACATCGCACGTGGTTTTATTGTTGATTACCCAATCCTACTGCTTGATGAGCCAACGGCTTCGCTTGATGCGACCAACAGTGCGGTGGTCGTGAGTTTGATTGAAGAAGCCAAAGCGGGCGGCGCTGCAATCATCGGTATCTTCCATGATGAAGCAACGCGAGATTTGGTCGCTGACCGACTGTATGACGTGAAGCTACAAAAAGACATTTCACCAAAACAACTCACCACAGCGTGTGCGTAAAGGGAGCTGACGCAAATGATTATTACCAACGTAAATCTGGTGCTTGAAAATGAAGTGGTACGTGGCTCGGTTGAGTTGCGAGACGGCGTGATTGCCAACATGTCGGACTCGACAAGCCAACTTCCGGGTGCCTTTGATGGTGAGAATGGCTTCTTGATGCCGGGTTTAATTGAGCTGCATACCGACAATCTAGAGAAGTACTTCACGCCAAGACCAAAGGTAAACTGGCCACCGCTTTCGGCAATGAGCGCTCATGATACTCAGTTGATTGGATCGGGTATCACCACGGTGCTTGATGCGGTTGCTTTAGGTGACTATCGAGATGGCAATCGCCAAGAGAATCTCGACCAGTTTATTAATACCGTGGCAGAAAGCCAGAAGCGTGGTTTAACCCGTGCCGAGCACCGTATTCACTTGCGTTGTGAAGTGCCGCACTCGACCACCGTTGGCTTGTTTGAGCGTTACGTAAATATGCCAGAAGTCCAGTTGGTTTCTTTGATGGATCACGCGCCGGGTCAGCGTCAATTTGTGAACATTGATAAGTACCGTACTTACTATCAGGGCAAGTACAACATGACGGATGCTGAAATGGCGCTCTACGAAAAAGACCAGGTTGCTCAGTCACAGCGCTGGTCGAAACAGAACCGTGACGAGATCACCCGTCAGTGCCGTGATTTGAATATTCCAACCGCAAGCCATGACGATGCAACCAGCGCGCATGTCACGGAATCTAAAGAGTTGGGCATGGTCATCGCAGAGTTCCCAACCACAGTTGAAGCGGCGAAACGTTCTCATGAATTAGGATTGAAGGTAATGATGGGTGCGCCAAACGTGATTCGTGGCGGTTCGCACTCGGGCAACGTCGCAGCGCATGAACTGGCATCTTTGGGCGTGTTGGATATTTTGTCTTCCGATTATTACCCAGTGAGCTTGTTAGACGCGGTATTTACGCTAGTGAATGATGAGCGCAACAACCTCGGTGTAGCACAAGCGGTGCAATTGGCGACATTGAATCCTGCACAAGCTCTTGGCTTAACTGACCGTGGTGTCATCGCGGAAGGTAAGCGTGCTGACTTGGTGCTAGCGCATCGTTTGGATGATCACCAACTGGTATCTCGTGTGTGGCGTGAAGGCAAGAAGGTATTCTAATCCATGTCTAAAGGTTACTCATTTGATGTGAATGGGGTGGTGAACGCTGCTCCTAAAGCTGACAAACCGGGTCAGCTTTATTACGTAATTGGTCCTTCTGGAGCAGGGAAAGATTCAATTATCTCAGCGCTACGAGAGCAGTTTGTTGAAGACTTGGTGGTCGCTCATCGCTACATCACACGTGCGGCCGATGCTGGTGGCGAAAATCACGTAGAGCTCAGTGATGATGAATTCTTCATTCGCTATTCACGCAATATGTTCGCTATGAGTTGGCAAGCGCACGGCATGAGTTATGGCATTGGCCAAGAAGTGTATCAATGGATGGATGCCGGTTTGAGTGTCGTGGTTAATGGCTCACGAGCGTATTTGGATGCGGCAAGAGAGCTGTTTGGCGATCGATTAGTCCCCGTTGTTGTGAGCGTTAACCCCGAGGTGTTAGAAGCACGCTTGCGAGCTCGCGGACGAGAGAGTGAAGCGCAGATAGCCCTTCGCTTACAACGTGCGGCAGATTATTGTATCGATTCAGCATCAGGCTCATCGGCTCTCAATAATACGCTGTGTATTGATAATAGTGGCACGCTTGAACAAAGCATTGCGCAGTTCGCCCGTTTAAAAGAACAAGCTGAAAGGCTCGCAGAGCCCATAGGTGGTGTCGCATGAAGCTAACCATGTTAGGCACAGCCAATAGTGCGATGGTACCGGTTTATGGGTGTGATTGTTCGGTGTGTGGTGCTGCTCTCGAAGACCCAAACTTGAGGCGTGAAAAGTCATCGGCTTACCTTGAACATAATGGCAAGTTTTTACTACTGGATGCCAATGCTCCTGATCTTATGTGCCGTTTTCCTGCGGGCTCGATAGACAAGATCTTATTGACTCATTACCACATGGATCATGTCCATAGTTTGTTTGATCTTCGCTGGGGCGCTGGCGATAAGATCTCGGTGATGTCACCGGATGACCCGCTTGGCTGCGACGATCTTTATAAACACCCAGGTATCTTGGACTTCTCCCAGCGAGCACAAGCATTTAAATCGTTTGATTGGCAGGGAATCACCATCACGCCTCTGCCACTCAATCACTCTAAACTTTGTCTTGGTTATTGCTTGGAGTTTGATGGCAAGCGCTTGGCTTATTTAACCGACACGGTAGGGCTGCCAAAACAAACTGAGCGTTGGCTGAAAGAGTTTCCCGTTGATTGGCTAATTACTGATTGTAATTACCCGCCAATTGAAGACCCTCAAGCTCGAACCAGCCTAAACCACAACGACTTCCACCATATTTTAGACATCGATGAAACTTGTCGCCCCACAAATCTTGGCCTGATTCACGTCAGCCACCACATGCTTGGCTGGGCTGAGCAACATCCACAAGCCTTTTCAGAGCGACTACGCATTCTCAGCGATGGCGAGGAGATAACCCTATGAGCCAACCTCTTTCCCCTACCTTAAACAGCGAACCTAGCATTTCGGATAGCAGTAAACTACACAACGTTGAACTAGGGCGTTGGACTGAAATCGCTGACCGTTGCGTGCTAAATAACGTGAAAGTCGGAGACTACAGCTACATACAAAATGACTGTAACCTGATGTTTACCGAAATAGGTAAATTCACATCAATCGCCGCATCGGTTCGTCTGAATCCGAGCAACCATCCGTGGTGGCGTCCAACGTTGCATCATTTCACTTATCGCCCGGGCAAGTATCAACTAGGTGAAGATCCTACTTCATTGGACGATGAGGTGTTCTCGTGGCGTGAGGAAGACAAAGTACAGGTTGGACACGATGTGTGGATTGGTCACGGCGTGATTGTTCTTCCGGGTATTACGATTGGCAATGGCTCTATCGTTGGCGCGGGTAGCGTGGTGACCAAGGACGTACCGCCATACTCGATTGTGGTTGGTAACCCTGCCAAGGTGCTGCGCCCTCGGTTTGACGACCCTAGCTATGCCGAGCGGCTAGAAAGCCTTGAATGGTGGCATTGGGATGATGAAAAACTCGCGGAGGCTTTGCCACTGTTCCAAAAAGACTGCGGTGAGTTTTTGAGTCATTTTGAGCAAGTTTAAACTCCATATCCTTTAAATCTTAAAACGAAAAAGCAGCCTAAGTGGCTGCTTTTTCGTTTAATAACTTTATAGCGGTTTAGCTGGCAAGCCGTTTAGTTCGCTAACTGATTAATTAGAAAGCTTAGCCTCGACTTGCCCAAGCGCTCGCTGGTACATAAACCATGCGCAAGTGCCGGCAAGTACATTACCTACCATGGCTCCCCAGAATAGACCTTCAATGCCAGCAAACTGCGAGCCAACCCATAGGCAAGGTAAGAAGAAAGCGAACAGGCGCAGTGCTGATATCGTTAAGGCAGTATAAGACTTACCAAGCGCATTCGAGATAGAAACCATCAGCATACAGATACCCAACGGCCCTAAACTGATAGGAACGATAAGTAAGTGGTAGTTCAAAATGGTCGAGACTTCGTCTTCGCTGGTCATGAGATTTGCCAACCCGCCAGAGAACACCCAAGTTACCAGTGCGATCACCAATTGGAATCCTAATACAAACATCACGGCAATCTTCACAAGACTACGTATGTTCCCTAGGTTCTTTTCTCCCAACATTCGGCCAATCATAGGTGGCATCGACATAGTCAGAGCAAGCACTGCAACAATCGAAAAGAACTCAAAACGTGAACCTAGCGCCCAAGCTGCAACGGCTGCTGTGCCGTAGCCTGCAAGCAGTTTGGTGGCGAGCATCGAAGAGACTGGTGGCAGTAGCTGACTGATCATCGCAGGCCCCATGATGTTTCCTATAGAACGAATACTCTTGCCGATATCAAGATCGTGCCAGTCGAATGTCATCCAATGCTTCTTAGTTACCTTAGGAGCAACGATAAAGATACCCGCACCGAACGCCAAGATGGTCGCAATCGCGGCTCCGTTGATGCCCATGTCGAGCGTGAATATGAAAATCGGGTCCAATATCAAGTTGATGATGCTGGTCGCGATCATCATCGAACCGGGCAGCATGGTATTACCATTGGCACGACACACACTGTAGAAAAAGTAGAGCAGTGCGCCTGTCCAAGAGCTTACCAGCCAATAGATCCAGTAATAATCAATGATCGGCAGTACCGTCGGTGGTGCATCGAGGAGTTGTAAAATAGGACCACACAACAGATAGATGATGACCGAGAACAGCGCGACACTCACACTGCCCATCGCAACGACTAATCCGCCGAGCTGTTTGGCATAGCGTATCTCGTTAGCCCCAATAGCTCTCGCGATCACAGCCGTTGTCGCGATGCCTAGTCCGACTTGAATCCCGATAATGATCATCTGAATTGGTAGCGTGAAGCCTTGAACCGCGAGCGGCAGTACGCCTAACTGGCCAATAAAAGCACTGTCTACAAGTTGGAAGCTCATCAGGGAGAGCACCCCAAACAGCATTGGCCATGTCATTGTATAGAGTTGTCGGCCAAGAGAAGGCGAGGGAGTTGCGGTCGTAGAATTCATAACACTCTTATCAGTCTTGAAGGTAGGTTTGTCGTAGTGACAATCCACTCAATGAAGAATTGCGTAAAGGATAACGTAACGTTAGCTCGATACCAATAAATGTCATTAAATCTATCGATATTACCTTTGCACAGTTTCATCGGTATGTGAGCATTGTGCAATGCAACTTTATGCGTTCGCTTATTGAAATTTAAGGTGTCGTATCTTGTTTCTGAGTTTTATATTAGCGGATTGGGTCTAAAGGTTTTCCATTCGACTATTTCTAATGTTTCGCTTTATCCCGATAACTTGGTGGCGTGACTCCAACCCAACCTTTGAATGCACGATTGAAATTACTCAAGTCGCTGTAACCCACTTGCCAACTGATGTCTTGAACAGAAAGGTTGGTCTCTTCAAGTAGCTGTTTTGCTTTAGCTTCCCGAACTTGTTCTTTGGCTTGTTTAAAGAGAATGTTTTTGCTCTTCAGGTTTCTCTGCAGCGTTCGTTTTGTCATGCCGAGCATGGTCGCAAACCACTCAATATTGAACCAAGGTAGAGTCGCATAGGTGTCTATTAATATCTCGACAGCGTGATGCCAATCTTGGGTACTATTTCGTTCTGAAATGGCACGATAATCATCGGGCAGCGGAATCGAGAACGCACCGTATTGCTCTTCAAACTGAATATCAGAATCAAAGAAATGCTTAGGTAATTTACGTGCGCTGTTGTTCTTAGAGACCAACTTGGCGTGTGATGGTTGCCAGCGACTGTCAATGAACTTACGGCATAGGCTAATCACGGTCAGGGCGCGAAACCATTCTGCTTGTTCAAAACCTGAGGTCGATGGGTGATAGCAACTTCGATGACACAGCCACCACAATCCATCGCTTTTTTCCGTCCATATGGTGACGTGATTACTTAAGGTCGATATTTCAGTAATCAAGCAGCGTACCGCTTGCTCGAGAGAAGTGCATTGTTCAATTTTTCGGTCTAGCTCAGGTGACAATTGCTCTAGAGAGGCCTTACGTCCAACCTCAATCCCTATCGAATAGCCAAACTTACGCTCAAGGCCATGAATGAAGCGAATCACGTCTTGTGTAGGAAGCCATTGATTGGATTGTGTCAGTTCAATGGGTAGACCGCACGCAACGGCGACGGTGCGCCAATCCAGTCTATGTTTGTCACAATACTGAATATATGGAGCAATGTTACTGGTCGAAGTGAGCAGTATGCTGGTGGTGTTCGATGATGCTTTCATTGTTTTGTGCCTACCATTAAATGTCATCAAGTGACCTAATTAAGTGTAGCGCATCTCCCTATACTTTTCCTAACCCAAACAGGAGAACAATTATGAAACTTAAACACATTGCCGTTCTAGTATCGTTAGCGACCCCATCATCATTTGCTCTTGCAGCAAACCCAGTTGAAGAAGCTCTGAAAGTTGAAGGTGCTCAAGTTACCTTGACCGTGAAAGAGGCGAGCACAGCATTTACCCCAAGTTTTACTGACTCAGCTCGTGAGTTATTCAATAACTTTCATTGGCAGATGGGCGGCGACCACAGCGTTTACTACAACATGCACATGAGTGAGTTTCTACCAACGGCACTGGCGGCTCCAAACGAAGAGTACAAGCCTTTAGTCAAAAATATCGACCCACGACTCGCTGCACTGAAAGTTGATACTGAAAGCAAAGGTCAGTTGACAATGGATGAGTACTTGGCGGATGAACAGTTCCGTACCCAAGGCTTTATGTTGATTCACAAAGGGGAGATCGTTTACGAAGCTTACCCAGGTATGAAGCCGACAGATACGCACGTTTGGGCATCTACAGCAAAAACGACGGTTGGCACAGTGATCGCAATGTTAGTGGAAGAGGGCAAAGTCGACCCTGAAAAAGAGATCGCTGAGTATGTTTCTGAATTGAAAGGAACGAACTGGGATGGCATCACAGTACACCAAGTTCTGAACATGTCGACCGCGCTAGACAATGAAGAGACATTAGAGTCTATCTTGAACCCAGACTCTGATGTGGTGCGTTTCTTTGCGGCATCGTTTAACTCACCTCGTGCAAAAACGGGTGAAATGGAAACTTGGATGGAAGTGGCTCAAGGTGCACAGAAACTGGAAGGTGAAAAAGCCGGTGACCATTTCCGTTACGCATCTATCAACACCATGGTGCTGACTAAGTTAGTTGAAAACGTTGAGAACAAAACTTGGACTCAAGTATTCGAAGATCGTGTTTGGTCAAAAGTGCACGCACGTCAACCAATGCAATTCAACTTGACGCCAGATGGCATGGCGATCGCGGTTGGCTTGGTTTCATCAACGGTAGAAGACATGGCTCGCTGGGGAACACTATTTACACCTAGCTGGAAAGCGGTGGCTGATGAGCCAGTGGTGTCACAAGCTGTGATTGATCGTATCCGCAACGGCGGTGATCCAAAAGCATTCGTAGGTACTAGCAAAGAGAGCAGTTCACTGCACGCATACAACGAAAAAGCAGACTACAACGCATACCAGTTTGATTTCATTTTCAACGATGGTGCGATGTCGAAAAGCGGCAACCTAGGCCAATTTATTTACATCGATCCGGCGCGTGACTTTGTGGGTGTGATGTTCTCAACCAACCCATACCACTCAGGTTTTGGTGAGAATAAAGGCCCTGCACTAATGCGTTCGGCAGCAAAACTACTTGCTGACAAGTAATCTATTTATTACCTAACAGGATGTTCCAGGCTTCAAGGAGGAAGCAAACGACTTTCGAGAGATATAATGAAAAAGTTTGCTCTATTAATCCCGTTGAGTTTAGGTCTAGCCCTTCCTGCACATGCCGATTCAGATTCCGAACGTGTTATCGATCCTGCTGATGTCACTAAAGTTTATACTCAAGCTGCATTGATGCTGAATGGTAGTTCAGATATCCAATTTCAAGGGCAAGTTTCTGGCGGTTTAGAAAACGGTCAGCAGTTTGCCCTACTGGCCGAAGGGACGTTTGTCGATGAAAGCAACACAGCGCTTCGCGATCCAGACAAATTCGGTACAGAGTACAGCAACTCTAGAATTCAGTACTTCCACGTCTTTGAAACAGGGACGAAAGCTACGCCTAAAGTGGGCCTTTCATTAGATTATATTAATACGCGCAACAGTATTAAAAATGACTTATTGTCGGTTGGCGGTGTTGTTGCGATTAATCCAGCTTATACCGGTGGATTCCTGGTATTTCCAAGAGCAGGACTGATGACTGGTAGTATGGAGATCCCTGGCGTCACTTCATCTAAAGATGATTTAACGGGATACTCGCTTGGTTTGATTACCGCGAAGCATCTCGGTGACTCTGGCGCTTATGTGTCTTTGGTTCCTGAGTGGCAAGATCTTTCTGGTGATGATATCGACATGCAAAACTTCTCATTTAAAACATCGTTAAATGTGCCGATGAACACTGCAAGAACTTGGTGGTTGAATACGCGCTATGACATTACCAAAGCGGATGTTGATGTGAAAGGTGTGCCAATGCCGAATGGTTGGCAAACCGAAGCTTGGGTTGGTGTGAGATACTACTTCTAGCGCTCTAGCCAGCTAATTTGGAAAGAACCTAAAAAAGCCAGTCAACATGACTGGCTTTTGTCGTTAAGGTACCGCGTGAAGCGTTACTTATTTACTTATTTACTTATTTATTAGCAACGTTACCTAGCTTCAACCACGTATCGATAACCGTATCCGGGTTTAGTGAAACAGAGCTGATGCCTTGCTCCATTAACCACTCTGCTAGGTCGTCATGGTCAGATGGGCCTTGGCCACAAATACCCACGTATTTACCCGCTTTGGTTGCCGCATCGATCGCCATTTTCAGCATTGCTTTCACGGCTGGGTTACGCTCATCGAAGAGGTGTGCCACATCGCCTGAATCTCGGTCGAGGCCAAGTGTCAGTTGCGTCATGTCGTTTGAGCCGATAGAGAAGCCATCGAAGTACTTCAAGAACTCATCAGCCAAGATTGCGTTCGATGGTAGCTCACACATCATGATCACTTTCAGACCTTGGTCGCCACGGCGAAGGTCGAATTTAGCCAGAATGTCGATAACCGATGCCGCTTCGCTTGGAGTACGAACGAATGGGATCATGATTTCAACGTTCTTAAGGCCCATTTCGTTGCGAACGCGTTTGATCGCTTGAGTTTCTAGCTCGAAACAGTCTTCGAATACTGGTGAGATGTAACGAGATGCACCACGGAAGCCCAGCATTGGGTTCTCTTCATGCGGTTCAAACGTTTTACCGCCGACTAGGTTGCTGTACTCGTTCGACTTAAAGTCAGACATACGTACGATCACACGCTTAGGCCAGAATGCAGAAGCGATAGTCGCGATGCCTTCTGTTAATTTGCTTACGTAGAAATCGATAGGATCTTTGTAGCCACGAATACGTTCGTTGATTTCCGCTTTTAGCTCATCCGTTTGTGCATCGAAGTTAAGCAGCGCTTTAGGGTGAATACCGATCATCTTGTTGATGATGAATTCTAGACGAGCAAGGCCAACACCTTCGTTCGGGATTTGTGCAAAGTCGAAGGCACGATCTGGGTTACCCACGTTCATCATTACTTTGGTTGGTAGCATTGGTAGCTCATCAACCTCAGAACGTTTGATTTCAAAATCGAGTTCGCCGTTGTAAACGTAGCCTGTTTCGCCTTCTGAACATGACACTGTCACGGTATCGCCATCGTTTAGGCTGCTTGTTGCTGTACCACAACCAACAATCGCTGGGATACCAAGCTCGCGAGCAATGATCGCAGCGTGACAAGTACGGCCACCACGGTTAGTCACAATCGCAGACGCTTTCTTCATCACAGGTTCCCAGTCTGGGTCTGTCATGTCAGTTACCAGCACGTCGCCTTCTTGAACCAGTGACATTTGGTCTAGAGAATCAACCAAGCGAACAGGGCCAGAGCCGATACGCTGACCGATAGCGCGGCCTTCAACCAAGACATCCGCCTTATTGTTTAGCTCGTAACGCTCGATAACGTTTTGATCGCTTTGAGAACATACGGTTTCTGGGCGAGCCTGAACGATGTAAAGCTTGCCGTCGATGCCATCTTTCGCCCACTCAATGTCCATTGGACGTTGGTAGTGCTTCTCGATGATCATCGCTTGTTTTGCTAGCTCTTTGATCTCTTCATCGTTGAGTGAGAACTCGTTACGCTCTTGAGTGTCGGTGTCGATGATATCGACTTGCTTGCCGATTTCTTGATTGGTCGAGTAGATCATCTTGATCAACTTAGAACCAAACGTCTTTTTAACGATTGGGTAGTGACCCGCTTCTAACATTGGCTTGTGAACGTAGAACTCGTCTGGGTTCACTGCGCCCTGTACAACCATTTCACCCAAGCCCCAAGAAGAGGTGATGAATACCACTTGGTCGAAGCCAGACTCAGTATCAAGCGTGAACATCACACCTGAAGAGGCTTTGTCTGAGCGAACCATGCGCTGGATACCCGCAGACAATGAAATGCCACGGTGGTCAAAGCCTTGGTGTACACGGTAAGAGATAGCGCGGTCGTTAAACAGTGACGCGTAAACGTGCTTGGTTGCTTCGAGTACCGCGTCGATGCCTTTCACGTTAAGGAAGGTTTCTTGCTGGCCTGCGAATGAAGCATCTGGAAGGTCTTCTGCGGTTGCAGATGAACGCACAGCTACAGACAATTCTTCGTTGTCTTCGATTAGCTCGCGGTAGTTATCACGGATGTCTTGCTCTAGTGATTCTGGGAAGGGTGCATCTAGAACCCATTGTCGAATCGTTGCACCTGTCTTACGCAGGGCGTCAACGTCTTCAACATCAAGTTCATCAAGTAGTTGGTGAATGCGCTCATCAAGACCTTTGTAATCAAGAAAGTCGTTAAACGCATAAGAGGTGGTAGCAAAACCATTAGGTACAGAAACACCAGCATTGGACAGGTTAGAAACCATCTCGCCCAGTGAGGCGTTCTTACCGCCGACTTTGTCGACATCTTCCATGGATAGGCCATTGAACCATAGGGTATTATTTTGCATTTATTTCTCCAGAAACATAGCAAGCATTGTAGGGATTTAAAGGCAAACGATTACGTATCAGTTTAAAAAAATGTAAATTATTTTCTAAAGCTGTGGGGGACGTAATAGTCAGCAGGGTTTTATTATCTATATTATGGTTACCATCCTACTCAAAATAATTTTAAACATTAAATAAAAAATGCAAATTGATATTCAAAGTCGTGATGTATTCTATGTTTCTGATGGAACGGCCATAACATGTGAGACTTTAGGGCATGTTGTTCTAGGTCAATTCCCTTTTAAAGCCAATGAAAAAACCTTTCCGTTTGTGGAAAGTGAGGACAAACTTTCTGATTTATTAAAAGAGATTGAAATTTCGTATCGTGATACCGGATTAGAACCGCTAGTGTTCTTTTCGATTGTGATACCTGATATCAAAACCAAATTGCTAGAAGCGCCCGCGCACTGTTATGACGTGTTAGAGAGCATCGTGCAGAAAGTACAGGATGACATTCAAATGGCGCCTGTTCCTAAGTTGCAGCGCTCACGCAGTGTAAACAAGGACTCGGTGAAGTATTTCGACCGTATTGCTGCGATTGAGTACACGCTCGCGCATGATGATGGCATCACGCTAAAAGGGCTGGAAGAAGCCGACATCATCTTGTTGGGTGTTTCTCGAAGTGGCAAAACACCAACAAGTTTGTATATGGCGATGCAGTTTGGCTTACGCGTAGCAAACTACCCATTTATCCACGATGACTTGGCACGCTTAAAGCTGTTGCCAGAGTTTGAGATTTACCGACATAAGCTGTTTGGTTTGACCATTGATGCAGAAAGGCTCACTGAAATTCGTGAGAACCGCTTAGCAGGCAGCGAATACGCCAGTGACTCACAATGTTTGTATGAATTGCAAACGGTAGAGGCGATGTTCCGTCGAGAAGCGATACCTTACATCAACACCTCTTCACTATCGGTTGAAGAAATTTCGACACGAATCTTGGAGCGAACAGGTTTGAGAAGGCGTCTGCTGTAAGACAAAGCCTTAGAGAAATAGAATGGCCAGATAAAAGAAAATCGAAGCTCGCAGTTTACACCTGAGAGCTTCGATTTTTTGTTTGTGCTCGTTGTAGTCGCTTGCGAGTCAGAGCTTGTTTTCTTAATCAGAGCTTGCTTTCTTAATCGAGATAGCTTTCTAGCGAAGTAAAGACAGCTTTAGCGTTTCGCTTTTCTTTTCTAACCAGCGTTCAAGTGCTGGTGGCCAACTGATGCTTGGTTCTACGCAAAAGCCACGAAGCATCGAGAAATACACCGCTTGATCGATTAGAGGCAGTGATGACTCACCATTCTCTAGATCCAGTAAGAGTTCGGCATCTTTCAGTAATGGGTTAATCAGTTGAACGAACTGAGGCGTCTTTTCTAACAGTTCTTCAAAGTTAAAACCTTCGGTCTCTTTACTGGCACGCCAAGCTTCTTTGGCTCCAGAAGAGCGATATTCAGCCAAGTCGAGGTTCCACCAACGTGGGCGTCCAATCTGTTGAGTAAGAGGGAATGCGCGAGTTTGGAACACAGTCACTTGCTCAGATGGCACACGCTGCTCATCGCTTGATTTCAAGTCCATGAAGTACGCGATGATATCTAGGCTCTCTGCCATGATAGAGCCATCGTCTTTTTGTAAGACGGGCACCATCTTTTTACCGTTCAGATCGATAAGGGTTTGGGCATCATCATAATCGACAGAAACAAGCTCAATGTTCAAGCCTAGCGATTGAGCAATGTAGGAGACTCTTGCACAGAAAGGGCAGTGGCCGTAAATGTAAAGCTTCATAGCTTCCCTCATTCGGGTCTTTCTTAGTATAAGATGATGCTAATGTACCAGAAACTTTCGCAGACAATAAGCCTTTGTTAACAAGAACTATTCACTGCGATTAAGTGCTCGGGGATATCAAGAGAACGATGGGAATAAGCACTTAGTGTAGAAACTCGTTGCCTAATTCTATTGTCAGTTGAGTGCGGTTTTATTGTAACGAGTAAGCGAATGAGAAAGCTAGTGGGTAAATTACAGGCATAAAAAAGGCTCTGGCTGCTTACTCTAATGCAGAAGAGTGAAGTCAGCCAAAGCCTCAATTTTGTTACCTTTAGTAGAGTGACTACTAAAAGGGCAGAGTGGTTAAACTATGCTTTTTTAAGATCTTGCGCTGGGTAAGTAAGCGTCATTGCGCCTTCTACCGTTGTAACGTGAACGTAGCCGCCACCAGCACTTAGGCCAGTTACTACCATTTCACCTAGTTCAACACCTTTTGTTGCTACAACGCGATCATCAACTGAAAACACTTTACACACCTTCAATAAATTAAATAAATACGATAGATATCGAACGCGGATTTAAACAGATGGGACCTCAATCAACTAATCCGGTTATTTGTCGTAAAGATTAAATTCAGTTATGTATAAATAATTATGTATTAAAAATCAGTTTGTTAACTTACGCTGTGACGTTATTTATCCGCTGGATACACTACACCAACTTGTTGGCGCATCTCTGTAATTAACTTCGTAACCGTTAAAGCGCGCAGTTGGGCCTGCGCTTGTGTTGCGTTGTCGCCAGCAATGCAGCTAGCAAAGGCCTGCGCTTCGTAACTCATGGAGTTTTCGCTTTGTGCTTGAGTAAGGTTTTCTACCGTGCCATCGCGGTAGCGGATCTTAACGTCAGTACATTCAGCGATGTGATCGATGATGATCGCCCCTAATTCACCTTGGATCTCGCTTGGCGCATAAGAGTCGCTGACTTTGGAGTGCGCAAGGGTCACATCAAACTCAGGGTATTGGAAGATCGCACAGCCATGAGCATCGACACCTGAATCAAGTAGCTTTGCAGAAGCCTGTGCGTTTTCAGGTTTGCCAAATAGCGCGACTGTCGCGGCAACACAGTAAAAGCCAATATCGACCAATGAGCCGTTAGAAAAAGCTGGGTTGAAGGTATTTGGGTTCTCGCCGTTTAGGTATTTTTGGTAGCGCGATGAATACTGGCAGTAGTTGATGTGTGCTTTATGTACCTTGCCAATCTTTTCTAACCCAAGTTGAACTTGCTTAAAGTTCGGTAGGAATTGAGATTTATACGCCTCAAACAGCACCACACCGTTTTTCTCAGCGACTTCGAACATGCGTGTTGCTTCATCAATATTTGATGCAACCGGCTTTTCACAGATAACATGCTTGTCGTGTTCCATCATGAAGATAGATTGCTCGCAATGCAGTGAGTTAGGGGAAGCGATGTACACGGCTTCTACAGTGTTGTCATTGGCCAATGCGTCGAGTGAGTCATACGTGGTTTCAACGTCAAATTCTTGGGCGAACTGTGCCGCGCTGTCTAGATTTCGAGAGTAAACCGCAGCAAGTTGCATCGATTGAGATTCGTGCGCAGCTTGAACAAACTTTTGTGTAATCCAATTGGTTCCAATTACAGCAAACTTAATCATATAGGTATCCAGTCGTTAGTCGTCGTTAGTATATTGATTCTGCAGAGATAGTAGCACTCAACGGCTAGCAATGTGCCTGAGATTTACGGAACAATTTCCCTAAACATAGTGCCTAATATTAATGTTCAGCCTTCACAGAGCGTCTGAGTTGACCAGTGTAACGGTGCACAACTAAGCCATTTTTGCTAAGGTGTTATTGAATTCAAACAAGGTGATGATATGCAAATCCGGACGGCCAAGGTAACTGATATTAACGCGATCTTAGCGCTCTCTGAGCAGATAAACCGTCAACATCATCTTGGTGCGCCTATGGTATTTGCACCAGCGTCACAAGGCTTGGCCGACAGTGAAGAGTATTGGTTAGGTTTGATGCTTGACCCACTTGGCGCTTTCTTGGTTGCAGTAGACGACAAGCAAGTCGTTGGCTTTTTAGCGGGTAAGGTAACGCAGAACAAAGGCGTCAGTTTTATTCAGCCGCACAAGGTGGCAAGGGTCAATACGATTGTGGTGAACGATCAGGTTCAGAGCAAAGGTGCTGGTCGAGCGTTAATGAAGTCTTTTAATCAATGGGCGCAGGCGAGAGGAGCGATAGAACTTAGGTTGGAGGTAATGGAGTTTAACCAACAAGCTCAGGGTTTCTATGAGTCGTTAGGAATGGAAACTCAGTCACGAACCATGTCCATGCGTTTTGAGGAGATCTAAAGGTGCGTCTGTTTCTGCCTTTATCACTGTGTTTACTGTTTGTGGCTTCGAACGCGAATGCTGAGCAAGTCGTGGTCGAGAAAATAGTCTCTGACGCGACCGCTATCGAAACCATCGTATTCGAGTCTGCACCGGCTCATTCTCAACGTGTCTCAACGTCTTCATCTAACTCAACCTCTTCCACGAGCTCAAACTCCGAGCATGTGATTATTGTGGATGATGTTCTTAACAGTAGCCCTGATGAAAAGGTAGCTCAGTTTTCTCAAGGGTCATCGAAACGTCCACCTCAAAGTTCCTCTCGACAGTTTTACAACGTACCGGATAGCGCATCTGAGATAGATTCGCTGTCGCAAGTGGTTACGTTAGTTAAAGTCGATAAATCGAAACGTAGGATGTATCTGCTAAAAGGTGAAGAGGTGATTCAGGAGTTTCGTATTGCGCTAGGCAAACAACCGAAAGGGCATAAACGCTTTGAAGGGGACAACCGAACGCCGGAAGGGGAATACCAGCTCGATTATGTGATGGAAGAGTCAGACTTTTATCGTTCAGTACACATAAACTACCCGCAACCTTCGGATATGCAATGGGCGGAGCAAAATGATGTAGACCCTGGAGGGAACATCAAAATCCATGGCATCAAAAACGGCGAGCGTCGTTCGCCGAGCTTTATTCAAAGCTTTGATTGGACGGATGGCTGTATCGCGTTAACCAATCAAGATATGGATGAGTTTCTCCAACTTGTAAAAATGGGTACCCCTATCCATATTGAATGGTAGTCATAGGTACCCACTTTTCTTAATCATTTTCCGTAGTCAATTAGCGCAATCAATTCGCGAAACCAATTCGTAAAAGCAACTTCCAAACTTAACCGCTAAAGCCAGTTACAGTATGACTCGACCTGCACTGAATATTGCAATCACAATCAGCAATGCAATGGTGACTGGCTTGAACTTCGCTCCACCAAATCTCTCGAACAGTTTAGAACCCACATAACCGCCAAGCATGCTGCTTGGTAGAAGCGCGAGAGTCAGCCAAACTACATCGCGGTCGACTAACCCAGCGATAGATGCCGAAACAAATGCAGTGGAATCCGCCAAGACAAAGAAGGCTATCAGTCCGGCTCTAGCAATGTGCGGAGCGACTGGGCTTGCCAATGCATGAGTGCCAATTGGAGGTCCTGACATCGAAGCCGCGCCGTTCATTACACCTGCAAGGCTGCCTAGAATATAGGGAGCAAATCTAGGTTCGCTTTTGTACTGGAAGCCTTTATAGATCATAAGCGCAGACGCAAAAATGAAGGCACTGATGATCAAGATGATCGTGTCTTGGCTAACGGATTTAAGCAGAAGTAGGCCGACTGGTGTGAAGGCCAAACAAGGGATAAACACCTTTAAAACCCAGCGCCAGTTAACGTGCTTTCGAACTTTAGGCAGTAATTGAACATTGCCTAGGAGATCGATCAACATGAAGACGGGAACCAGTTCGAAAACAGGCGCGAATAACGCACTTAATGGCAATGCCACTAAGGTGAAACCGAAACCTGAGAAGCCACGAACAATAGCGGCGAAAATGAAGATTGCACCCAAAATTGGGAAGGTTGGACTAAAAATGAGATCCATAAATTAAGTAACCAATGAAGCTGTCTGTATAGAGCGAGCTAATGAAACCAAGTGAGTAGCGGAATGTACTCCTACTCACTTGTGTTTGCTACCTAATTTTAAGGTTTCCCGAGAGTTAATTTTAAAGTCTCTCGGGGTTGTTTTTGCGGTATTTGTTTGGTCAATTTATAGAGGTAAATTGATTCGGAAAATCAGTGAATACGGCATCTACTTTTGAGATGAATTTGAAGTGAGACGGATCGTTTACTGTGTAGCACCATGTTTGGATGTTTGCTTCACTGAGTGTATCAAGATCGCTCTGATTCACATGCTCGTAGTTCATGTGACAGCTGAACGCTTTAACCTCGTCAATCAACATCAAGTCGGCTTGAGTCAGTTGCTCTGTGATCAGACCTACGCGGTATCTCGGCAGGTGACGAGCCATTTCAGAAACGACTTGATGGCTGAAACTTGAAAGCAGAACTCTGTCGGTGTCTAGATTTGAACGAATCAACTCGGTATGCAGCAAATCAACGACATGAGGCGCTTGATGTCGACTGTCGACTTTGATCTCTAAATTCACGCTGAGATCATGCTGTTCAGCAAGCGCGAGCAACTCTTCCAACGTTAATATTCTTTCACCTGCGAACTGCTCAGACTTCCAACTGCCAAAATCAAGCTGACGCAGTTCTGCAAGGGTGTGTTCATCAACACGGCCCTTGCCATCACTACAGCGCTCGAGAGTGTGGTCGTGGCAAACGACAAGCTCATCATCCTGAGTTTGCTGAATATCGACTTCAATCCATTTCAAGCCAAGTTTAGCGGCTTGTTCAATACTTGCTTTGGTGTTTTCTGGGTGAGTACCCGCTACACCACGGTGACCTACGATGATAGATGACATAATTAATCCTTCTTGAATGCGCATCGTAAATATTTATTAAATATCAGTTTTCCCGAATACGCCAGAGTAATTGCTGGGCAAGAGTCTCTACACAGGATTCGGCTCATAAAAGTGATATTTTCCTCTTAGTACTTTCCTAGCAGTACTAAGAGGAAAAGCCTCTCGAGTGGAGAGGCTTTGGATGAGATGAGGCTTTGACCCGAACCTCGCTTTAGTGTGCGATATCGAGTTGGTTGTCTTTCACGCCGTTAATACGGAACCAACCTGCAATACTGAATCGCTCTGTGTTTGTCGGCAGTACCTCGTGTGGGAACTGTTCAGATAAGAACACAAATAAGCGGCCTGACTTTGGTGGAATGGTCGCGATGTGGTTGTCTTTTAGGTCGTAAACCACAAGTTCACCAGCGTCTTCTTCTGTCCACTCATCATTCATATAGAACACAGTGGTCAGGCGGCGGTTTTCATTGCCCTTGAAACAGTCTAAGTGCTTCTGGTAGAAGTCGCCTTTTTCGTATTTAGCAAAGTGCGCTTCGTACTCGAACAGACCCAAAAAGAACGCTTGGTTTGCCGCTAAACGAATTTGTTCCATTTTGTCTAGGAACAGAGATGCTGGCTGACCCATATCGCGGCGCACCCATTGAATCTTGTCACTACGAATGGTCGACTCTCGCGTTACTTCATCGTTACGGCCAATCCTAGCCTTTTTCCAGTTCTCTGGAATGCAATCCCTCAATGCCACCACTTCTTCTTGAGTTAAGAAGTCATCCCAAACGAAATAACCTTGGGTAGAAAGAGCATCGATTAATTGGTTCATGTATAGCACTCAGACAATAAATTAGAGGCGCATATATAGTCCTAATAACTCAGGCCAACAAATCACATGTTTTGTCGTCACGATAAAACATGTGGAGGCTAAAGTAGCAAGGCCTATAGAGTAAGGTTTACGGCAATGCGGGCATTCGATAATGCTGAAAAATATCGGATGAAATTGATGGCAATCTTTGGAATTTGTTCCTGTGCACTGAGTTGAATTGGAATTGAGTAATTGAGTGAATACCAATAGAAATCTTGATTCGGGTTCTCTATCCGGTTTTAGATTGTTGTCTTTAACAAAATGATCACAATTGAAGTTGAATTTGCTATTGTATAGGTCTGACCAGTTTTTTTATCACAAGGAGCGGTTTTGCAGCTGCATACCATCAAAGGCTATATCCAAGACATGTATCTCGTAGAGTACCCAGATAGGTTGCTGTTACTTGATGGTGCGTGCCGTGCGGATATTCCTCATCTTAGGGCTTTCATTGAAGATGAGCTTGGCCGTGAATTTAGCGACCTACATACTGTGGTTGTTACACACATGCATCCGGACCACGCAGGGGCAGCGCATACGCTCAGAAAGCTGACTAATTGTCATTTGGTGGCAGCAAACAGAGACAAAGATTGGTATCACGGCATCGATGGCATTTTGATGCACCTGACCGACTTAGCGCTTGCTAGGTGGATGGCGAACCGCTTAGGCAAGCCTAAAGCAAACCTATGGTATTCAAGAAAGTTAAAGCCGGACTACAAGCTGTCTGATGGGGATAGTATTCCAGGGTTTGATGATTGGTTGGTTCTTGAAACACCGGGCCATACCGACCGTGATCTCTCGGTCTATTGCCCATCACACAGCGTGGCTTATGTTGCCGATTTAATGGTCGAGGTTAAGAAGAAGCTGATTCCGCCGTTTCCTATCTTTCACCCTAATAAGTATCGAGCGTCTGTATCGCGCATTTATGACATGCAGCTCGATACCTTGCTGGTGGCGCATGGTGGGCAAGTCGATTTCAGTCAGAAGGCTTTTGAACACCTGCTGATGAGTGCCCCAAGAAGGCCTGTTACACATTGGCGAGTGACGAAAATCAAAACCAAGAAATTACTTTTATCGATTGGGCGATTTGGTTTTCAATCTCATGGTAAATCGAAGAAATAGATCAGAAGTCTGAATGCAAAGTCGTGTATTCAGAGCTGAAAGTAGAAATAGAAAAATAGATAGCAATAAGGCCAGTCATGAGACTGGCCTTATATCGTTGTGAGTAGCTTTAGTTATAACCTGTGGAGCGGTTACGATGACTCGGATTAGTGAGTCAGCAGGAATTCACCCGCAGGGTCAACAATCACTTTGTCACTCATGCCTTGACGTCCAAGCAACATCATGTAAGTCATGTCTTGACGGTTGCTTAGCGTGATATCGATCGGCCATTGTTGGCCACCGATTCTTAGCATGGTTTCAATCACGCAACGGTGTTCAACTTCGCCGTTAGATGATTTAATTTTCTTACTTGTTTTCAGTTTCGCCTTGCAGCGCACCGTCTCTTCTAGGTGATAAACGTCTGGGTGAAGGTCGAACTCTACGAATTTCTCACCATTTGATTTAACACATAGTAGATTGTCTACGTGTAGAGAAGAGGTTTTAGCCCCTGTATCAACACGTGTATGTAGTCCAGTTATCCCTAACTCTGGTAAGCAAAGTGCTTCGGTATTCCCTATGATCATTTTATTGTTCATTTTCTTTCCAATCATGAGTTATCGGTATTCAATCAGCCCTTGCCACGAGTACGGTTAGCGTTTGGTTTTGCATTCTTCTCGATGAATTCGAAAATCATGTCTGCTACATCTTTACCCGTTGCTTTCTCGATGCCTTCTAGGCCTGGAGAAGAGTTTACTTCCATTACTACTGGGCCGTTCTTAGATTGTAGGATATCTACACCACATAGGTTTAATCCCATGATTTTCGCTGCATTGATTGCTGTTGCGCGCTCTTCTTTGGTTAGTTTAACCAGCTGAGCAGTGCCGCCACGGTGCAGGTTAGAGCGGAATTCACCTTCACCAGCTTGACGCTTCATTGCAGCAATTACTTTGTTGCCAACAACAAAACAACGGATGTCTGCGCCATTTGCTTCTTCAATGAACTCTTGAACCAAGATGTTCGCTTTTAGGCCCATGAACGCTTCGATAACGCTTTCTGCTGCTTTGTTTGTTTCTGCTAGTACAACGCCGATACCTTGAGTGCCTTCAAGAAGCTTGATCACAAGTGGCGCGCCGCCTACGTTTTTGATCAGGTCTTGAATCTTGTCTGGGCGGCTAGCGAAACCTGTTTTTGGTAAGCCAATACCTTTACGAGACAACAGTTGTAGTGAGCGCAGTTTGTCGCGAGAGCGACTGATTGCTACTGACTCATTGATACAAAAAGTGCCCATCATTTCAAATTGGCGAACAACCGCAGTTCCGTAAAAGGTAATGGAAGCGCCAATACGTGGAATAACAGCATCGTATTGAGGTAGCTCTTCACCCATGTAGCGAATCTTCGGATTGTTACTCGCGATATCTATATCACAGTGCAACGTGTCGATAACATCGACCTGATGACCACGTGCTTCTCCAGCCTGCTTTAGACGAGCGGTAGAGTATAGATTTTCGTTGCGAGAAAGAATTGCGATACGCATGGCGTTTCCTTAGTTAATACCTGATTGGTAACTGCAAATAAATTAGTTGTTAGCTGAGCTTTCAGTTTTTTCTGAGGCTCCTTGCTTGCTTCGGGGCGAACCTTAAGGTTTTTCGTTCAACTAAGAAAACGAATTAAATTTGTCGAGTCGACAACGGAAATTTATCGATTGTGTGAGCTATTGGTACAGCAGGCTTGAGAGGGGAATTGGAATGGAAAAGCGAGTTGAGACCTAACTCATATTGGGGGTAGGAGCATATTAGGTTGTACCCAACTCGCGTTTACTCGGTGCTAAAAAGTGTACTAATAACGCCAGTTACATAGATCTAAAAGTGTTCGTAGTGCTTCTCTTTCGAGCTTACTGCAGGTGCTTTTTAGCTTGTTAAGATAGTATTTTCTCATGGTCATTACTCTCTCTGGTTAGGCTTTATTTACAACCTATGGTTTGTTGCTGACCCGTTCATTATGGATAATTAAGAGGAACTAAAAAACAGATGGTATTTTTATTGGTTGTTCCTGTTTTGGTCGCATTACACTACTTTTTGATGAATGTGTTTTATAATGAGCTTAATTAGGAAGAGCTATCTTTAAAAGGTTCACTATTTGTCTGATCTAAACATGATGCGTTACTACACGCGGCTAGAATCGTTCGAGCCAAACATTTCTCATTCAGTCACCCTAGCCGAAGTAGCGGATATGCTGTTTACAAGCTTGCGTCACGCTCGAACTTTACTTGGTAAGATGCATCAAGCTGAATGGGTGGTGTGGGAGCCAAAAGTTGGCAGGAATCAACGCTCTAACTTAACACTGCGTTTTAGCAATTCAGAGTTGGCGCAGCATGTTGCAATTAAACTGATAGAGCAGGGCAAGTACGAAAAAGCACTTTCCATATTGGATAATGACCGCGCTGTGTTTGGTTCTTTACTGCAAGAAACTTCCGGCGCGACCATGCGTGAAGGGCTGCTGCACGTTCAATTAACCTATAAGCGTAAGTTTGAAGACCTGTTCCCGCATCATATTCACCGCAGTAGCGAACGATTTTTGATCAGGCAAGTGTTCAGTTGCCTCGTCACTTGTAATGGCAAGGGCGAGTTGAAGCCTGAACTGGCGCACCATTGGGAATATGATGCTGAAAAGTTGGTTTGGACTTTCTATTTGCGCCCCGGCCTAACCTTCCACGATGGCCAACCCGTTGATGCCAAGCAGTTAGTATCGTTGTTTACCGCCTTACAACCGCTACCTTTCTATCAGACAGAGTTAGCCCATGTTGCTTCGGTTTACAGTGAGCAGCCATTAAGGATCAGCTTCCAATTGACCAAAGCAGACACCGGCTTCGCTGGCTTATTGGCTGGCGTTAAGTATTCGATTCAACCTGCTGCGCAAGTTACACGTGAGCCATCGCCATTAAATTCGGTGTCTCATGCTGTGATTGGAACCGGCCCTTTCAAAGTGGTTGAGACCAATAATGAACGCATTAAGCTCGCGGCATTTGAGCTCTATTATGGTTGTCGTTCTTTGACTGATGAAGTGACCATCTGGCAGTTTGAGGAATCAATGACGGGCACTGCTCGTTTCGATGACAGCCAAATGCAAGTCTCGTCTTATGAAGATTCTTCTTGTTTCCATCAGTTAGGGAAAAGCGATACGGAGCTTGTTTCTGCAGACACAGATGGCCTTCGTAGCCGAGTCGAGGATGGGTGCTTATTTATCCTGTTCAATCAGAATTCAGCGGCAACTCCGCTTAATAATGAGCAGCGAAAATACCTTTCAGAACTGACCAACCCACAAGCGATTTTATCTCAGTTGGAAAAAAATAAGGGTTTGTTCAGTGTCTCTTTAGCTCAAAACATACTGCCAAGTTGGCAAAAACTGTATCGAACGCCTTCGAAAGAAGCACAACTACCGAAAAAGATGAGTATTGCAGTTTATGACTATTATGCGTTGTACCGATGTGCCATCTGCGTTTCAGACATATTGAAACGATATGGTGTGGAAGTTGAGGTGAACACCTACAGTTTTCGAGAATTGGCGCAGCTCTCTCAGAGTGGTGAGTTAAAGGAGGAACTGGTGTTGTGTAACCTGAATCTCGATGATAATGCCCCGTCTTCGCTGTTTTCGTGGATGATGAATGATCCTGTTTTGCACTCTGCTTTGGGAGAGGTGAACAGTGATTGGCTCAAGCAGCGCTTGGATAGTCATAAAGCATCCGTTGAACTGCCTAATTACTTGGCAGAGTTGGAGCCCGTTGCATCCACGTTGATTTCTGATTATTGGCTAGTGCCTATGTTCCATCACTTACAGACCGTTCGTTTCCAAGGCATTTTGAAAAACGTGGCCATCACAAACTGGGGATGGCCAGACTTCAAGAATGTATGGTCTGCTGATTAACCTTTCTTACTAACTAAATAACTAAGTTAGCTCGTTTTCAAAGTCGGTTTTTCCAAAATCGACTTTGGCACGCTCACGTCTAGATAAATGAGAACTTACACTCATTGGTTTACTTTTTCATTTTTATATGTACACTAGTCAGTGTAGTTTTTGCGTTGGGATAGACCCAATGATTAAAGAGATATCAATGAAAAAATATCTATTACCGATTTTAGGAGTACTTGCCGTGGTCGCTATCGTAAGCACAGGTTCACAATCAAACGACAATCTAGATAAGCTTCCAAAGAAGTTTGTAAACAGTGAGCTGGAATACAAATCGGGTATGTCTGATATTTTTTCAATCTTGAAAGCATACGTGACTGTGGAAAGAAACGAGCCCGTGCCGCGCGCTGCATTGCCTTTGATTCCGATGACAGCCGAGCAATTGATCGAAGAGACAGAAGACGTTGCGTACCGCTTAGGTCACTCAAGTGTGATGATGAAGCTAGATGGCAAGCTAGTGATGACTGACCCTGTGTTCAGTGATCGAGCATCACCAGTGCAATGGATGGGGCCAAAGCGCTTTCACCCAACCCCAATCTCACTGCAAGATCTACCTGACATCGATGTGGTAGTGATCAGCCATGATCACTACGACCATTTAGACAAAGGTGCCGTGAAGGTATTAGCCGACAAAGTGGGTACGTTCTTAGTGCCATTAAGAGTGGGCTCACTATTGGAAAAGTGGGGCGTGGATAAAGAGAAGATCATCGAATTGAACTGGTGGGAATCGGCAACGGCCTCAGACATTGAGTTCACGTTGACGCCGACACAGCACTTCTCTGGACGTGGCTTGCTTGATCGTGACCAAACACTGTGGGGCAGTTGGGTTATTAACGCTTCAGATAAGAAAGTCTTCTTTAGCGGTGACTCTGGTTACTTCAATGGCTTTAAAGAGATTGGCGACCGTTTTGGGCCGTTTGATTTAACCATGGTAGAAACGGGCGCGTACAACTCACTTTGGGCAGGTATTCATATGTTCCCAGAGCAAAGCGTTCAAGCGCACATCGACCTGCAAGGTAAGGTGATGATGCCAATCCACAACAGCACGTTTGATCTCTCTATGCACGATTGGCAAGACCCAATGGATCAAGCTCTCACGATAAGCAAAGAGCGAGATGTACAAATGGTAAGCCCTGTGATGGGTGAACGTTTGGTGATCTCAGAGCCCGTACCTGTTCAGGCATGGTGGAAACTGGCATCGAATAATTAGAACGGACATCTAATTAACACTCTCATCTAAGTTAGAAGTAGTCATGCTGCTAATCTATATAAAGCCAGTTGATACAAAAAACGCCACCGATCATTCGATTCGGTGGCGTTTTTTCGTTTTATTTTGAAGATCAGCTTTCTAAGTTCTGCGCCATTTTCTTCGCAATTTTTCTGAATTGCTCTAACTCATCTTCGGCCATGCCTTTGGTCATTCTCTTCAGCATGTCTCGATCTATATCCGAGACCTTAGTCATGATCTCTTGACCCTTATCGGTCAGAACCAATAACTGGCTACGCTTGTCTTCTGGGTTCGGAGATTTCTTTACAAGTTCCTGACTGATCAAAGCGTTAATCAATCGAGTGACCTGTGCTTTATCGCGATTTAGGAAGTGTGCGATATCGATAGCCGTACATGGAGACTTCTTGGTAATGATCTTCATGACACGAATGTTCATTGGTGCGATCTCTGAGTCTAAGCTCTCAATCTGTTCGCTCATTTGACGTTTCAAAGAGTGCACTAGACGAAAGATTGATTCTAGCGATGTGTTATCAGACATAAACGATCCTTAGAAATATAGTTGACATTATCAACTACTGTATTTATAGTTGACATTATCAACTTAATTGTTCGTAAATTCAAGACAGGAAATAGATATGACGATTCAAGCAACTCTAACGCCAACTCTTCCTGAGCAAAAAGGCACACCGGTTTTATACAAAGTTTTGGTCATGATGAGCTTAATGCTGACGATTGGCGGCAGTTTAACGGCTGTGATGACTTACATGAATGTCGGATTCGGCGAGGAATTTATTGGCAACTGGCTTTCTTCGTTAGCCCTTGTTGTCGTGATCATGATGCCAATGGGCACGGTGATGATGGCTTTAGTCACCAAAGCCGTTGCTAGAGTGTTCACAACTTATAGCGAGAAAGTTCGCAACCTGATCGTAGGACTGATCATGGCATTCATAATGGAGTCCATGATGGCATTTGTAACAGCGGCAAATAACATTGGATTTTCGGATACATCGGCGTTTACCAGTGGATGGTTTAATGGATTTATTGCCGCACTTCCCATTGGCCTTGCGATCATGGTCGTGATGTCGATGACGGTTAAACCTAAGCTCGAACGATTCATGAAGAGCTAACCAAAACACTTTTTAAGCATTTTAGGAGGTCCAAATGAAAGCATTCACAGGCAAACACAATAACTACCGTATCACTATCGAAGAAGTGAACATCAAAGAAGATCGTGAACTTCAAACCATGCAGTTTGAAATTGAAGACAGAGAAGATATGTTCGCGATTGTTGAGAAGATCAAACATGACAGCGGCTTAGATGAGCAATCAGCAGCGCGACTAGGAGTGAGCATTCGCTTGTTAGGCCCATTGATGATGCAAGATAGAAAACACCCTCTGTTTGTTGATTTTATGCCTCACTTCAGAAACTTCATGCAGAATTTGAAGAAGACGTTGAAAGGGCAGTAAAGCCTAACCATCAGCAACACATCGAAAAGCCAGTAACGAACTTACTGGCTTTTTTACATTTAAATCAAAATAGTTTCAGTTGTTTGCGTCTAGAATATGCGAAAATTGATGGCTGAATTTTCGGTGTAGCACCGTTGTTGAATTGTCTATTCAAGCTTTAAGAAATCCGATATTATACTGGTCATAAAACTAAAGGTGGTATTATATGACAAATGTATTTAAACAAGCAGCTGAAGAACTGTTGAGTCGTCGTGTTGCTGGCACCAAAGCACCAAGATTGGACGAACAGTACCGTCCGAATAACTTGGAAGATGCGCTAAAGATCCAATCTTCAATGATCGATTTGAAAAGCGATAAAGTCGGCGGTTGGAAGTGCTTACTTCCTCTGGCTGAAGACAAGTTTGTTGTTGCGCCAATCTTCTCGGGCAGCGTTCAACAAGGCGAAGTTTGTGAACTGTTTGCTGACAACGGCGTAGTACGCGTTGAGCCTGAAATCGCATTTACGCTTGCTAAGAGCCTGCCTGCAAGCCAAGAAGGCTACAGCGAAGAGCAAATCAACGAAGCGATTGGTTCTTGCCACATGGCACTTGAGTTAATGCAGTCTCGTTTTGCGGATGACAGCGGCGCTGAGTTCTATGAAAAGCTGGCCGATGGCCTAGTAAACCAAGGTCTATTTATTGGCTCTGAGATTGATCGCGAAAAAGCGTTCACTTCTGCAGAGATCAGTATTGAAGTGACTCAAGGCGAGCAAGTTCAAGCATTCGACGGTAAGCACCCGAATACACTGCCACCAAGCCCAATTTACTGGCTGATTAACTACATGACACGTCGTGGTGTTGATTTCCAAGCGGGTGAAGCCATTATCACGGGCTCTTACTGCGGTATCGTGGAAATGGAATTCGATAAACCAACGACCTTCCACTACGAAGGCATTGGTGAATACCAAGTAACGTTCAAGCAGAAACGCTAACTTCTAGCGGCGCACTATCTGTTATCGAAAGGCTGTTTACTGATGAGTAAATAGCCTTTTTTATTACGTGATGCTTAATAGGGTTCTTATTACTTTGCATTAAATTAGGCGTTTAGACGTCTAGACGTTGACAAGTTCTAAGTGTGACATTAGTCTGCTCACCTTCCTGTTCTATTGTGTTGTCGTTCCATGTCCAATTCAAAAAATTCTAACGCGGTAATTGCCCCTTCTGCAGTGGCGCTTATCCCTCTGATCGTTTTCCTTGCGCTGTTTATTGGCGTGGGTACATACCTGTCGCTACAAGGCGTCGATTTTGCTTTCTATCAGCTTCCAGCTCCGATTGCGGCTCTGCCTGCCGTGATGTTAGCGTTGCTATTGAGCAAAGATAAATTGAACCGTGCGATCGAGCAGTTCTTAGGTGGTGTGGGTCACAAAGACATTATTGCAATGTGTATGATCTACCTATTGGCGGGTGCTTTTGCTGCTGTGGCTAAAGCTTCTGGTGGCGTGGACGCGACGGTAAATCTTGGTCTATCTGCTATCCCAACGAGCATGATCCTACCGGGCATCTTCCTTATTTCGGCGTTCATTGCGACGGCAATGGGTACTTCTATGGGTACTATCGCTGCGGTTGCTCCTGTTGCACTAGGCATTGCTGACTCAGCTGGCATGAGTATTCCTCTAACCGCTGGCGTAGTGCTAAGTGGCGCTATGTTTGGTGACAACCTTTCTATCATCTCTGATACCACGATTGCCGCGACACGCTCGCAAGGCTGTGAGATGAGAGATAAGTTTAAAGAGAACATCCGCATTGCACTTCCTGCTGCACTTATCGCGATTGTTATCTTTGCTTTCAACAGCACGGCAACTCAGGTTCCTGAAGCAGGTCCAATCGAGTGGCTAAAAGTCCTTCCGTACATCACTATCTTGATTCTTGCGGTATCGGGCATGAATGTCTTTGTCGTGTTGGCGATTGGTATCTTGCTGGCGGGTGGCGTGAGCCTAGGTTCTGTTGAGAACTACGGTATGACTGATTACGCTCAAGATATCTATGCAGGCTTCGGCAACATGCAGGAGATTTTCTTATTGTCGATGCTAATTGGCGGTTTGAGTGAGCTAATGCGTCGTCAAGGTGGATTGGCGTTCCTGACTAACTTAGTAAGTGGTGTGATTCGTGCGTTTGGCTCTTCACACTCTAAGCAAGCGAATGGTCGTGCGAGTGAGCTAGGCATTGCTGGCTTGGTATCTATGGTGAACCTATGTACTGCAAACAACACGGTAGCGATTATTGTGTCTGGTAGTGTGGCTCGTCAATTGGCGGAAGAGAACAATGTGTCTCCACGTCGTTCTGCAAGCTTGTTGGATATCTTCTCTTGTGTGATTCAAGGCGTGTTGCCTTACGGTGCGCAGGTATTGCTGTTAGGTTCGGTATTTAACCTATCGCCTTTGGATATTGTAGCTAACTCTTACTACTGTTTTGCTCTTGCAATCGTGGCTGTGGTTGCTGTGTTTATTAAACACCCAGCACGTCAAGTGGCTCAAGCTTAGTAACAATTGACCAAACTGAGTGCTCACTGGCTCTGATAAGAAGGCTCCTTAATAGGAGCTTTTTTGTGCGTGAAACTCATGGCTTGAAAATTCAATGTACGTCTTCAAATACAAGAAAACCGCCTATGTAGACGGTTTCTAATTTCGTTATAGCGGTTTTCAAGTTTATTGTAGTGTGAATGACAATTAGGCTTGAGAGCTTTAATTCAGCTTATTAGTCACGAACTCTTTGTTTCTGACCATTAGCCACATCAGGCTGCCTAGCGTACCGATGGATAATTGGATAAAGCCTAGGTTTTCAATCAGTGACTCTGGGCGGATTGAAACTAATACCATGCCAAGCGAGCCACAAATCATGCTGAAGAACTGTATCAGTGCGACGGCAGAGCCCGTGTCATGATCTTGTTGATTCAACATCAAGTTGGTCCCCGGTACTCGCATGATGATCGCCATTAATGTCGCTGGTGCAGCGATGAACATGAAGAACCAAGGGGACAGGTCGCCAATGGTTAGGGTGAAGATTCCCGCAAGCGCTAATAAAGCAAAACATCCTGAGATGACCTTTTGAACCGGCATTCGGTAGGACAACTTCATGTAAATTGTTGGACCAAATGAGGCGCATAATGCATTGAATGCGAACGCGTAGCTAAACTGTTGTTCGGTCAATCCAAAGTGATCGATGTAGATATAAGAACCCGCCGCAAGAAAGCCCATCAACGCCATCGGTATGATAGAGAAAATGACCAGCAGCTTGACGAACGAGCGGTTTTTCATGACCACGCCCATTCTTCCCCATGATCGGAATATAGAACCTTGGTATTTGTTTTCGAGTGTTTCTCGGTAGCAGCAAGCTAATACTGACGCAAATGCACCAAAAATGGCGAGCGTGACAAACATCATTCGCCAAGAAGCAATTTTCAGTAGAAAGGCACCAAATACAGGCGCAACCATTGGCGCGATGATCACCAGTGACATGATAGTCGCCATGATCTTTTCACGTTCTCGGCCGTCATAAAGATCTTTGACAATGGCGGTAGCGATAACGGTGATAGCACTGCCAGCAAAGGCTTGGAATACACGAGCACTAATCAACTGTTCGATGCTATTGGTCATCGCGCACAATATGCTCGCGACCATATAGCTCGCTAATCCAATTAATAGGATCGGCTTACGACCAAATTTTTCGCTGAGCGGCCCCCAGAACAAAAGACCGATGGCGTAAGTAACGAAGTAGCTGCTCAGGGTTAGGTTGACCATTGCTCGGTCAGTATTAAACACCTCGACCATCTGCGGAAGCGCAGGTAAGTAAAGGTCGATGGTCAATGGAGGGAAAGCACTTATTATGACGAGAAAAAATAGCATACCGGTCTTTCCCAGTACTGGTTGTGGTCTCTTCAAGGTCGCTCTCCGTTGTCCAAGGTAGGTTTCTAATTGATGTGATATTGATATACAGAAGGTTAAGGCACGTCAGACAAGAAGGATAGAGTTGTTCAAGAATATGGTGAAAGTATCGATGAACTTATCTCTATGAGTCCGAATCTACGAAGTCGGTCTGTATACTGAATTGTATTACAAAACATTATTACTTTTATAGCTAACGAGTTCAATCAGTTAGTAGCAGGGTAGCTTGTGATCGCCAACGACACATTGTAATGATTATCGAGTTGGCTTGTTATCTTTTCTTTGGGCGCTTTTCGACTAAACCGTTACGCTCTAAACCGCGTCTAACACTGCTGCATAGCTTACCAAAGCGGCGCAGTTCCTCGAAGTTGGGGCCTTGGCCAATGGAAATACTGTGCTCCCAATACATTAACTCACTGTCGACCATCTCTAGTAGTTTCTTAGAGCAACCCGAGCAATTTCCTTTTGGACCACAGATAAACGTCTCTGACTCGTAAAGTGGGAGTTCGTTTTTAACTTCTTCAATTAAGTTAAGCATTGCCGAGTTTAAGTCTGGCTTTTTGGATGTAAGTGGCTTCAAGCTCGGTGCTTGAGTCGCAATTAATGGGGAAGTCAGTTTGTTAGGTTGTAAATTCAAAGCAGCTGATGACATATCAAAGGCCTCAAGGAGAGAAGAAGGTGGGCATGCTACTCTTCACAACAAAGTGAATCTTGATGTAGTGCAATAAGCGTGGATATATACCCAAAAGAGGTAGGAGCCACAAGCGGTTGTGACTCCTTATCAAAGCTCGGTACTAATGAGAGATTTTAGAATTCGGCGTCGAACTGGAATTCCATCCACTCTTTGGTGACTGGGTGGTGCAGCGCAAGTCTTTCTGCGTGTAAGTGCAATCGGTCGGCTTTATTGCCATACAAGCCGTCACCGACGATAGGCATGTTAAGGCCTTCTTGGTGTGAACAGTGAACACGCAACTGGTGTGTACGCCCTGTTTTAGGATGCAGGTAAACCTTAGTGGTTTGCCCGTTTCGCTCAATCACTTCCCATTTGGTTTCTGCTGGCTTGCCGTGTTCGAAGCAGACAATTTGACGAGGGCGGTCATACAAATCACCACGCAATGGCAGTCGAACATAGCCTTCATTTTCTGTTAGAACGCCTTCAATCATTGCCACGTAACGCTTTTCGACTTCACGAGTAATGAACTGCTTCTGTAAGCTCTTGTTCGCACGTCGTGTGAGAGCGAAGATTAGAATGCCAGAGGTCGCCATGTCTAAGCGATGAATCACAAATGGGCCTTCAACATCGGGATGCATTTCTTGAACACGTGTGTAGGCGGAATCTTTGATGGTTTTACCCGGCACAGATAGAAAACCTGCTGGCTTGTGTACTACCACGATGTGCTCATCTTGGAACAGAATATCCAGCTCTTTGCCTTCTGCTGGGTTCTCTAGCAATGGGTTTGGATCGACTTCTAGGCCTTTCATCATATGGCCTAAAATCGGCACACATTTACTCTGACAAGAAGCGTAGTATTTCTTGTGCTTGCGGATTTCCGACTTTGGAGAGCGGCCCCACCAAAATTCAGCCAATGCCAGTGGCGTGTAACCATGTAAGTACGCGTATTGCAGCAATTTAGGCGCAGCGCATTCGCCAGAGCCAGCTGGTGGTATCTTGTTTGGCGTGTTTTCAAAGATTTGGTTAAGGTCTTCAACGCTTCCTTCCGCATTTTGGAAAGCGTATTGTGAAAACAACTTGTGTTGAAGCTGATGAGAAATGTGTGCTCTTTGCTCTTTTAGCTCAGCCAGTTGAGTGTTGAACACATCAACTTTAGCTTGCAACACTTGCAGGGTCTGTTCCCAGTTAAGTTTTAGGTACTTCTGCTGGTTCTTGTCGGCAACACTGGCTTTGTTTAGCTCATTATTTAGCTGTTCGAAAGTTTGCTCATCAAGGTTTTCTTTACCTTGTTCACGTTGTTCTTTACGCGTTTTTCGGCCTTCAATAATCAATAGACGTTGAGCTTCAATCTCTTGCTCGGCTTGCGCTTTTTGCTGTGCCAGTTGCTCGCACAATTCAAGGTATTCAGTATTTGCTTGCAGCGCTTTAAACTCAGCGTTGACAGCCATCATGTCGGCTGTGTCTTGATGGAAAAAGCTGTCGCTGCTGAGCATGTCGAATACGGGCGGCACAAAGTGAGGCAGTAGGTTTTGGTCTGCGATTTTTCCAGAGAAAGCAGAGAAGTAACCCAATTCACCTTCTGGGCTTTTCACCAGTAACACACCAAACATTTTGCCGCGACCAGCGTCAGAATCTAGTCCGAAGTCATGCTGCCAGTCGGTTTGTGTTTCTAGATATTGTTGAAGCTGATGAGAGGCTATTTCACACAGTGGGTGCGGTTCGTAGTAGAACGGGAATGTGAAACGCTCAGGCAACGAATATGACTCGATCGGCTGTTGAAAACGAGTGAAGCAATGCTCAGGAGTATGGCTGTTTTCTGAGTCGTGCGTTGGTTTTGATGAGTGCATAGTCGTATTAATACTTATATCGTGGTGATAAATGGTTGTGAGTCTACTGTGTATGTTTAGAGACGTTAAACACAGTACAAGGCGGCGATTCTACTCTTTATCGAAAAGCGCCTCAAATAAGAAATAGTTCTATTACTGGATAGCCAAGCGACGAGCCTATGAGTTATGGCTTGAACGCCATTAATTGATGAGTAACTTCTCGTTTTTAATCATAGAAGACAATTTAACAAACCAAGGGTGGTAGCCTTGCCGCCCTCTTATTAAAACTAAGGTAACGTTATGATTCCACTCAATACTTTGATTGTTTCCGGTGTCGCTATTTCAGAGAGCGACGGACAAATGAAAATGCTATTAATGAAGCGTGTTAAAGGTGAGTTTTGGTGTCACGTCGCAGGCTCGATTGAAGCGGGTGAAACAGGCTGGCAGGCTATCGTGCGCGAGTTTGAAGAAGAGACCCAAATTAAAGTGGAAGCTTTGTATAACGCGCAGTTTCTGGAGCAGTTTTATGAGGCGCACGTGAATGTGATTCAGCTAATCCCTGTGTTTGCGGTGCTATGCCCACCCAACCAAGCGATTGAACTGAATGACGAACACACCGAGTACCGCTGGTGTAATTTAGAAGAAGCAAAAGCGTTAGCGCCGTTCCCCAACCAACATGCCGTCTACGATCATATTTGGTCGTATTTTGTCGATAAGCCAGTCAATCCGCTTTATCGAGTGAAATTGAACTAATACTGGCTGTTTAAGATCTAGGACTTACCAAGGTAAGGGGCTAAAAAGGTGCTCACTTGCGCTTGGCATAACCCCACATCTACCTTCACACCGTGCGATTCAAGGATGGCAACTCCACGACCATTATTACGAGGGTCTGGGTCTAGCATCGCCACGACTACGTGTTTTACACCTGCTTTAACCAATGCATTGGCGCAAGCGGGTGTTCTGCCGACAAACGAACATGGCTCTAAAGTTACGTAAGCGGTAACCCCTTCCATTGTTCCGTCCGTTTTGTCGTTATAGTTATTGAGTGCTTCAACCTCGGCGTGGTTTCCGCCGACTTTTTGCGTGTATCCAACAGACACCACCTTATCGTCTTTCACCAAAACACACCCTACTGGCGGGTTTGGTTGGCAATCAGGTAAGGCTTGGCGCGAAGCTTCGAGTGCTTGCAGCATGTATTGTTGGTTCATGGTCGTTACTCAGTATGACGAGAGAGCGTAGCAGCTAGTCGCCACGCGTGGTTGATGAGTTGGTTAATTACTAACTTAATAAGCTAATAAGTGGGGCATGTTCGATCTGATTGGACTTTTAGTCAATGGTTTTAGCGTTTGAATTCGACTGCTAGTTAACTGTGACTCATCGTTAACTTGGGCCACTGGGTTAGCCAACCTTTGGATTGCACTCTTTGATCAAAGATATCTCGGCTACGCTTTGGATTGGGTGTGATTTGCAAATCAAACAAACTCTCTAAGCCAAAGGCAGAAATACACTCGATGTTTCCATGGAGGCTTTGTTTCACGGCGACGGCGGTTTCTTTCTCTGGCCAATAACTCATCGCATCCAATGAGCCTTGGTAAGGTTCATCCCCATTTCTAGTGTGCATGTAGGCTTGATTGCGAACTTGCCAATTCAGTTCGGGTAACCGTTGTTTAAGCTGAGCCTCGTATCTAAGATCCGATTCGTAAGAGGTATCAATGGGATCAAAGTAGATCACATCAATATCATTGAATGGAGTCGGGGAGGCATAACCATGCTGGTGATCCCAAACGAGGTTTCTCACAAAGCCCGCAGCGACATAACACTGCGGCAAATCCAACTGAGCGACACAGTCTAAAACCTTCATTCGTAAGGGATCTTGTTTGATCAACGTGACGATGCGTTTGGCTAGCGGATGTATCATTATGATGTCGGAACATCAGTGACTTGGTAATGACGTGTCACGTTCTGGGAGATTTCACCCCATTCAGAGGCTTTTACTCGCTGTTGGTGCATTTCGAATGCTTCTCGGCTAGTGAATTCTTCATACACTTCAAAGCGATTAGGTTGAAGCGTGCTTTGACTGACTCGAAACACAATACAACCAGGTTCTTCTAGTGTCAGTTCTTTGTGCACAACCAAGGCATGTGTCACTGCTTCTAGGTCGTTGTCTGGCACTAGAATATGCCCTTGCAGAATTACTTTACTCATAATTACGTCCATTTAATTACGTCTATTTAATTTGGTCCATTACGGCTTTTTTCTATCAAAAGCTCTATCCGTTACAAACATAATCCCATTTTGATGTTGTAACGTATAGGCTAATGTGGCGATTATTAGTTCACATTGAATGTATTTTTTAGTTACACCGTAACTTTAAAGGTGATGTAATCAACAAATGATAAGACACTGGAACTAAATCAGCGTTGGTACGGTCTATTAAATTAGTATCATTGAACTGTATTGATACTGAAATGAATTTGTCATCTGAGAGAACTAACCTTAATTTTGAACAGCGGCTCATAGGATTGAATTGAGCCATAGTTGATATCTAGGTCA
Source organism: Vibrio sp. 10N.239.311.G01 (assembly GCF_041465805.1). Lineage (NCBI taxonomy): Bacteria > Pseudomonadati > Pseudomonadota > Gammaproteobacteria > Vibrionales > Vibrionaceae > Vibrio > Vibrio sp. 10N.239.311.G01. The sequence continues at coordinate 49,467 of NZ_JBFSRM010000028.1, forward strand.
TACTTTGATGTAAATGGTACTAAAAACTCTATATATTTTGTGATTTGTATCATTGAACTGGGCATCAAACACCGTTAGATTCGAATGGTTGGCAATAAAAATAGCTCATGAAGAGCAGTTAAAGAAAAGGAAATATCCCTTATGAAAAAAATGAGAAGAGCACAGCTTCATCGCGTTCGTATCCAATACTGGAAAGACACGTCAAAAGAAGCATCAAAGAAATAAGCTTTAATCGTAGAGCTTTAAAAGCTGAAAAGCTTAATCAAATGTAAAACGCAACAAACTGATTTCATTAGCACTCTCAAGGACCTTCATCTGGTCGGCGACTAACGAAATCATCCCCAAAGAGCTGGCAGGCATTAACAACAATGCAATTCAATGTCAGCTCATTAATACCTCCTCTAAGTTTATCTTCGTTTGTTAAACCTGTTACCCCAAACTAAAGCTTGTTCCTTGTTCCTTGTTCCTTGTTATCGCATCCCTGTACTCGTTAACGTCTTGATAATAAAAAAGCTCCCGATTTCTCAGAAGCTTTGATTTAGATTTTGATATCTGATGTGACTGCCCGATAAAGGCTCGTGCTTAGGATAGACTCTAACGTTGGAACAGCGTCTTCAAACTGACATCATCGGTTCGGTTCAGCTTTAGGCTTAGAAGATAGCCACCAACACCGATCAGTGCGTAAATACCTAGAGATAAAATCGGCGCTTCTGCAATCGCACTTAATGGGTTGCTTGCTATGAGCACATTCATTGGTAATGACGCGATGAGAGATAGGAAGTCATTGATGCCATAGAACCCAAACACGGCGACAGAGAGGAACTTAATCGCATAGCTTGAGATGAAAATGACAAGCAATGGAGAGTTTACCAGCTGCGAAATCGCTAGAGTGACGGTTGCCAGTGGCAATAAAACCAGTGCAACTAACATCATTCGTCCAAAAAACACGACCCAGTTGCTCAGCACATAAAACAGAGATTGCTGCTCAACCAATAGCGCCAGTTGTTGTTCACTTGAGACGTTCAATATCCAGAATAGAAAATCTGCGAACAGTACTAACAATGCACAGATAGCCGGAATAACCACTAAACCGAAGCCGAGTTTCACGCCGTGAGTCATTGCGTTAGATACCGGCATACTTCTCCAAAACATCGAACTGCCTTCTTGGCGCTCTTTACGCAGCGTTTTAGGGATATATAGCGTCGACAGGATCAGTGAAATAAGGCCCGCGCCAAAGTAGATCACTGAGTTGAGATCTTGTGCGAACTCTCTGTGGATGTCGCTCACGTCACCGTTCACTTGCATTTCAAAGAAAAACTCATGTTGTGCTGCGCCATTAAAGAACAGACCAACGAACAGTAAGAAACCACATAACGCGACAAACAGAGGCAATCGAGTGTTAACTTTGTGCTCGATGAGTTCTTTTTCTAGCATGTAAAAACTTGGATGCATTATGCCTTCTCCGTCTGTGTTGCAAGGAATAGATCTGCGAGACCAACGTTATAGATGTTACCCTGTGATTCAACCTGCGCTTTGTATTGACCTTCCAATAACCACTTAGTCGTTCCTAGCCCTGATTGTGAGGTCAGTGGGTTGAGTTTCTGAATCTCGCTTGAATGGTTGTTTGCGACTTCAATAATGAAATAGTCGCTCTCGATGTCTTCCATGCTTTTTTGCAGTACACAATGACCTTGCTTCAAAATCAGTACATCCGTTAATAGGTGTTCAATTTCTGAAACCTCATGGCTTGCAATGATCATGGCGCGTTCGCCGTCGTGGAACCATTCTAGTAGGTGGCGATAAAAAGTATCGCGATACAGCAAATCTAAGCCCAGTGTAGGCTCATCTAAGATCAACACTTGAGTGTCAGTCGCGATGATGATCGCAAGGTGAAGTTGTACTTTCATCCCTTTAGAAAGCTGCTTGATAGTAGAAGACAACTTAATATTGGTGCTGCTTAACGTCTGTTCTGCTTTTTGCTTGTTGAAGCTAGGGTGCACACCTTGTGTGTATCGAAGCAGTTGTTTAACCGTCATCCACTCTGGTAACACGTTAACATCTGAGATGTACGACAAGTGCTGCATGAGCTCTGCGTGCTGGTGGATAGGGTGGTAGCCGTTTACTTCAATCTCACCTTGATAGTTGTGTCCACCAAGCAGTGATTTGATCAGAGTCGATTTACCCGCGCCATTGTGGCCAAGCAGCCCAAGTACTTGTCCTGGCTTTAACTCAAAGCTGATGTTTTCGACACCCACTTGATTTGAATAGGTTTTGGTTACGTTTTTCACGGAAAGTAAAGTACTCATGACTTGTCCTTTATATGTTGTGCTAGCTGTTTCACGAGTTCTTCGACACTCATATCAATGATGCCTAGCGTCTCAGCGATGGCTGGGATCTGTGTGTTGATGAATGATTGGTGTGCAGACTCTTTCAATTTTTGAAGTGCCCCTTCGGCCACATACATGCCTTGGCCGCGTTTTTTCTCTACCAAGTCTTCATCCACCAGTAACTGATAGCTTTTCATGACAGTAAGGTGGTTGATCTTAAGATCGGCAGCAACCGCACGCACAGAGGGTAATGCTTGTTGCTCTAACCAAACACCTTGAAGAATTTGGTCACTGATCTTTGCGGCAAGTTGCCTAAAGATCGGTTGGTCGTCTTTCCATTCGGTCATAATTAAAACTGCATGGTGATATACATGTGTATAACACTAACCTTTTTATACGAATTGGCAAGGGTTTTATGAAAATGGAACGGATATTTTTATATTTGGATAAAGCATGTTTGGCGGGGAGGGTACTTGAAGCCTACATCCTTGTGGGCTCTCAAGCAGCTGTATGAGCGATGATTATTTGAATAGGAAATGGTTGCTGATCAAGATTTTTATTAGGCAGGGCCTATTGCTCCTCTGAGTCATTGGGCCGGCTATATAGGTAGCCTTGATGTAAGTTGTAGCCTAGCTGACACAAGATGTATTGCTGCCTGCGCGTCTCGACACCTTCATAAATCATCGTGATATTTGATAAGCGTCCAATCTCAGAGATATTAAGCAATACACCCTTATGGTGCTCTCCTGACTCGATATCCTTAACAAAGCAACGATCCAGTTTTAGATAGGCCGGAGAGATAACATTGATGATTTCGATGTTGTTATTGCCCGTACCAAAGTCATCCAGAGCGATAGTGATACCAAGCTTTTTGATATCCTTAATGTTATCGATAACCTCACATCCATAGCCAATGTTCGAATATTCAGTAATCTCGACGACAAATTCATTCGCTTCCATCGCGGCCAAATGCTCTCTGAGCCTTGCGAAGTTCGACCCCACCAAAGCGCTCGGACACACGTTGACACCATAGATCTCATGGCTGTTGTTTAACTTCGCTTTTCTGACTGTCTCGATGAGTAAAATAGTATGAAAGGTGAGTAAATTGGTGCGTCTCATGGTGTTGATGAAGCTTAAAACGCCAACGTTACGCACACGAGATAACAACTCGTAGTAGAGAACGCAGTTGTCTTCGGTGTTGATGATCGGCTCTTCTTCAAAGGAGATGTGTTTCCAACGAAACAGGTAGATCACGAAACCCAGAATATAGGAGCGATAAAGCAGGGTGGCGAGTATCAGAGAAAGCGCAATCCATAGTGCAACAATGTCGTCACTGTAGAAGGTGATGGTTGCACCCGTTGGTAGGGAGGTTTGATAGATAGATTTACTCTCTTCGCCAAGGTTTAAGATGTGGTAACCATTCTTCTGGATGGAAATCGAATCGACTAATAGAGGCAATAGTGAGTTCTTGTATCGAGCTTCGATAGATCGTTTAGATATTCGAGCAACCATCTCAATGTCGTGCTCGGTATCCATGAAGCGTGAATAGGCAAAGTCAGCACTATCGTAGAAGTCGTCTAATTGATTGAGCTCTATCATCTTAGAACGTGTTTTAGAGATATAGCAGGAGTCATAAGGTGTGGTCATGACGACAGAATCAAGGTTGAGCGAGTGCCTTAGCGAGTGCACAGCCCCGTGGCTATCGCAACCGTAGTCCATGACTTCTGCGGCAATGTGTTTGGTGTTCTCACTGTATTCATTCGCAATCTTCTTCGTATAAAGGATTTGGGAAAAGTAGACAACGAATAGGAAAAAGGAAGAGGTGGTGAACACGGCTATCAGAGCCTTAATCAGCTCTCGATGATAGGTGTTGAACATCAGTTTCAACATCTCGAACTGGCTGGGCTTGAACTGGTTGATGTCGTACTTAGGTGCGATACGGTTGGTTGAGCTTTTATCGAGATCGATAAAGTAACCTACCTTATAAAGGTTAGAGATAAGTTCGCTATTATTATCTACCTTCGCTTTCTTACATAAGCTTCGATATTTCTTTCTTATAGAAGCAATAATATTTTTTAACGCGTATAAGCTAAACTCTTCGTCAAAGTGTAATTTAAAAGATTCTTCAACATCTCGTGCAGATTGAGGGTTTGATATTGACGAGTGTTCAATAAGGTATTTGAAAACAAAACTCTCTTTACTATTAAGAGTTTCCTCTGATATCTTATTACTGTCTCTTTTTATGTATATTTTTTCTTCATTGTAGATTAGTTGCAAGCTCTCATTATTGTTATTTATATTGAAAGAACAGTGCATAGCTTAACTCCTAAGCGATAGTTATTATATTTGTGTGATGGATATGTGATGGCTGGGATTTTCATTCAACACAAGAGTTCGATCTAAATAATATAACCAAAATGTCACCATTTTATCTCAAGATGTTGATACTAATCGCAGAATTTGGGCTTTAATGAAAGGTTATGGAGATGTTCACCCAAAAGTTGAATTTATAAATGAAAGCCAATGATTTACAAGGGGTAAGGGGGATTTATCCATTTGTTTTGGTATTTATCCATTTCACAGCTTCTACGCGGTAGGTTTAGCGACTGGATTTAGAGGTTTCTAATGTAGCTTCTGATGGTATTCATTCGGCTTATCGATGTGTTGATTAAAGAATTTTAATGGAATTATTATTGACATATGTATCAAATATGTGTCTATGTAAATATTAATCGGCTAGTGATGAAAATAAGATATGAATGAGGTTGGTGTTATACCATGAGCACTGCCTAAAAGTATAAGCAGCAACAAGTTAGATCAATTAGTGTTATTTTTGAGCAAATGTTAGCGTAACCACATGATATTCAAAGATCTGTTGCGGTGGCTTTGTGTTAACTATGGAAGCGTGCAATCGTTGAGTATTTAACATGCACCATCAAGCACCACGATCTGTGGTTCTTTTTCTGGCTGATAAAGCACCTGACAAAAGTCTCCTTCTGGCGAATAGGTGTAGTTTTCGGTGTCGAAAGAGATGGCGGCTACTCTTTCTGCATTGCTGCCAGAGTCTACTTCTTTGTTGATGACATGAAGCTCTGTTGCGTCGATATTGAGCAGTCTTCTTAGTGAGTCAACATAGGCGATTGGGTAACCATGACAAACGTAGTAGGTCTCAATCTCCGTCTTTTCAACATAGTTGCACTCATCCTCAACGCCAGCAATCGCTGACTTCGCGTAGATCATATCGATACCCGTGCGAAGGTTACCAGCCACATCATGTATTTTACTCGTCCGAGCACTTCCTTGAACGTTTAAGAACTTGACCATAGCTGTCGCCGAAACGATCGCTAAAATTAATACAGAGATGATGAGTTCTAAAAGAGTGAAGCCGTTTTGTCTGTTCATGGTTACCGATTATTTGCTCTGCTAAAGGGACGGAATGAGGGTAATCTAAATACCCAAGTCATTACAGTTAGTGGGTATAATGGTTTGGTGTTTTATTGTGTGAATTTCTAAGTAATTTTCTTTATAAACAATAGCTTAATTATTTCCTCTTACTGTTAAACGCTATGTAAGCATACGTAAGCGTACACACCCACAGCAGCCGATTGTTTAGGAAGCATTCAAACGACTTAATTTATTGATAAATAAGTCTTTAATTGTAGGATTGTCGACCATTCAAAAACTGACTTTCGACTTCATTTGAGGGAATTGGTTTACTAAATAAAAATCCCTGAAGATACTGGTATCCACAATCGATTAAGAACGCTTTTTGCGTTTCGGTTTCGACACCTTCAGCAACCACTTTTAGCCCCAATTTTTCACAGATAGCATGGGTGGCTTGGACAATCGCTTTGCTCCCTTTGTGTGAACCGTGGACGAAGCTTTTATCGAGTTTCACGGTGCTAATCGGTAAGTCATGCAACATCGACAGTGGCGAGTAGCCTGTGCCAAAGTCATCAAGGTGAAGCTCTACGCCCAATTTAGAAATATCGCTTAACGCTTGCCTGACTTCACCATGCTTGAAGATCATGGAAGATTCGGTGATCTCAAGGGCGATGCTTTGAGGTTGGATATTGTAGAAGTTCAACATTGCTAATAGCTGCTCGGCAAAGGTCGCGTGCATCTGAATACTCGAAATATTGATACTCATCATCAACTCACTATCAAACTCACGTTGCCATATCGATAGCTGTTTGAGTGCAGAGTTCAGAACCCATTTCCCGAGCGGTACAATCTGCCCCGTCTCCTCCGCTAAGCTAATAAACTCATCAGGGCCTATGTTACCTAGCTCTTTGTCTGACCATCGAAGCAAGGCTTCAAACCCTTTCACCTTGTCGCTGTTGGTGTTCATGATCGGTTGATAGTGAAGGTTGAGATCGTCGTTTTCTATGGCGCGTGCCAGTCGATGGCGGATCTCTACTTTGCGATGCAGGGTTTGTGCTAAGTCTGGGGTAAACGTTTGGAAGCGGTTTCGACCATTCGCTTTTGCAAGATGCATCGCCATACCCGCTTGCTTTAGCAATGTTTCTTGGTCAACCGCGTTATCAGGGAAATGCGCGGTACCTATGCTGCAACCGACAGATAAACTGCCGATGCCTCTGATATGGAAACTTCGGTTTAAGGCATCAATGATGCGAGAGCAAAGTAGTGGGATATTTTGATTTCGGCAGGTGTGGGCAATCACAATGAATTCGTCGCCACCAAATCGCCCTATCATGCATTTCTCATCAACCAACTGTTTAAGGCGTTCACCAACCTGTTTGAGTCGTTGATCTCCGACAGTGTGCCCATAAGTGTCATTAACTAATTTGAAGCCATCAAGGTCGACAAACATCAATTCAAACGGTGAGCGATAGGCAATGCTGGTTTCTAGAAGGTTGCTGATCCCACGGCGATTATAAAGCTCCGTTAAACAGTCGTGTTCTGCGTTGTATCTGGCTTTTATCAGTTTCTCTTTTTGCTTTGTTGTACAGGTTAGGTTTAGCAGCAGTTCGCTTTTATCAAAGAGCCACTTTCCTTGCACATCAAAATGGTGTGCTCTGAAGGAGGAAACCTTGATAAACCAAGGCGCACCGTTGTTGGTTCTCTATTCTGTAAACGTGTATGTACAAAAGTGATTACTATGTTTTGCGTACGGTAAATGTAGGGCTCTGATTCCAATATTGATGATCTATGACCAGTATATATACTGCCTTCGCTTTTAATAAATACTGGTGATAGGAATGTCGAAAACCAAAGTGCTCATTGTTGAAGATGACCAAGAGATAGCTCGTCTAACGACGCTTTACCTCGAAGCTGAAGGTTACAATGTTAGCGTTGTTCATGAAGGGAACTTGGCACTTGAAGCGATCCGTAGTATTGAACCTGATTTAGTGCTGTTGGACTTGATGCTTCCAGGGATGAGCGGCGCGCAAATTTGCCGTCAAGCCCGTGAGTTTTACAATGGAATGATTTTAGTGCTAACGGCTTCCGCCGATGAAATGAGCGAGGTCAGCTTGTTTAAATTTGGTGCGGACGATTACGTTGCCAAACCGATTCGTGGCCATGCCTTGTTAGCGCGAATTGAAGCGTTATTGCGTCGAGCGACTCCCGTAAAAACTGCGCAAGAAACTACGGCTGAAAAACAGTGCGATATTGTAATCAACAGCTCTGCTCAAAGTGCCACGCTCTACGGCCAAAACCTCAAGCTTACTTCTGCTGAATTTGAAATCTTAAACCTTCTCGTTAATAACATCTGTCAGGTCGTGACTCGAGACCAGTGCTGTCAGTTATTTAGAGGGATAGATTACGCGTTCAACGACCGCTCGATTGATATGCGCGTGTCTGGGTTACGCCGAAAGCTGCGCATTCACGCAAAAGACAAACAGTTGATTCGTACGGTTCGCAACAAGGGGTACATGCTGGTTGCGTAAGTTCATTGCTACGAAGCTTCGCTCGGTTTCGATGTTTGCTCGCTTATACCTTGGGATTGTGACTGGGATGTCGGCAACGATATTTTTGTTCTTGAACCTTGGTGAGGGGCACATGCGACGCACCGAGATCGAAACCTTCCTCAATGATGGCATCTACTTTGCGGACCAGTATGTTCGTCAACACAATCAAGAAAACTCACTCTATAAAGAGCTCGATAGAACAGGCTACCAACAATTTTATATCTTCAATTTACGCCTGTTGGAGAATTGGTCGGGCGAGGCGCCTTGCCAACAATGTGAGTTATACACAACCTTAAACGGTGTGCCGATATATCTAAGTGATGACAACCTCTATTCGACCGTGTTTCAGCTACCAAACTCTAAATTCAGTTTTGGGTTCAGTGAGGTAGGGGACTTTTTCTCTCCTGACATTGAATGGTACGAAGACTCAGAACGACACTTTTTGTTAGGGCTGTTGTTGGCTGTGATTGTGGCGATTGGAGCAAGTGTTTACTTACCTGTGAGGCGTTTTCAAGAAAGAATAGAGTTGCTCGTCGAGAAGCAGAAACAGTTTGGTAAGGGCAAGCTTAGTACTCGATCTGACATGGACGACATCCATCCTGTTTCTGATTTGGCCAGCAGTTTTAACTTCATGGCTGAAGAGATCGAAAGCAAAGTAAAACAAAGTCATATTTTCGCTCAAGCTATCCCACACGAAGTACGAACTCCGCTAAGTCGTATTCAACTGGCGACCGATATCCTAAGAAGGGGAGCCCCCGATAATCATCAGGTTCTTTTCGATGACATTGATACCTACATTGAGGATATCAACGAGCTCACGTCAGAAATCATCATGCTGTCGAAGTTGAATGTCATGGATAACTCTTTCTTTGAGCTCGTTAAAGTGACCTCCGATCTTCGTGAGTATTGCCTAGACCGAATTCGTTACTCGAAACTAGACAATGCCACCTTTGAATCTAAGGTACAGCTAGAGTGCAAGATTAAGTGTGATTGCTCAATGGCACGCTTGGTGTTCGATAACGTTCTCAAGAATGCGGGTAATTACACACAAGACAAAGTGTGGATGACGCTGGATGAGAACTCAGAAAACTGGCTGGTGGTGATTGAAGACAATGGTTCTGGAATACCAGAGAATAGGCGTGATGAGGTATTCCTTCCGTTCTCTCGACTAGACTCAAGCAGAACGTCGACCAACGGTGGATTGGGGGTGGGCCTCGCGATTGCTCTATCGGCGGCTAAAAAACTTTCTTGGGATATCAAAATCGACGACAGCAACTATGGTGGCGCCAAGTTCAGTATCGTGATTCCTAAGATCGCATAAGCTGCAGCTTCAAGAGCTCTTCAGGCTCGTCAAATAACAAAGCCACCGACTAATACCGTGGCTTTGTTATATTCCGATTTACAAGCGAGTGACTTCTTAGTTACTACTGCCTAGAGCCTAGAGCCTAGAGCCTAGAGCCTAGAGCTTAGAGCTTAGAGCTTAGAGCGATGAAGTCCATAAATAGCGTGGTCTACGATGCGGCCATTCAAGTTCTCGTTACGAGTTATAATACCTTCTAACGTGAAATGTAAGCGCTCACAAACCTTGCGGCTGCTTTGGTTACCGGTTGCGGCTGATATCTCTACCTTTTCCATATCTAACTCATTGAAAGCAACATCAATCAGCTTCTGGACAACGCGCGTCACAATCCCCTTTCCTTGGTATGTCTCAGATAACCAATAACCTATGGTCACCTTTTGCTTATCATGATCAATGGTATTGAAACTGCAGTTACCGACGACCTTGTCTTGATACACGATTGCACAAGTCATGCTTTTCCCTTCGGCATAATCGTGTAGCGAGCGTTGGATGAAGATCCTAAAGTCTTGCTCGGTTTTACAATGTGGCGGCCACACGAGCCATTGACTTAGGTACTCATTCTGGCTTTGTGAGATTTCCGCGTAGTGAGAAGCGAAGCTCTCTTCAACCAATGCGATGGAGAGTTCGTTGTCGATAACCGTTTTAAACATGTCTTTCCTTTTCTTATGGCTGCTTATTTAAGCGAATCTTAGTCGGCAGGCTATAATGTCGCATGATTTTTAATATGCAACCATTTGTAGCACGGATTTTTCGTGATACGTTGGTTCTATCACGAAACTCATTAAACCTTACAATAGTTGTGTATATAATCATTAGCTATGCATTAGTATTAGCGGCCTAAATATATAAAAAATATAAAAATGCTAGGCTTAAATAATGAATCAACATTGCCAGGACGTGACCGTGGACTTAAGGAAGGCTCTATTCGGTATTGCTAAGGCGCTTGATAACGTCGGTTTCGAAAGTAAAAATCATGGACAGAGAGTGGGCTATATCGCGTATCGATGTGCTCTGAGTGTGGGGTGGGAAGAAGAGCAAGCGCAGCTCGCGTTCTCATTGGGGTTAATTCACGACTGCGGTGTATCGCAAATTGACGAGCAGCGTAGTTTGGTTTCAGGGTTCATTCCTGACTCGAGTTACCACCATTGTCAAAAGGGGTACCAAATTCTAAAAGAGTGCCCGGTTCTTTCTATATTCGCTAAGCCGGTTCTTTATCACCATACTCCGTGGTCTGAGCTAAGGGCTATTCATATCAGCGAGTTAGAAAGAGAACTAGCTGCCATCGTGATGCTTGCCGATAGAGTCGATTATCTATACGGCATAACCTCTTCTGATCGTTATGGAAACCTAACACCAGATGGCAAAGCGAGCATCATTGAACGTTTGACTGAACAAGCGGATGAGATGTTCGAAACCAACCTTGTGCAACACATGTGCGAGTTGGTTGATTTGGATGACTTCTGGTTTTCTATGGAGATTCCATACATCGAGAACATGAGGGATAACTTTGAACCTGTGCCATTTTTCTCCCAGCAAATGTCGCTGGATGAGACGGTGGCCTTTGCCGAGTTTATCGCCAATGTTGTTGATACCAAAAGTTCGTTTACCTTTAAGCACTCTTTAAAGGTTGGGCAGCTTTCAGAATACCTCGCCAAACAGCTGGGTTATTCCTACACCACTCAGCGCAAACTCTATCTGGCTGGGTTAGTCCATGATATCGGTAAACTGCAAACCCCTAATGACATTCTGCATAAGCCGGATTTACTCACTGAAGAAGAGTATTGCTGTATTAAACGCCATGCAACGGACACTCGATTCGCATTGCAGGAGTTGTTCAGTTCACCTCAGGTTTGTCAGTGGGCATCTGATCATCATGAAAGGTTAGATGGTTCGGGTTACCCAATGGGAAAAACGGCGGAAGAGTTGGATCAACCCAGTCGAATTGTTGCTGTGGTGGATGTGTTTCAAGCGCTAACTCAGTCTCGACCTTATCGTGGAGGCATGACGTTAGAAGAGACTCTCGCTATTTTGAGGGACCACGTTGATAACTTTAAGTTGGATCGAGAAGTGTTTGAGTGCCTTAATAAACACGCGCAATATTGCTTTGAATTATCAACAGATAAAAGAATGTACGCGTTTTAACGCCACTGAATGCTTTAGAGGTGTGATGCCTAAACTCATACTCGGTCGAAATGACTAAACACCAGAAACAGAAAAGCGATAGCCGAGGCTATCGCTTTTTTAATGGGGGCTTATCAGGATCTTTAGATCGAGATTAGTATCGCTTTAAGATCTCGATGATCGCTTGCTCAGTTTCCGCTGCGATGATGGCATCAATGTCATCATCATTTTGGAGCAACTCTGATAGCGCCATAATCGTATGGATGTGGCTATCTGAGTCCATCGCCGCCAGAGTAATCGAAAGGTAAACGTCACCGTTGTCTTCTGACTCTAAATCAACACCCTTTTTGAATACCGTTACTTGCAGTGATGCTTCGTTCACACCATCTTCAGGGCGAGCATGAGGCATCGCAATTTTTGGTGCCAGAACATAGTACGCGCCGATGTCCTTGTGCTTGATAGCTTGAACATAATCTGTTCATTTCATAACGTTCCGTTACAAACCCTTTTTATTGACTGATGACTCAATAAATTTAACCCGATGTGTGAGCGAATTTATATAAATAACAATTATGTAAAATATTGATTTTATGAATGTTTACTCATTAAGTCGATTTTTGTTAGAACAGCCTATTCAAAACAATAAGATAGGTAAATCTATGAAAAAACTCGTCAGTTTACTGCTCGCTGCAGTATCGTTAGGGCTTTCTGGTTGTGCAACGGTATTAACAGCAGAACAAAGTGCGCCTCAACTCAATGAAGTTCCACAGGAAAAAGCGTTGACCGTCGCTGTAATCGATAAGAGACCATACGTTCTCGATCATGATAAAGAGCCAAAATTTGAGGGAATTATTCGCAGTTCGTTAGGTATTCCTTATACCTACAACACGGCGACACAGCAGCCAATGTCTCAATTTTTGACTGACAGATTGGTCGCAGGCTTGAAAAAACAGCAAGTAGCTGTTGAGTCGGTTGAGACGACGCCTGAAGAGGATATCACCAAGGTTGCTGAGCAGATGAAAGCATTCGACAACAAATCGATGATGTTTGTCTTGAATGAGTGGAAGTATGACTTCCACGCATTTACGGATAACTCTTGGTACAACGTTAATGTGATTATCTATGATGAAGCTGGTAATAAGCTACTCAGCAAAAATTTCCAAGGCGAGAATGATGTACCTGATGGTGGTGCAATCATCAATGAGATGCAACTGATCTACAAACAGCGTTTTGAAGAGATATTCCGAGATGCTGAAGTGAAAAGTGCCCTGCTAAACTAGTTATTCCCACTTTGATCTCATATTTTGAAAAAGCCACACTCTGTGGCTTTTTATTTTAATGATGGTTTTTTTTGCATTATTTCTTGCTGGAAAAATTAATTATTGCGAGAAGTAGTTCGATTTGTACGCTTTATGACCGCGCGATCGTTTGCGTCAAAAAATGTGATGAAAGTCTCACTTAACTGTTTATACTTCTTTTCCGGTTTTAAGCCGGTGCTTAGCCAATACAAGCCGTCACATGGATATGTGAATGACCCCACGGACCGGACCAGCTACGTTCCACTGCTTGTATAAGGTGATTTTTTACATGAACAACTCGTTGTTACATTCGCTAACCCTGTTAGCTCCTTCATCGCGTAGCGTTTTGCTTGCGGTTCTTTGTCCTGTTCCTTTGATGTCATTTGCTTGGCTCATGTTCACTCTTTAAGGATTACTAGGACACATTATGAATATTCTATTTGGTTTTGTCGGTGTTCTTGCACTGATTGCTTGCGCGTACCTGTTATCTGAAAGTCGTTCTTCAATTAACTGGAAAACGGTCTCTCGTGCACTATTACTTCAAATCGGTTTTGCAGCCTTAGTATTGTATTTCCCTTGGGGACAACTTGCGTTAACAAGCCTAAGCAATGGCGTTTCGAGTTTGCTTGGTTTTGCAGACGTTGGTATCGCTTTCCTATTTGGTGATCTGGCTACTGAAGGTTTCATTTTCGCGATTCGCGTACTTCCAATCATTATCTTCTTCAGTGCTTTGATCTCTGCGCTCTATTATTTAGGCGTTATGCAGAAAGTGATTCAAATCTTGGGCGGAGCGGTGCAAAAACTGCTGGGTACAAGTAAAGCTGAATCTCTGGTTGCTACAGGTAATATCTTCCTTTCTCAGGGTGAGTCTCCTCTTCTTATTCGTCCCTTTTTAAAGTCTATGACTCGTTCGGAACTGTTTGCTGTAATGGCAGGTGGTATGGCGTCGGTAGCGGGTAGTGTACTTGGTGGTTATGCTGGCCTTGGTGTTGAGCTTAAATACCTTATCGCTGCAAGCTTTATGGCGGCTCCGGGCAGTCTGTTAATGGCGAAGATCATTGTTCCTGAGCGCAGCACACCAAGTGATTACGACCATATCGAACTAGATAAAGCTGACCAAAGCAACGTGATTGATGCATTGGCAAGCGGCGCGATGAACGGTATGAAGGTTGCGGTAGCGGTTGGTACTATGTTGGTTGCATTCGTGAGTGTGATTGCGATGGTCAACACTGGCCTAGAAAGCCTAGGTGAAACGTTCGGTTTTGCGGGCATTACGCTGCAAGCTATCTTCGGTTACCTGTTCTCGCCTCTTGCATGGCTGATCGGTATCCCGAGTGATGAAGTATTGATGGCAGGTTCTTACATCGGTCAGAAGATCGTTATGAACGAGTTTGTTGCTTTTATCGACTTCGTTGAGAACAAAGCTCTGTTATCTGAACACAGCCAAGTGATCGTGACTTTTGCTCTATGTGGCTTTGCTAACATTGGTTCTATCGCGATTCAGTTAGGTTCAATCGGTGTTATGGCACCAGAGCGCCGTGCTGAAGTTGCAAACTTAGGTTTGAAAGCTGTAGCTGCTGGTACGCTAGCAAACCTAATGAGTGCATGCTTAGCGGGTATTTTCATCCTGCTTTAAGCTATATTCAGTTAAAGCGGACACTTTACTTACGGAGTTAACGTAAGGAGGGTGTCCGCTTTTTTATGCCTGTTAATCAGGCGAAATCAGGTTTTGGCCGTCGACTGTGATTTGTCTATCGTGAGTAAAAGCTCACTCGGAAGAGTAATAGAGCCAGTTCCTTTTATCCGATATACTTGAATATCATCAGGTTGCGATTAATAACATTCGGCTTCGATTAAGAACATTCGATTTCGATTGAGAACATTCGGTTCCGACTAAGCATATCCGCTTTCGATTAGGAACAATGGCAACCAAGCTAAATTAATCAAGGGTCTCTCCATGAACATTCGCGTTCTCATCGGTCTTATTGTTACCTTCATTGGCTTGTTTGCGATGGTTTACCTAATTGCTGGCGGCGCTCAGTTTCCTATCTACCAGTGGCCAAAAGAGGCTTATCTCGGTTTGGTGTTCAGCGTGGTGTGGGGGGCTGGTGTCGCAGCGTCTGTAGCGTATTTCTTCTCGGCATTGGTGTTTGTTACTGTCGCCGTGGTTTGCTATGCGATCGGTTATAAAATCGGTGGGCTCTTTTCTTCAAGTTCTAAAGCTTAATCTTATCAAGGTGTGCTGATGTTCATTGAAGTAGGGCTGATTTGAATGCACTGGCTCGATCGTTGGAAGGTGTATCGCTATCATCGGAAACAAACTAACCGCTCGAATGGCGACAAGGCTAAAGCTTTAGGTTGGACTAGCGAAGAGAGTCAATTGTGTCGCTTTGAAGTAATCGCTCGTGCGGCGGACTTCGAAAAGAAGAGTGTTTTAGATTTGGGTTGCGGCTATGGCGAGCTGTTTGAACTGCTCGACAGCATCTATCGTATTCAATCTTATACCGGCGTTGACCAACACGCAGGCTTTCTTAAGAAGGCGAAGCAAAACTACACAGAAGATCGTTGTCAGTTTTTGGCGGGTGATATGAGCAAAATGAACCTTGAGGCGCACGACATTGTCATCGCTAGTGGTTCACTGAACTACATCTCTCGTGATTCTGATTATCTGACAAACATGATTACTCGCATGTATGAACTGGCGAATCAGACGGTGATTTTTAATCTTCTCAACTCAAGCCAGTATCCTTCGCGTAATACCTTGATGAGTTATCACCCTCAAGGTGTCTATCGTTTCTGTAAAACGCTCTGCGATGATGTCTCTTTAACGGAGGGCTACGCAGAAGGGGATTTTACGATAGTGATGAACAAAGCCGTGTCAGGAGCTTGATGTCGTCTTTGTTTTTATCTTTACGCAGGTTTTGATATTAACAACTTTTGATACGAGTACTGACGTAGTAAACAGCAAAAAGCCGCAGCCTTGAAAGGTATGAGGCTTTTTGGGTTCTATGATGAACCTAGGCTAGGTATGTTGCTAGTTCTTCGGTGGTTGGTTTTTAATGAGTCCGTAAGGGATGTTAGTAAACACCTTAGGGTTGCCTTCATAAGTCGGCGCTTCATTCACTTGCTGCCAATCGAGTAGCATGATTGCTAATACGTTGCGGTGTTCACCGTACTCAAGGTCAAAATCGCCAGTAATTGAAGGGATCATGCCTTGTTTCTCATCGATTGAAGCTTGAATCGCGAGTCGAGTTTTCTCTAGAACTGGGTCATCTTCTAAACCTGCCAATAAGAAGGTTAATCCAACCTCAGCAATCACATCTTCTTTCGCACGCAGCAGAATCGTATCGATGTTTTCTCTAAAGTAATCGTAGATCCATTGATGGTCTTGTTCGCTTACTTGATGTTGGTAATATTCTGAGTCGCCGAAGATGACGTGTGTCATACCATAGATCTTATTGCCGAATTGCTGGCTTGAGAGTTTTTTGTCTTTATCGTCTGGATACGCTTTTTTGAAGGTATCGACAAACTCATCAACGACATCCTGCTCACCCAGTTGGCGCAACCAGTAAACCTGATTCGCTAATTGAGCGGCCCACGCTTTCACCATGTCTTCATTGGTCACGTATCGTGAGAAGTCATAGCGACGAATGATTTCGCGTAGCTTGGCATCGTTCTTGTGTTCTAAACCGTATTCGTTAGCACGAGCCATAGAGCCTAGAAGGTCAACACCAAGGTAAAGGTATTCAGGCATGTGCTTGGTGATGTTGTAGCGTCGAATACTGCGCTCATCGTTATCACCAATATAAGATGCAACTCGCTTCTCTGAGTAGAGTACGATTTGTTCCATGGTTTGAACGTCATTCGACAGGGTGCTGAGCTTGCTTGCCACTCGAGCCATGTCGCTCCACACCGCCGCTGAATACTTATCGTCTAATGTTTGACGATACATGCGCAGCCCGTAGTGACCTTCTTTGAATGCAGGCAGGGTGTAAAGCTGGCTTTCGTAGGTGGTGCGAATTAGGTCTGCAGATTGCTTGAAAGATTGTTCTTGAGAATTGAGCGAATCTGCTTGGGATTGAACGTTCACTGCGGTTGGCGCTTGAACGTTTTCTTGTGCGTGAACGGCAACCGAGGCTGATAGCAATGTACACAGTGTGATAGTTTTTAACTTCATGTCGTGAGGTACCAAGCTGATTATTAATCTATGTAAAATAACATTGATGAATCCTTTAATGTAAGCGTTGAGTCAATACAATGTAAGCTTTATAAGGTTCACTAACCCTTTTTGATTAAACCATTCGTTTAGTAAAGAAGTTTGAAGTGATGGATCACCCAATATTTGATAGATAGTCGACGTTAGTATGGATTTTTAATGACTTAGCGGCATACTGGGGCAATAAGCCAGAAATGAGCCGTTATAAGGCAGTATATAGAACAATAGTGTTAGAGGTTCGTAAATGCCAAGTGGTTCTAGCAAGCAGTGGTCTGCCAGAGTAGTATCTTTTCTTTTTTTCCTTGCGATAGTAAGCGCAATTGAGTTCTTTCATGCCAAGCAATTAACTTTTCTTAAAAACGAATCGTATTCAGAGGCAAAAAAGCAACTATCCATTATTCGTTCTCGGATTGAAGCCGCGATCGTGTCAGATATGTATATCCTCAATAATTTCTCGACCTTAGTGACCATCAACCCCGATGGTGAGGTGAAAAATTGGGATAAGATTGCTGAGAATATCATTCAAGATGGCTTCCATATTCGACTTATCGGACTCGCCAAAGACGACATTCTAAACTTTGTTTACCCGATGGAAGGTAATGAGCAGATTCTCGGTATTAATTATCGTGATCACCCAAATCAATGGGAGTCTGTTGAGATAGCCCGTAATCTTGGCAACACCTTTATTGCTGGTCCCTTTGAGTTGTTTCAAGGTGGGCAAGCCCTCATTACGCGTACTCCGATCTTCCGAGATCCGCCTTTTAATCAAGATTATTGGGGTGTCTCCAGTGCTGTTATCGGTTTAGATGAGCTGTTTGAAGATGTTGGAATCGGCAAGATCGAGAAAAAGTATGAATTAGCAATTCGTGGTGCAAACAGTTCAGGGAAAGATGGCGCTGTCTTTTATGGTACTCAGGATGTGTTTGATAATGCGTTTGCCACTGAACAGGTGAGTTTTCCATACGGGGGTTGGTACCTTGCTCTCTCCGGTAACGAACATGTATTGATGGATGAGCCTTGGTATCGAATCCAAGCGGTAAGGCTGGTAGGCTACTCCATTATATTAGTGTTGGCGTTTGCCTTCTTTACTATTTATCGTCTGTACCGGATTGCAGATAGCCGCTCTATGCATGATGAGCTAACGATGTTACCGAATCGTCGATACTTCATGTATAGCCTCAAACAGGCCTTCAAAACCACTCAAAAACAGAGAGCGAGAACCTTTGCCGTTGTAAATATCGACCTCGATGGGTTTAAAGCAATCAACGACACTTATGGTCACGCGGCAGGCGATCAGGTATTGATTGAGTGTGCTAACCGCATCAGAAGTGAGCTGCGTGTTTCAGATATCGTCGCAAGGATAGGCGGTGATGAGTTCTTGGTCTTGTTGCCACGCATTATCGATGATCAACACGTATCGTCGATCGTGACTAAACTACGAAAGGCGATATGCTCGGCACCAGTTGTGTACGACGCGCACTCTATTTATCTCAGAATCAGTGTGGGTTGGGTTATTCACAATAACAACTACAATGATGTCGATGCGCTCTTAAAAGCCGCTGATGAAAAAATGTACGAACAGAAGCGACAAGTTATCTAGGTTGAATTTTAGCTGCGATTAGAATTTAGTTGCTGAATGGGGGGAAAAGCCTCAGAATACCGCGCTTTGCTCCGTATCAATGTATTTGATGAGCAAAAGCTGAAGCAACGCACTTTTTAACGTGTTGCTCATACTAAATGTTATTCAACTGAGAAAATAATCTATGAGTTTTACCTCCCTTGGCCTTTCTGAACCGATCCTTAAAGCTATTGAAGCACAAGGTTACGATAAGCCATCACCAATACAAGAGAAAGCCGTGCCAGCTGTCCTAACGGGCAAAGATGTTATGGCCGCTGCTCAAACAGGTACAGGTAAAACTGCAGGCTTCACGCTACCTATTCTTGAAATGTTATCGAAAGGTACTCGCGTACGTCAGAACCAAGTTCGTGCGCTCGTGCTAACGCCAACTCGTGAGCTTGCTGCGCAAGTGAATGGCAGCGTAGTGAAGTACGGTATTAACTTACCGCTGACTTCGACGGTAGTGTTTGGTGGTGTGAAGATTAACCCTCAGATGCAAAAACTGCGTAAAGGTAGTGACGTGTTGGTGGCAACACCTGGTCGTCTACTTGACCTATACAACCAAAATGCAGTGCGTTTTGACCAACTAGAAATCCTAGTGCTAGATGAAGCGGACCGCATGCTAGACATGGGTTTCATCCGCGATATTCGTAAGATCTTAGCTTTCTTGCCTAAGAAGCGTCAGAACCTACTGTTCTCAGCGACGTTCTCTGATGATATCCGCAGCTTAGCGAAAGGCTTGGTGAACAATCCTGTTGAGATTTCAGTAAGCCCTGCAAACTCAACGGCAAAAACGGTTGAGCAAAGCATCTACCCAGTAGACAAAAAGAAAAAGAGCGCAATGCTAGCGAAGCTAATCAAAGATAACGATTGGCAACAAGTGTTGGTGTTCAGCAAGACGAAACACGGTGCGAACAAGCTTGCTCGCTTCCTTGAAGAGCAAGACATCACTGCTGCACCTATCCATGGTAACAAGAGCCAAGGTGCACGTACTAAAGCCTTAGAGAACTTCAAAACAGGTAAGGTACGAGTACTTGTTGCAACTGATATCGCCGCTCGTGGTATCGATATCCCGCAACTGCCTCAAGTAGTTAACTTCGATCTTCCTCATGTATCAGAAGACTATGTACACCGTATCGGTCGTACTGGCCGTGCAGGTGAAGTAGGTAAAGCGATTTCATTGGTTTGTGCTGATGAAGTGGGTGAGCTGTTCGGTATTGAACGCCTGATTCAACAAGTGCTAGAGCGTCGTGAACTGGAAGGTTTCTCTCCAGTAAATAAGTTACCTGAGTCTCGCTTGGATTCACGTCCAATCAAGCCTAAGAAACCGAAGAAAGCAAAACAGCCACGTGAACATGCTGATGGTCAACGCTCTGGTGATAACGCTCGCGGGCACAAGCCAGCAGGTAAGAACAAGCGTCATGTAGCTGGTAATGGTTCGGCTCCAAAGCGTAAGCCGACATCTGGTAAGAAACCTGCTGAAAACAACTCAGCTGCGACAACTGAAGATAAATCAGTAAGAAACAACGGCAGCAACTTTAAACGCGGTAGTGCGGGCAATAAACCTGCTGCAAATAACGCAGGTGCTCAGAACACTCTGAGCAAACCAAGCGGTGCGGGTAAATCTAACGGTACTGGTAAGCCAAACAACGCGGGTAAACCTGCAGGCAAACCTAAGAAGTCTGGTTACGGCGGTAGCTACGGCCCAAGCAAGTCGTCAAATAAGCCGACAAGCAACAAACCTTCGACAAACAAACCGTCTCGAAGCCGTTCTAAGCCAGCTCCTCAGAAGTAATCTTTTCTGAGATATTGAAAGAGCAACGAACATGAGTCGCTTTATAAAAAGGCGTCTCGTGGGTTAAGTTCTTTCTGTCATAGAAATCGAATAAGCGCGAATATTGAATCTCAATGTTCGCGTTTTTTTATGGGCGCTGTTTGGGGTATTGTTGATGTTGAGTAACCCTAGGGGGAGGTTTATTGCTGTTTAAAGTGATTGAATCTAAGGGAAATATGGCATTTTGGGGAAGGGTAATGAATCTTTAATGATTCATTAATAACAACATAATCACTAGCGTTTTTGTTGAGTTTCGCAATTTGCAATTCCAGTTTGCAAAACAAACAAGGATATACGGCTAATACGTGTCCAGATGCGTAGTAAATACGTTTTTTAAAAGTTGGCACGCATGCTGCATTAGTAATGGTGACCCTTCTTAAGCCGAGGGTCACCTAGCCAACTGACGTTGTTAGTGAACCTTT
>NZ_JBFSRM010000029.1:0-67959 GCF_041465805.1 Vibrio sp. 10N.239.311.G01
GTTACTGACTTATGAAGTATGACCTTACCATTTTGGTCTACGGCATGAAGACTAAAGTGGTTTTTAGCTAGGTCGATACCGCAGAAATAAGAATAATCAGACATGGTGCCTCCGATGCATTTAAGTACCACATAAGTGTGGCAGATCCTCGGTAGGGGGAATCCATGTCATTCGTTGATACCGCAATCAATCATCTAACCTTTTCATAGCTTTACGGTAAACATCGCTACGTTCGCGTTTTCCGACTGCTAAGACGGTTACAATGATGACATCGTCTTCAACTTTGTAGACGAGACGGTAGCCCGATTGGCGCAGCTTAATCTTATACATGTTGTCAGCTCCAGAGAGTTTTGAAGCCGGAACATGCGGGTTATCTAAACGCTCGATTAGCTTTTTCTTAAATTGTTGTTGAAGCGTTGAGCCAAGCTTTTTCCACTCTTTGAGTGCACTCTTTTTAAAGTCGAGTTTATAGGTCATCAATATTTACCGAAATACTCTCTTCAGATTCACGCTCTTTCGCAATAGTTAGTAGTTCAAGATCTTCGAGTCTGTCCATCATCATTTCGTACGCTTCGGCTGGTACGCAATAAAATGCTGGCTCATTTCGGTTCAGTACAGCAACAGGTTCACCGTAAGCACTAGTTGCAACTTTCATAGGGTTAGCTTTCAACTCAGTAATGCTTGCAGCAACATCGGCTAAAATTCTAGTGGTCATTTAATAGGTCTCTTAAGTGGTCTTTATTTTGGTCATTTTAGCCTCAATCAAGCGGTATAACAAGTTGCTTAAGAGTGATTCGCAACACGTGGCATTTTTACTATGCGTTGGTTTATGTGTTTAAGGTATTATGCGGAGGCTAAGGTATTGGTTTGCTCACACCTTAGCAAGGCGTAAAGTGTCGATATCTTGGGATAATAGTTCTAGATATCTAATTCAGAATAGCTGCGTAAACCTTAATTTAGAGGCTCTTGAACCATGGTATTACTTATAGTTTGGTTGGCTATTTGGGTTTCTTCAGTCAAGCCACTTGCTTCTGTCGCCCGACGAACATACCGCATTAGAGTACAAAGTAGTTAGAATGGTTGGAAAAGTATTTTGTTTTCTATATTGGCTCACCTTACCTTTGTTCAACTATTTAGCTTTCCTGTAGATAGTTGGTTTTACTGGGTACTTCCAGTACTAAATGTTTTGTTTGTTATGCACATGCTCTTGCTCTTGGATTTGGTTCTAGATCGTTATAGTGTGGTTGATACTTCACGTTTTACCCATCGTTCAATTGCACCTTTTTTGGTGTCATGTAGTGCATTTATTGCAATGCTTTTCTACTCAGCTTATCTCAATGATGCAATACTAAGGGGAGTATGTATTGCTGCTCTCTCAATAGGTTTGACAGGGTTTCTAGTAACTTATAGAAATGTAAAATAGGGTCATACAGCTAACAGAGTATCTTAGGTTGATAAGAACCAAGCAAAACACAAAGGGCGCCAATAACGGCGCCCTTTGTGTTAGTTGGAAACGCTATAAGTGTCGTAGTCGCGAAGTAAGAAGATCGCGATACAGGCTGCGAGCATTGGCCAAGAGGCGAAGAACAGTAGGTTGTTGAACGGGTCCATGTATTTTCCAAAAGAGGAAAAGGTTGAGCCTGCATGAAGGACTAAAATGGCTCCGTAGGTGTACTTTTTCCACATGCCTACAACGAATGCGCCTAAAAATCCGAGCTGCGCGACACCCAGAGCCATCATCGCATTGTTCGAGATGTCGATGCCGTAAAAGCCAGACAGTACTTTTGTCGCGTGCTCAGGGACAAGGATCTTATCTAAGCCCCAGAACAAGAAGACGATAAAAATGCCGATTCTCAGCAGTAGTAGGCTAGTCGCCAGTTTGGTTTGAAGTGTCTTTTCCATGATATCCCTTGTGATGCATTCAATGATGCGATGGTTTAAATGTTCATCAAAGGAGACCCATAGCCTTCGCATTTTCTTTCGTTGTTTTTTAGTGCCTTATGTAACAAGGAATGTCTGGTTGGTTTGTTCCTCAACGTTATCTGACTCAAAATGCTGTTGCTTGAGTAAGCTGATAGTCAGGTTTATCGGCATCGGCTTATAAAAATAGAAGCCTTGGATATAGTCGACACCAAGCTTAGATAAGATTTTCACTTGGGATTCGTACTCGACACCTTCTACGATCACTTGCATCCCTAAGGTGCGTGATAGTTGAAGCATGGACTCTAGCAAAGGGAGACCAAAGCTGGATTCGTCGGATATGTTTTTCACAAACACGCGATCGATTTTGAGAATGCTGAACGGGAACTGTCTTACGAAATCTAACCCTGCGTAGCCTGTACCAAAATCATCAATCGCGACTCTGACGCCCCTGTTCGATAGCTTGGTTAGGTTGTCTCTAATTTTGACCATGTCGGCATCAGAACATTCACCATATTCGGTTACTTCAAAAACCACCTGCTTGAGGATCTCAGGGTGTCTTTTAAAGATGCTGATCACTTTGTTAGAGAAGTTACTGTTAGACACTACGTTGCGGCTGATGTTGACGCTGATGTACTTTGAGTCGAACACATCTTGATTGCTTTTCAACGTCATTAATACTTTGCGCAGCACGAAGTAGGTGAGCTCCTCAATTAAGCCTAAGCTTTCAGCAAGCGGAATGAAAATAGCCGGGGAGACGTTACCTTCAATTGGGTCGTTCCATCGTAATAGTGACTCACAGCCGACGATCTCATTGGTGTTTTGGTTAACGATAGGCTGCATGTGAACATGAAGGTGTTGGTTTTTTAGCGCACTTGAAAGCGAATATTCTAAGCTGCGTTGGCTCTGCTTTTTATGCTTGATGGAAAGGAGAATAATGGTGGTGATTCCGGCCATCAAAAAGCCAAACCATAAATAACTCAACATGAAGTGAAGATAAAACTGATACCCAATGTATGAGGTGATGGTCAATGGGTAGGTGTTCGATTGTATCCGCACCTTGGCGATTGATGAGTCAATATCGGTAGGGTGGATATCTCTTTTGATCACTTCAACTTTGGCCTGTATTCCATGGCTGCTCAGGTTTGTTTCAACAAGGTCATAGATGAAGTGTGGCGGAATCATCAGGCTCACTCCGGCATCTTCTTTGTTCGAGAAAATGAGCATGATGGACTGAACTTGCGTGATGGCCGAGTTGGAATACGACAGGGTTGTTAAATTCGGGTCGTCATTGAGCCGCTGCCTGATGGTGCTGTATAGGCGAAATGAAACGTCACCATCGGTGGTTGAACAGTAAAATCGGTTCTGTTTATTGAATACCGCTGCTTCTTTTACCCAATCGGCTTCAAAAACGTTTTGTCGAAGCTGTCTAACGATCGCGTCGCAAGACTGTTCAGGTCTAACTTCAGATAAAAAACGGTCGAACCTTGATTGGATCCCTTCTAACCTGGTTTCAACTAACCTTGATGTGTCTTCGGTTAATGTTTGGTAGTGATGCGGTGTAAAAGGAATGAGCATTGCCATGGATAAAAAGAAAGAAATGGCAAAGTAAAATGAAGTCTTAGCAATGTTTTGGTACTTGATATCCATAGTTGGAGAAGCGTTACCGATTTATGTGAGCATTCGATTTAATTTATAAAGTTAACGATTACGTAGCAATATAAATAATTAATATTGTGAATGCAGGCACGAATTATTGATATAAATAATATGTTTTCTAGTTTTACCAGCAAAATCTGAGCGTTATCTCGTTTATTTGAGTTGGCGAGGCGTCATTTTTGATGATTCATGCGGATAACAAATGCTTATATCCTGATAAATTTTATTGTTATTTGCTCTGGCTGAATGAGCTGAATGAGCTGAATGAGTTGAATGAGCTAAATATTGAGCCACGTTTAAATAAATAAAGTCACGACTCGATTCGTTTTGGTGGTGACAGCATAAAGGATGATTATGACAAAACTGATATCAGCACTCATAGCGGTGTGCTTCTCATTCTCTGCGTTGGCCGACGAAGGTGTTGTTGATTGCGAGAATGCGATGAATACCATCGAGATCAATCACTGTGCGGCAATTGAGTTGGAATCTGCACAAGCGGAACTGGATAAATACCTTGCAGCCAGCTTTGAGCACAATGCTTATGAAGCTCAGCTGGTCGCTTCAATTAAGAAGGCTCAGGAGAGCTGGCAGGCGTACATGACAGCACATTGTGACTCTGTTTACATCCAATGGCGTGATGGTTCTATTCGAGGGGTTATGGCGCTTTCCTGTAAGACAAGGTTAACCAAGCAGCGCACGCATGAGGTGTGGGCGAATTTCTTAACCTACATGGACAGCACGCCTCCGGTTTTACCAGAGCCTAAATTAGCGCCGTAGGCAGGTTTAAAATACGTACAGGACTGTGCACCTGCTTCAACCTTTGGCGGGCGAATAAGAAAGCGATAGGGGATTGGCCTACTCTGTCGTTCTTAGTTCTTAGTCTCCAGCTTGAAGCATTACAGCTTTAAGTATTACCTAGTAAGGAATCGATTTTGAATAATGTCAGTATCACGCTTATTCAGCTTGAAGTTGAATACAAAAACAAACAAAAGAATATAGATTCGGTCTCTGATCTTTTGCAAGCGGAGCCGTCAGTTGGCGATATTACTTTACTGCCTGAACTGTTCACTACTGGGTATATTTTTAATGAGGCTGAAGAAATTCATGAATTGGCTGAAGACTTCGCCGACAGCAGTACTATTGATTCATTAACGCAGCTTGCAGCGAAGCATCACACCTTGATTGTTGCTGGTATTGCCGAGAAAGATAGCGGCCAATATTACAACAGCGTCGTGGTTGTGGATGCTTCCGGTTTACGACACAAATATAGAAAAATCAGTCAAACCAAATTCGATAAGCAGTATTTCTCGAGAGGGGAGGAACGCCTCTCGTTTGAGCACAAAGGCTTAAAGTTTGGTGTCGCGATTTGCTTTGATATTTGGTTCCCGGAGATCATGAGAGGGTATCAGTCGGTCGACGTTATTCTTCACCCTGCCAACTTCGGTGGGCATCATAGTTTTGCCATTGCTCAAGCGAGAGCCTTGGAGGAAGGGTGTCACATGGTTACTTGTAATCGCGTCGGGCAAGATGTGGTTAATGCGTTTACCGCGACTTATTGTGGTGGAAGCCGAGCCTACTCACCCAAAGGGGAGTTAGTGACTCAGCTCAACGAAAGGCAATCGGTAGAAACCGTGAGTATTCAAGATCTCTCGATTGCGCCGCAATACAATGGCGTCGATGTGTTAGACGAAATACAGCAAATCGCATCTGTGTTGAATCGCTAAGAAGATAAGTGAAGTGCATTAGGAGCGAAAAGGGCAAGGTTTTTTAACCTTGCCCTTTGTTGTTTAGATCTCTAAGAAGGCGCTTTAAATGGCTTTTACGCTGCTTCGTTCAACAAGAGTAGGTTCAAGTTCAACGACTTGCGGATAAGCATCTGGAGTTTGTAATCTGCTCAAAAGCGTATCCACTGCGGCTTTACCTAAACGATGTTTTGGCTGGTGGACAGTGCTTAACGCGGGTGTCATGTACTTAGACAAGTGGATGTCATCGTAGCCAATGATAGATAGGTCATTCGGAATCGATGTGCCATCTTGCGCCGCAGCGTGAATCACGCCCATCGCCATCATGTCATTACTGACGAACAAGGCAGACGGCATTTCGCCACGAGTTTTCAATGTCTGATAAGAGTCAAAGCCACCGTCACATTCAAAGTTGGATTCAACAATCCACTTAGGGTTGATCTCTAAATTGGCTTCTTCCATTGCTTGTTTGAAGCCTTGATAACGAGACGAAGCTTGATTGCGGTGCAGTGGCCCTGTGATACAACCAATTTGAGAATGACCGTTATCAATCAGGTGTTTAGTTGCCATGTAACCACCTTGGTGCGAGTTGTCTTGGATCTTATCACTCGCGAATAGCATTGGGCCCCAGTCCATGACCACAACAGGTAGTTCTGGGTAGCGCTCGAATACATCGATATGTTCGCCTTCAAGGGTAGAACACATTAGCATCAGGCCATCGACACGCTTTTGCAGCAAGGTATCGATAGAGGATTTCATGCGTTCGCTATCGCCTTCGGTGTTACACAAGATAAGGTTGTAGCCTTTTTCGTAGCAACGACGTTCTACACCTTTCACCACTTCGCCAAAGAATGGATTGGTGGATGTGGTCACTAGCATTCCCAAGGTTTTGGTTTGCTTCATTTTCAAGCTGCGAGCCAATGCAGAAGGCGCATAGTTGAGTTCTTTAGCCGCACTGTTAACACGCTCAGCAATCTCTTCACTGACAAAGCGTGATTTGTTGATCACGTGGCTCACGGTAGAAGTCGAAACCTTTGCGAGCCGTGCGATGTCTTTCATTGTTGCCATAAAAAATCCTTGTGGGAATAACCTTCCACGTTGGGCGATATTCTGCCTGAAAACAGGGGCTTATGCTTGTTATTTGTTGTTACCGAATTTGAAGGCTAACATCCGTTAACTACGGTTTAGTTCAGGAGTTAGGCCTTCAAATAGGTATCAAGCTAAGCAGACAGTCGCTTTGCTAAGAACGCATCAGTTTCAGCACGGCTTGGAATCGATGTTTGAGCACCAAAGCGAGTCACGGAGATAGCAGCAGCAGCGTGGGCAAATTTAATCGCACGCTCTAGTGGCATATCTTCAAGCAAGCCTGTGACTAATGCGCCATTGAAAGTGTCACCTGCGGCAGTTGTATCTGTTGCTTCAACACGGAAGCCTGCGATTAATTCACCTTCGCTGGCTTCATTGCCTTGACCGCGATGACTCACCCACACGCCTTTCGCGCCTAGCGTGATCATTACCGTTTCTATGCCTTTAGCATGCAGAGCCAACGCAGCCTGATGAGCAGACGCGTTGTCCGTCACGGTAATGCCTGTCAGCACTTCTGCTTCAGTTTCGTTCGGTGTAATCACGTCAACACAAGCAAGCAGTGAATCCGATAATGGACGAGCAGGAGCCGGGTTTAGAATGACTTGCGTGCCACTCTCTTTTGCTACTTTCGCAGCGTACTCAATACCTTCAATTGGCGTTTCAAGTTGAGTTAGCAGGTATTTGGCTCCGCGAATCTTCTCTAGATGTGGTTCGATTTGGTCGCAAGTCAGCTTGTCATTAGCTTCTGCAGAAAGACAGATGCTGTTTTCACCCGTTGCGGATACTTGGATCATCGCGATGCCAGTTGGCGTGTTGTCTGCCACGATAACACCGTCGATGTTGATGCCGTCTTTAGCGAAGTCTTGACGAATGTTGATGCCGAATGGGTCGTCACCGACACAGGCGATGAAGCCGATATCTGCGTTTAATCGCGCAGCAGCGACTGCTTGGTTTGCGCCTTTACCGCCAGGGATGACCTGATAGTTACCGCCAATCAAGGTTTCACCCGGACGAGGGAACGAAGGAACTTGCAGTACGTGGTCAGCGTTAACGCTACCTAAAACAATCAGTTGAGTCATGATACGAGCCTTATGATATATCGTATTTGAAAATGCATGGGTCTTTCTCATGGTGTTAAGTGCGCTCTCTTTTGTGAGCGGAATGAGAAACAGCGATGCACTGTCGGGGTTTGCTTTTGTTTGAGTCAGCGAGCCAATCAAAGCAGGGAGATAGGGAACTCCCTGCTTTATATCGCGTTACCTAGTAACGATTACTTAGCGATGATTTTTAGAGGTACTGGTACGTACTCGTCTACTGTTTCGCCTTTCAGTACTTTGTCTGCCATTTCGATACCTAGAGAACCGATTAGGTCAGGTTGTTGTGCAACTGTAGCGCCTAGTAGGCCGCGGTTAACAGCAGCGATGCCGTCGTCTGTGCCATCAAAGCCAACGATCATCACTTCTTTACCTGACGCTTGAACTGCGCGAAGTGCACCTAGTGCCATTTCATCGTTTTGAGCAAATACTGCTTGTA
Source organism: Vibrio sp. 10N.239.311.G01 (assembly GCF_041465805.1). Lineage (NCBI taxonomy): Bacteria > Pseudomonadati > Pseudomonadota > Gammaproteobacteria > Vibrionales > Vibrionaceae > Vibrio > Vibrio sp. 10N.239.311.G01. The sequence continues at coordinate 7,941 of NZ_JBFSRM010000029.1, forward strand.
CATCTGGGTTAGCAGCAAGCAAGTTTTCCATTACGTTCAGACCTTTAGTACGGTCGAAATCAGCAGGTTGGCTTGCAAGAAGCTCAAGGTCGCTGCCGTTTACTGCATTCATGAAGCCTTCACCACGTTCACGAGCTGCAGAAGTACCAGCAATACCTTCAAGTTGGATTACTTTCGCTTTTTCGCCCACTTTTTCCATGATGAAGTGACCTGCCATTTCACCACCGATTACGTTATCAGAAGCGATGTGGCTTACTACGTCACCACGGCTTGCACCACGGTCTAGTGTTAGTACTGGGATGTTTGAACGGTTAGCCATGCGAATTGCGTTAGACACGGCGTCTGAATCTGTTGGGTTGATCAGGATTGCCTTAACACCACGAATGGTTAGATCTTCAATGTTCGACAGCTCTTTGCTTGGGTCGTTTTGAGAATCCAGAACGATAAGCTTGTAGCCTAGCTCTTCAGCTTTCGCTTCTGCGCCATCTTTCATGGTTACAAAGAATGGGTTGTTCAATGTAGACAGAACGATTGCCATTGTATCTTGCGCCTGTGCAGACACAGATACTGTTGTAGAAAGAAGAGCAGCAGAAATAAGAGTCGCTAATTTTTTCATGGTGTAAGTCCTTTGTGTAGGGGGAGCTAAGAGGTGAGTCCTAGCTCGTTGTTACATTATTTATAGATTCTAATATTTTAAGGTAAAACAAACTGTTACTTTTATTAAACTAGAGTGTTACTTGTATTAACCTAGAGTGTGAATAGGTTTTATTTGTTTTTGTTGTCGACCAATACTGCCAGAAGAATAACCACTGCTTTTGCAATCATCTGGTAGTAAGAAGATACGTCTAGTAGGTTTAGGGCGTTGTTTAGGAAGCCGATAATCAGAGCACCAATCAATGTGCCCATGATACGGCCACGACCGCCAGCTAAGCTTGTCCCGCCAAGAACTACGGCTGCGATAGCGTCTAGCTCATAACCCATACCTGCGGTTGGTTGAGCAGATGACAAACGCGATGCCACGATGATGCCTGCCACTGCAGCTAGCAGACCACAGATTGCGTAAACACCGATTTTTACTTTGTCTACGTCGATGCCTGATAGGCGAGTTGCTGATTCGTTGCCACCCAGTGCGTAAACGTAGCGACCAAAGCGTGTGTGGTTAAGTAGGTACCATACTGCTGCGAATACCACGACCATGATCCATACTGGAACCGGTACACCCATTGCGTAGCCAGTACCGAACCAAGCGAATGCGTCTGCTGTGTCTGTGAAGCCTGTTGAAATAGGACGACCATCTGTGTAAACCATGGTTACGCCGCGAAGTAGTGTCATGGTGACAAGCGTTGCGATGAAGGCTTGAACCTTACCCTTAGCGATAATCACACCACTAATCGCACCTAATGCTGCACCTGCTACAAGAGCGGTTGGTACTGCGATCATCACAGGGATTTCCATGCCAATCATGCTGGCTGCGAACGCACCACAAAGCGCCAGTACAGAACCCACACTCAAGTCGATACCCGCGGTTAAGATAACCAGCGTCATACCTACAGCGATAATTGCGTTAACCGAGGTTTGGCGCAGAATGTTTAGGATGTTGTCGACAGTAAAGAAGTTCGGGTTTAAGAAAGAAACGACAACAATCAGGAAGAGCAAAGCAATCAATGACTTTTGATCAATCAGCCACTCTTTGCTGATTAACGGTTTTTTCTTTGGAGCTTCAGTTGTTTTGCTCATGGTTTTAGTACTCATGCTGCGTCCTCGTTGATCTTTTTACCGACCGCACACGCCAGTAATAATTCTTGGTTTGCTTCTTTAGCATCAAATTCACCGCTTACACGGCCTTCATGCATCACCATGATGCGGTCACTCATTCCTAACACTTCTGGCATTTCAGATGAGACTAAAATGATGCTCATGCCGTCGGCTTTAAATTTATTAATGAGTTGGTAAATCTCTTTCTTAGCACCGACATCGACACCGCGCGTTGGCTCGTCGAGAATCAGTACTTTTGGTTTGGTCATCAAGCCCTTAGCGATAGCCACTTTCTGTTGGTTACCACCAGAAAGGTTGCCAATAATCTGTTCGCGCGTCGGGGTTTTGATGTTGAATAGCTTGATGAAGTCATCTACTGCAATCACTTCGTCTTTATGTTGGATTTGACCGCTCTTTGTTAGTAGGTCAAGTGAACATAACGACATGTTTTCTTTAACAGAAAGCCCTAGAACTAAGCCATCGCCTTTACGGTCTTCAGAGATGTAAGCAATGCCATTGGCCAAGCCGTCTTTCGGGCTTACAGGGTTGATGGTTTTATTTTCTAGGTTGATGACGCCGCGTTCACTTGGAAGGGCACCGTAAATCACTTTCATCAGTTCAGTTCGGCCAGCACCCATTAGGCCAGATACACCCAGGATTTCACCGCGTTTTAGCGTAAAGCTCACATCGTGAACACCAGAACCCGTCAGGCCAATCACTTCAAGACAAGTTTCACCATGGCTCTGGCCGATACGTGGATATTGTTCGTCTAACTTACGACCAACCATCATTTCGATTAGGCCATCTTCGTCGGTGTCTTTTACTTCACACTGACCAATGAACTTACCGTCACGCAGCACGGTGATGTCATCACAAATCTCGAAGATCTCTTTCAAACGGTGAGAGATGTAAACAATGCCACAGCCTTCATCGCGCAATTCGTTAATCACCTTAAACAGAGATTCAGTTTCGGTATCGGTTAGCGCATCGGTTGGTTCATCCATGATGATGACTTTAGATTCAAACGATAGGGCTTTCGCAATCTCTACCATTTGCTGCTCACCAAGGCTCAACTGACCTAGAGGCGTTTTCGAGCTGTGTTTCACGTTAAGGCGTTTAAGTAGCTTGTCTGCTTCTTGGTACATCTCGTTCCACAAGATACGACCCATGGTGCCCGTGATTTCACGACCTAAGAAGATGTTCTCGGCGATGGTCAATTCAGGGATTAGATTCAGCTCTTGGTGAATGATGCTAATGCCTGCTTGTTGAGAATCACGTGGCCCTTTAAATGCAGCAGGTTTTCCTTGGTAGGCAATAGTGCCGCCGTCCAAGTGGTAGATGCCTGTCAGCACTTTCATAAGCGTTGATTTACCCGCACCGTTTTCACCCATTAACGCCATTACGCGTCCTGGATAAACGTTGAGGCTTGCCTTATCCAGTGCTTTCACACCAGGGAAGGCTTTCTCAATTGAGCTAAGTTCTAAAATGGCTTGAGTCATGTCGGTTCCTTTACTCGGGGCCAGTTGTATTTGATTGTTCTGTCTATGTATTGTTTTGGTTCAGTGATGTCACTGAGCTGTCGTTGCGTTTTGCTTGAGCTAAAAGGTTACGCCAGCTTGGAAAATAACATTTGCGTATGGTGTGCACTCACCGGTGCGAATTACCGCGCGGCTTTCATGCGTACGCTGTTTGAATTCTTCATGAGTGATGTAAGTAATAGAAAGCGATTTGCCACAACGCGCTTCTTCTGTCTTGATTAAATCAATCAGCGCAGCGTGGTGCTCTGGGCTTACTTTCGCAAACTCTTCTGCAATCACAACACCTTCGATTTGAGATTCATCCAGCATGGTTTTTACCGTTTGCTGAAAGCTTGGGACACCGTGAGTTAAAGCAAGATCAATACGAGTTACGTGGTCTGGAATTGGTAAGCCCGCGTCACAAATCGTGATTTCATCTGTGTGGCCAAGAGTCGCCACTAGGTAAGAGAGTTCAGAGTTTATTAAAGTACTTTTTTTCATATCACGACCTATCGAAAAATAACGCTTGATGGGTTGAGAACAACTCAAGAAAAGCCATCGAAACGTTTCGATAGTGATAATAGTGTCTGATTTATCATTTGCACGTTTGATTGTTTTAGAGTGTGATAATGATCATCGAAACGTTTCGATGGGGCGTTTTTTGGTGATCTTAGTCACCGCCATTGATTGCATAAATCCTTTTACGTGGGTTCAATCGATAGCGCATATCCGAACTTACTAATGGTAATGATCTGGACGTTGGATGCTCTTAATCGCGCGAACACATTGCGTAGGTTATAGACTACGTTTGCAAGAACATGTGGTGACGAGAGTTGTCCGTCCCAACACACATCAACAATATGCTCTCTTGAAATCGGTCTTCCCACATTTTCCAATAACAAGCAGAGCACTGCTAATAGGCGAGGGCGCAAAGTGATTTTGTTTCCTTGCTGGTTGGTAATCGTTCGAGCGTCGATATCAATGATTAAGCCGTTGAAGTCTATTGTGTGGTTCATCGTGTTTTCTGTTCGTCTTATTCTAAATTGTGGAGATTGAGCAAATTGGCCTGCTGTTGGAGCGGGTAATTATTTAAGTGTGCTAATGGTCGAAGTGGGCGGGTGAACTGACACGATCAGTGAGCCTATTACTTTTAAAGCCGAAGACAATACTTACCGATTAATTGCTGGTTACAAATTTAACCGCATTGTTTCGGTTGAAGCTCAATACACAGATTTTGGTGATATAGCCCTGAAAACGAAATCTGGTAATAAGGTTTTCACTTGGACACCTCAAATCTTTTCGGTAACGGCGAACCTCGGTTACACGTTTGATAATGGCATTCGTCCATTTGGCACTATCGGTCTGTCGACTATTGATCTAGACATGAAGCTTGCTGATGGCTCTCGCCCGTCAGGAGATGGTTTTGATGATTCGGGAGATGGCATCCGTATGGGTGTTGGTGTTGAATACACGCCACCTACAATGTCTTCGTTGAGCTTTCGCTTAGCATACGAAGCCGATGCTTTTGATATCGAAGATTACGAAAACGGACACAAGACAGAAGATACTGTTGTTCTGGACTCTTTCTACTTAGGCGCAATGTACACATTCTAAGTTTCACACTTTGCTAAACGGTAAATCGGTTTCTAAATGGGGCGTCGGTTGGCTCAACCCGTTTAACTAAAGTGGAAGGCCGCAGTTTTTGACTGCGGCTTTTTTATGTTTAACTCTAGGCTTCACGAATATGAGCGGTGACAGACACGATGGCATGGTCGGTACTGAATTGGTCGTGTTCAAAACTAGGATTAATCAGGTGATGGTCTAACACTGTGTAGCTAGAGATCTCCATTAAGCTTGAAGAGTTCTGACAATCAAACTCGTTCGACATCAAAATGTAGTCCAGTACAGATCCAGAAGCGCCGTAGTAATGGGTTGGCTTTCGCTGTTCAAGCAAGTCTTCTTCATGCAGTTGATGGTAAAGATCCCAGCTGTCTTTCAAGCGAAAGTGGGATAGCCAATGCTTGCTGTTTTCGTCTCGGTTGATTGAGTAATTCAACAGCCCTTTAAACTCATCATTAAACAGTGGCTTATTAAAGTCACCCATCAACACAACAGGTTGCTCGGTTTGGTAGCGTTGGTTGGTGATGTATTGATGCAGCATCTGAGCTTCTAGACCGCGTTGGACACTTGATAGCCAAGAGCCAAGCTGTTCTTGGTGAAAACGAGTGAGCGTGTCACTTTGTGGTTTTGCACCTTGCTGAGTGTTGTCCGCATCGACAGATTCTGCTTTTGGCTCTGTCGGACGTTGTGATTTGAAGTGCACCACATAACAGTCGGTTGAACCTAAATGGGGTAACGTAATCGTCGCGTGAACAGGCGTTCTGTTGAATGAGAATTTGTCGTCAAGGTTGAATGCTGTCAGTAACGTCGAATCTGGCGTAACAGGCTGCACGTTTTCAATCGGGTAACGGGAAGCGATCCCAACAACTGGTGAGGTGTATAGGTAATCATCTTCAACGTTGGCGCTATCGACCACTGCAAAGTATGGATAACCTAGCTCGTTCATCAATAGCTCTAAAGATTGCGGGCTAAATATCTCTTGGAAGCCAATCACATCGCAATCTAATGAGCGAATCGCTTCAGCCATCCAATGTTGCTTCTTCTGCCATTCTTCGAAGCTGTAGATGTTCTCAAAATCATAATAAGCATTCGGTGGCTCGAGATAGTTCAGAAGGTTGAACGTTGCGAATGTTATTTGGTTTGGTTTGTTCAAAGTGTCATTCCATTTAGACCTAGGCTGCAAGGATACTCCAGTAAAAGTATAGTTTGTTGATTATTTAGAGCCTAAATTTCACTTTAGAAGCCAACCAAAGGAATCTTAGCCGTTGAGGCTTGTGTCATTCAGGCTAGAGCAATCTTAGTGCTTCTGCCTTCCCCCGTGCTTTCCAACGCCACCAAGCTAATCAACTCAATCAAAGGAACCAAAGCAATCAAAGCTCACTGCATCCAATAACTTCGAGTGGTGACGAGTAATTTGTAAATAAACCGTCAGAGATAGAGTGCTGATGGTTTTATTAGTTATTACATGATGTTAGATTTGAACCTATACTTGATTTAACGGCATGCATTCAAAGCCGATAAATCAACTTGAATATAGAAGTCATGACATTTGAAGGGAGAGTCAAATGGGAACAGTTTTTCGACGCAAAGCTTCGCAACGCACTCAGTTTTTCAGGTTTAATTTGAAGTCATGTGCAATCATGTTGCCGCTTATTGCTTTACAACCCTCCGTTACTTACGCTTCTGAAACCCAATCAACTCCTGCTGTCACCGTTATTGAAACCACACAACTGGTTGGTTTTGGTGAAGCAAAATATCCAGCCGATTTCACTCACTTCGATTACGTTAATCCTGATGCGCCAAAGCAGGGCAAAGTGACCTATGGCAGCATAGGTACGTACGATAGCTTTAATCGATTCGGTTCCCGCGGCGTTGCTGCAAGTTATACCGGAGAGATTTACGATACCTTGATGTTTTCTCCGAGTGACGAGATTGATGCGTACTATCCATTGATCGCTTCAAAGGTTCGCTACTCCAGTGATTTCACTTGGATGGAAATCGACATCAACCCAAATGCTAAATTCCAAGATGGCGAGCCTATCACTGCGCATGATGTTGCCTTTACTTTTGACAAGTTCTCAACCGAGGGCGTGCCTCAGTATCGTGTGTATTACAAAGAGATTAAGTCAGTAAAAGCGGTCTCTGATTTGGTTGTTCGTATTGAAATGAACAGTCCAAACCGCGAAAAACTGTTTAGCTTCGCGCAAAGCACTCGTGTATTGCCGAAACATTTCTGGAAAGACAGAAAGCTGTCTGAGCCTCTAAGTGAGCCACCAGTCGGTAGTGGTCCTTATAAGATCATCAGCTACAAATCAGGCCAAAGTGTTACCTATGGTCTAGATGAAAACTACTGGGCAGCAGACCTACCAGTTAACGTTGGCCGCAATAACTTCAAGCAGGTGCAATACGATTACTACCGTGACGACACGGTAATGTTGGAAGCGTTCAAAGCAGGGGAGTTCGATCTTCGAACCGAGAATTCGGCTAAGTTCTGGGCTAACTCTTATACGGGCGCGAACTTCGATAAAGGCTACATCATTAAAGAAGAGATTAACCACGAGAAGCCTGAAACGACTCAAGGTTTCGTCTTTAATATCCAATCTCCTGTGTTCTCTGATCCTAAAGTGCGTGAAGCGTTAACCTACGCGATGGACTTTGAGTGGATGAACAAGAACATGTTCTATGGTCAGTACAAGCGTACTCGTAGCTACTTCCAAAATACCGACTACGAAGCGAAAGGCTTACCAAGCGAAGCTGAAGTCGAGTTGTTGTCTCAATACAAAGATCAGATTCCACCGCGAGTTTTCACCGAAGAATTCCAACCACCCGTCACCGATGGTAGCGGTCGTATTCGTAGCCAAATGCGTACCGCTTTCAAATTGTTGAAAGAAGCGGGTTGGGTGCTGAAAGACAAAGTCATGACCAACGAAAAGACTGGCAAGCCGATGTCATTTGAGTTGTTGATTTACAGCCCAACCACGGAACGTATCGCAACGCCGGTTCAAAAGAACCTTAAGCGCATGGGTATTGAGATGAAGATCCGTACCATCGATACCACTCAATACATCAAGCGCTTGCGTGATCGTGATTTCGACATGGTTTCGTCGTCATTTTCCGCAAACCCTTATCCTAGCCCGAACTTAATGATCGTTTGGAACTCTAACTACATTGATTCTACTTACAATACTGCAGGTGTTATCGATCCAGTGGTTGACGCGTTAACAGAAGAAATTGCGCGTAACCAACAGCACCCTGAAAAGCTTCTTACACTAGGTCGTTCACTAGACCGAGTATTGCAGTGGAATTTCTACAACATCCCGCAATGGCACGTTGGCGAGTATCGCGTAGCAATGTGGGACAAGTTTGAGCGTCCAGATGTATTGCCTAAATACGATTTAGGTATCGATACATGGTGGATTTCAGAAGAGAAGGCGGCTTTGCTTCCTGAAAAACGTCGCTAGGAGTTAGTTAGCATGGCCGCGTATATATTTCGACGTTTATTGTTGGTGATCCCCACGCTGTGGGCGATCATCACCATCAACTTTTTCATCATCCAGATAGCGCCTGGAGGCCCGGTAGAGCAAGCTGTTGCTCAATTAGAAGGGCATAACTCTGGCATTATGGAGCGTTTTTCTGGTGGTGGACAAGAAGTTGATTTAAGTGAAAGTGATCAAGCGTCTGCCAGTGGCTATAAAGGCTCACGCGGGCTTGATCCTGAAGTGGTTGAAGAGATCAAAAAGCAGTTTGGGTTTGATAAACCGATTCACGTTCGCTACTTCGATATGTTGAAAAACTACGCGACCTTTAACTTTGGTGAAAGCCTGTTTAAGGGTGGTAACGTGATTGATTTAATCATCGAGCGTTTACCTGTCTCCATTTCCTTAGGGTTGTGGAGTACGTTAATCATCTATGTGATTTCGATACCCTTAGGCATTATGAAGGCGATACATCACGGCTCTCGCTTTGATATTTGGTCGAGCGCGGTGGTGATTGTCGGCTACGCGGTGCCGGGCTTCTTGTTTGCGATTATTCTGATTATCTTGTTTGCAAGCGGTAACTACTTCAGTTGGTTCCCATTGCGAGGGCTTGTGTCGAGTAACTTCGACCAGCTCAACTGGTATCAGCAAATTGGCGACTACTTCTGGCACTTGGCGTTGCCCATTTTCGCCATGGTTATCGGTGGATTCGCCACGCTCAGCATGCTGACCAAAAACTCCTTCCTTGATGAAATCAATAAGCAATATGTAGTGACTGCGAGAGCGAAAGGCTTGGACGAGAGCAGTATTCTTTATAAGCACGTTTTCCGTAACGCCATGCTGATCATTATTGCGGGTTTCCCAAGCGCATTTATTAGTATTTTCTTCACGGGTTCTATGTTGATTGAAGTGATGTTTTCACTCGAAGGAATTGGTCTGCTTGGCTTTGAATCAACCATTCAACGTGACTATCCCGTGGTGTTCAGCTCTCTCTATATCATGACCTTGCTTGGCTTGGTGCTGAGCATTATCTCCGACCTGACGTATACCTGGGTTGATCCTCGAATTGATTTTGAAGCGCGTTAATGGCGAACGAATAACAAGGTATTGATAATAAATGTTTAACAACCCTTTAGCTGAAGCTCGTTGGTTACGTTTTAAAGCAAACAAGCGTGGTTTTATCTCCCTTTGGATATTTACCATCTTGTTTGGCTTGAGCCTGTTCGCTGAGATCATTGCCAATGATAAACCACTCTTGGTTTCTTATGATAATCAGTGGTTTGTGCCTGTTATCAATGAATATGCCGAGACGGAGTTTGGTGGTGAGTTTGAAACCGAGGCCGACTACAAAGACCCGTATGTTATCGAGCTCATTGAAGACAACGGTTACATCGTGTGGCCAATCATTCCGTTTAGCTACGACACAATAAACTTCGATATTTCAGGTGCGGTGCCATCGGAGCCCGATTCGGTGAACTGGTTAGGGACTGATGATAAGGGGCGAGATGTATTAGCTCGTATCATTTATGGCTTCCGTATTTCCGTTCTATTTGGTTTTATTCTGACCATTGTATCGAGCGTGATTGGTGTCGTGGTTGGCGCAACACAAGGCTACTACGGTGGCTGGGTTGATCTATTCGGACAACGCTTCATTGAAGTCTGGTCTGGTATGCCGACCCTGTTCTTGCTGATTATTTTGTCGAGTTTTATTGAGCCGAATTTCTGGTGGTTGCTCGGGATTATGGTGCTGTTTAGTTGGATGAGTTTAGTCGGCATCGTGCGAGCGGAATTTTTACGCTGCCGAAACTTCGATTATGTGCGAGCCGCGCAAGCCATGGGTGTTGATGACAAACGTATTATGCTTCGTCACATGTTACCTAACGCGATGGTTGCATCGTTAACCATGATGCCGTTTATTCTTTCAGGCTCGGTGACCACACTGACTTCGTTAGACTTCTTGGGCTTTGGTCTTCCTGCGGGTTCGCCTTCGTTAGGCGAGTTGTTGGCGCAAGGTAAAGCTAACTTACAAGCGCCTTGGCTTGGCATTTCTGCCTTCGTCGTGCTTTCACTGATGCTTACGTTACTGGTCTTCGTTGGTGAAGCGGTGCGTGATGCTTTCGACCCGCATCAACAGAAGTAAGGATAGGTTATGACTTCAAATACAACGCCTGCTTCTCCGGTTTTGACCATAGATAAACTGTCTGTCGGTTTCGGGCGAAAAAACTCGATAGAGCAAGTGACACAAGATGTCTCTTTAGAAATATACAAAGGTGAGACATTAGCGCTGGTGGGTGAGAGTGGTTCCGGAAAATCGGTCACGGCTAACTCGATTTTAAAGCTGTTACCAAAAGGCTCGTCTCATTACTTAAACGGTAAGATCAATTTCTCTGGTACCGATATCCTGAGCTGTTCAGAAAGACAGTTGCGCGGGATTCGTGGTGGCCGCATCGGCATGATCTTCCAAGAGCCCATGGTTTCGCTTAACCCACTTCACCGAGTCGGTAAGCAGCTGGTTGAAACTCTTTCTATTCACCGAGGAATGCGAACCAATAAAGCTCAAGCCTTGGCGATAGAGTGGCTATCCAAGGTGGGTATTCGTTACCCAGAGCAGAAGATATCAGCGTACCCACACGAGCTATCAGGTGGAGAGCGTCAGCGCGTAATGATTGCGATGGCACTGATCAATGAGCCAGAATTACTGATTGCCGATGAGCCCACTACGGCTTTGGATGTATCGGTACAAGCGCAGATTTTGGATTTGTTGAAAGACCTACAGCAAGAGCTGGGCATGGCGATGCTTTTCATAACCCATGATTTGAGTATCGTTCGTAAGATTGCCGACAGAGTAGCGGTAATGAAAGACGGTCGTTTAGTCGAAAGTAACGACTGCCAAACACTCTTTAATGCGCCAGCTCACCCTTATACGCAAAAGCTTATCAACTCTGACCCAAAAGGGTTACCAGTACCTGTTTCTCCTGACAGTAAGCCTTTGCTTGATGTGGACCAACTTCGTGTTTGGTTCCCCATTACGGGTGGCTTATTTAAGCGCACAATTTCGCATATAAAGGCAGTGACTGATATGGAGTTCACCTTGAAAAAAGGGCACTCCATCGGTTTAGTGGGTGAGAGTGGTTCTGGTAAATCGACAACCGGTATGGCAATCCTCAAATTGGTTGAAAGTGAAGGCTCGATTACCTACGCTGACGAACAAATTCAAGGCTTAAACCGCCAGCAGATGCTACCGTTTCGAAGCCGTATGCAAGTGGTATTTCAAGACCCATTCTCGGCATTGAACCCTCGAATGTCGGTCGCTCAAGTGATTGGTGAGGGTTTATTGGTACATCAGCAATTGGACGATACTGAACTTGATCTACGCATCTGTGACGTAATGAAAGAGGTCGACCTCGACCCTGAAACTCGTCATCGTTACCCTAACGAGTTTTCTGGCGGGCAGAGGCAACGTATCGCGATTGCACGTGCTTTGATTTTAAAGCCAGAGTTTATCCTGCTCGATGAACCAACATCGTCATTGGACAGAACCGTTCAAGCTCAAGTATTGGATTTGCTGAAGTCACTTCAAGAAAAGTATGGCCTGACCTATTTGTTTATCAGTCATGATCTGAATGTCGTGAAATCCTTGTGTCATTACACCATCGTCATGAAAGCTGGCGAGGTAATAGAGAAGGGCGACACTGAGACTTTGTTTGGTAATCCGCAGCATGAATATACTAAGCAGTTGGTGAGTCTTTCGAATGTTGGTGGTGTTTTATAACGCAGAGGGTTTGTTTAAAACAAATGGGCTCTGGTTGAATTCAACATGGTCATTTCGTTGTTTTAAGATTACACTGCGCCCAATATTTCAGAAGTACATATTTAGGTAGAGGTCACCATGGACCAAGAACATTACGAAGACGCTGATTACGAAGGCCAAGAGCTGGGCGAAGAAGGCGAAGAGATTGAAATTGAAGCAATTGGTATTGATGTTTCATCACAGCCAATCGAGCTCTACAAAGTGTTTAAAATTGCTAACCTAGTGAGTGGTGGCGGTGAAGCTAAGCACATCATCTCTGAAGGCTACGTAGCGGTAAATGGTGAGCTAGAAACCCGTAAGCGTCGTAAAATGTACGATGGCGACTTCTTTGAATTCAACCAAGAATACTATGTAGTGGTGTGTGATCAGCCAGTACAAGAAGAATCAGAAAAGCCGAAAAAGAAAGAAACGCCTAAAAAAGAGAACAAGGCGAAGAAAGGTCAGTCTAAAAAGGATTCTAAGAAGAAGGAATCTAAGAAAAGCAAAGCAGAAATGCTAAGCGCAAAGGCTGAACCAAAGAAAGAGAAAAAAGAGAAGAAACCGAAAAAGAAAGCGGATACGCCAAAGCCAACACGTGATGACAAAAGCGGCCGTAATTCGATTGAGTTCTTCTAAGTTATAGCTCTAACCTACTGATCTAAAGCTATTCTTTCAAAACGCAAGCAACCTTAGACTTAGGTTTACGTTAAGAAAATATCAAAAGGCTCACTATTTAGTGAGCCTTTTTTGTTGGTGAAATTTAGCTTCTGGTCTAATTTCCTTTTTGATGAGCCACAAACTCTACAAACCTATCCCTGAGTGGGTTGTCACTCTCTCCATTCCAGATTAACCCGACAGGCCAAGTCGCGTGTTCACCTTCTAACGCAATGAATTCCACATCGGTGTTACTAATGTACTGCGCACTGCTGGGTACGATGGTGAAACCGATATTGGCCGAAACCAAGGCAAGCAGGGTGAGGATATCATCGGCTTCTTGTGTCTTAGATAAGTCGATTTTATTGGCAAGACAATATTGTTGAATCTGTCTGTCTAATCCGGGGCCACGGTGCTGAGCCAATTTTAGATAAGGCCATTTCGATAACTCAAAGAGAACCTGATCGTTACCTGGCGCTTGCTTGAGAATATCTTTGTGAACCGCAATCACAAGCGAATCATTGAAAAGCGTTAGGCTCTTTAAATCCGAGGAGTCGGGTATTCGATTGAAGCTGATATCGAGTTCATGGCTCAATAGCTCGTCGGTCTGCTGCTTAGAAGGTGTGTCATTTAAGGTGATGTGAACGTCTGGGTACTGTTGTTTATAGGCGGCAATCAGTTTAGGTGCTTCGTGATAATTAGATACGCCAAAACCAATGTTCAAATGCCCCTGAGTTCCATTCACTACGGAGCCTGAAAGCTGCTCAAACGCTTGCATTGAATGAACCAAACGTTGGGCTTCGGGTAGTAAGGTTTTACCTGCGTGTGTCAGTTCTGCGCCGTTCCTGCCGCGAGAAAACAGACTCGCTCCTATATTGGATTCCAGTCGTTGAATCTTTTTGGTCAGTGCCGACTGAGTAATGTAGAGCTGCTCTGATGCCATACGATAATTGCCCGACTTAGCCAACTGACAAAACGCCTTCAGTAAATCAAATTCCATTCCGAATGCTCATTGAACTAAGAATATCTTTCATTATATGGAATTGAATCGATTTTTTATACTGAGTTCATACCAAATCAGATAAAGCGAAATTTGAGGACGAATAATGAAAAGAGACATCAAAGTAGCGTCGGTTCAGTTTAACCATCATGCAGGCGATAAGGCGTATAACTTGTCGGTGATAGGTCAATACGTTCAACAAGCTGCGAAGAGTGGTGTGGAGATCATCAGTTTCCCAGAGATGTGCATCACTGGCTACTGGCATGTGTCTGCTTTGTCGCGAGACGAGATAGAAGCGCTAGCGGAACCTGTGCCGAGTGGTGAATCGACTCAAAATCTGATTGCACTGGCAACACAGTTTGGCATCAGTGTTGGGGCTGGTTTGATAGAGCAGGGTGTGGATGGCGAGTTATACAACACTTATGTGTTCGTGATGCCCAATGGAGAAGTTCAGAAACACCGTAAACTGCACACCTTTGTGAGCCCACATATGAGCAGCGGCGACCAATACACGGTGTTCGATACGCCCCATGGTTGTAAAGTCGGTATCTTGATTTGTTGGGATAACAACTTGGTCGAGAACGTACGAATTACTGCATTGAAAGGCGCTGATATATTGATTGCGCCACACCAGACGGGCGGTTGTCAGTCACGTAGCCCGAATGCAATGAAGCGAATTGACCCAGATTTATGGTTTAACCGAGATGAAAACCCAGAAGCGATTCGTGCTGAAATGCAGGGTAAGAATGGGCGCGAATGGCTAATGCGTTGGTTGCCTGCAAGAGCGCACGATAACGGTATGTTTGTGGTGTTCAGTAATGGTGTCGGCGTTGATATGGATGAAGTGAGAACCGGTAATGCGATGATTTTGAGCCCTTATGGTGAAATCATCACCGAGACGGACAGCGTTGATAACGATATGGTGATTGCAGAGCTAAAAGCCGAAGAGTTGGATATGTGTACTGGCAGGCGCTGGATTCGTGGTCGTAAGCCTGAACTGTACCATTCACTGACGCAGTCGCTAGGTCATGAATTGGACCCACACCAAGCGCGCTTTGCAGAGAAGTAATGTTGTAAGCTCAGGTGAAAAAGGATGTATTAGTAGCGGTTAAAAGGGTGGGGAAGTTGAAAGAGAAGTGAGGGTTTCTGATGTAGTCTACCCACTTAAATCATGTTTAAGTGGGTAGACTATTTACACATCAAGCACTGAGCATTAAGCATTAAGCATTAAGCATTAAGCATTAAGCATTAAGTATCTAAGTTCTATTCTCAGTGGCGAGTGCGAGAAGACGTCAGTTCTGATGCGCGAAGCTGAGCAACGGCTTTCGCTAGTTCTAGCTGAGCTTGTGCAAAGTTAATGTCTATGTTGCCCTTGTTGATGTTCTCTAGAGCGGCATATTTCGCTTCTTCTGCGCGAGCGCGGTCAATGTCTTTACCATGCAAGGCCGTGTCGGCTAATAACGTAACCACATCCGGCTGAACTTCCAGCATCCCACCAGAGACATACAGCACTTGGCCTTCTGATTTAGGGTCTGTAACGAACACGGTTACGCCCGGTTTGATCTTACTGAGAAGCGGGGAGTGACCGGGGCGGATCCCCAGTTCACCGTCAGCGCCAGAAACGGCTAGGGCATACGCTGGACCTGAAAACAGCGTACCTTCCGCACTTACAATATTAAGTTGAAATGTATTATCTGTAATTCCGATAGCCATGGTGCACCTGCCTCTTAGAGTGATTTTGCTTTGTTAAGCACTTCGTCGATAGAGCCACAGTACAAGAACGCTTGCTCTGGGATATCGTCATATTCACCGCTCAATAGACCTTTAAAGCCTCTTAGTGTTTCGCTTAGCGGTACAAAGACACCTTTCTGACCGGTAAACACTTCGGCTACGTGGTAAGGCTGCGTTAAGAAACGTTCAATCTTACGAGCGCGAGATACGGTCTGTTTGTCTTCAGTAGACAGCTCATCCATACCAAGAATCGCGATGATGTCTTTTAGCTCTTTGTAGCGTTGCAGCGTTGTTTGTACTTTTTGTGCAATGTCGTAGTGCTCTTGACCAACCACAAGTGGGTCCAATTGACGAGAGGTTGAATCCAATGGATCAATCGCAGGGTAGAGACCCAGTGCCGCGATGTTACGAGACAGTACAACGGTCGCATCTAAGTGAGCAAAGGTTGTTGCTGGCGATGGGTCAGTCAAGTCATCCGCAGGTACGTATACTGCTTGGATAGAGGTGATAGAGCCTTGTTTTGTTGACGTGATACGCTCTTGAAGTACGCCCATCTCTTCAGCCAGTGTTGGTTGGTAACCTACTGCTGAAGGCATACGACCTAGCAGAGCTGATACTTCTGTTCCCGCAAGCGTGTAACGGTAAATGTTATCAATGAACAACAGTACGTCACGACCTTCATCACGGAAGCGCTCAGCCATAGTTAGGCCTGTAAGTGCTACACGTAGACGGTTTCCCGGTGGCTCGTTCATTTGACCGTAAACCATGGCTACTTTGTCTAGTACACCTGCTTCTTTCATCTCGTAGTAGAAGTCGTTACCTTCACGAGTACGCTCACCTACACCGGTAAACACAGAAAGACCTGAGTGGGCTTTGGCGATGTTGTTGATAAGCTCCATCATGTTGACGGTTTTACCTACACCAGCACCACCGAACAGACCAATTTTACCACCCTTAGCGAATGGACAGATAAGGTCGATAACCTTAACGCCTGTTTCTAGAAGCTCAGTGCTGTTTGCTTGTTCTTCATAAGAAGGGGCTTCACGGTGAATCTCGTAGTTTTCTTTCTGACCGATTTCACCACACTCATCGATAGGTTGACCAAGCACGTTCATGATACGGCCTAGTGTTTCTTCGCCGACAGGAACCGTGATTGGAGAGCCTGTGTTTTCAACCGTTAGGCCACGACGTAAGCCATCTGACGTACCCATTGCAATACAACGAACGATATTGCTACCCAGTTGTTGTTGTACTTCCAATACTAACGAGCTTGCTTCGTCGCTAGTCACTTTCAATGCATCATAAACGCGTGGGCTGTTGCCGCCGCTGAACTCGACGTCAACCACCGCGCCGATTACTTTAACTATTTTTCCAACACTCATTCTTAAATCCTCAAATTCTGTTCTTGACCCAGTCTTTTCTAGCCCTAGACAGCTTGGGCACCTGAGACTATTTCACTCAGCTCTTGGGTAATGGCAGCCTGACGCGCCTTGTTGTAGACCAACTGCAAGTCATCAATGAGTTGGCCTGCGTTATCAGTCGCCGCTTTCATAGCGACCATTCGGGCTGCTTGCTCACAGGCAATGCTCTCAACAATGCCTTGATACACTTGCGATTCGATGTATCGATGTAACAGTTCTGAGAGTATGTCTTTGGGTGCTTGCTCATAGATGTAGTCCCAACGACGCGCTTTTTTAGGCTCACCACCTTCCTCAGAATCCGAAGGGTGGGGGAGCAACTGCAAGGTCGTTGGCGCTTGAACCATGGTGTTGACGAACTGGTTGTAAACGAGATACAAGCTATCGATTTTACCTTCGTCGTAATGCCCGAGCATCGCATTCACCGTACCTAAGATGTCTTCTAACTTAGGTGTATCGCCAAGACCTGACGTTTGTGCAATAACGTTGCCGCCGCGTTGGAAGAACGAGATAGCCTTAGATCCCACTAAGGTTGTTTCTACCTCGACTCCCTTGGTGCGCCATTGCTCCATTTCTTCTAACACTTTCTTGAACAAGTTTGAGTTCAAGCCACCACACAAGCCGCGATCGGACGAGATAATGATGTAAGCGACACGCTTAGGTTCACGCTGTTGCAGGTAAGGGTGCTGGTACTCCAGGGAACCCGATGCAACATGAGAGATAACTTTTCGCATGTTCTCGGCGTAGGGGCGAGTTAGCGTCATGTTGTCTTGAACCTTGCGCATCTTACTTGCTGCAACCATTTCCATTGCGCTAGTGATTTTCTGAGTGTTACTAACACTGGCTATCTTGGTGCGAATTTCTTTAGTACTTGCCATAATCTGCTCCTATTTGTTTTGATTTCCAGCTAACAAACCGGAGCACTTACCAAGCTTTCATCCCAACAAAACCTTCTAGGATCTCTTTAAGAGCACCGTCGATTTCGTCATTGTAATCGCCTGTCGCGTTGATTTTTTCGAACAACGCAGGGTTCTGACCTTTGGCATAAGCAATCAGCTCTTCTTCAAAACGGGCAATGTTGTTTAGCTCAACACCGACCAAGTAGCCTTTCTCTGCTGCGTAGATAACCGTTGCTTGCTCAGCGACTGACATTGGAGAGTATTGTTTTTGCTTCATTAATTCGGTAACACGCTCACCATGGTCTAGCTGTTTGCGCGTCATCTCATCTAAGTCAGAAGAGAACTGAGCAAAGGCCGCCAGCTCGCGATATTGAGCTAATGAAGTACGGATACCACCAGACAGTTTCTTGATGATCTTGCATTGCGCCGCACCACCCACACGAGATACCGAGATACCTGGGTCTACTGCAGGACGTAAGCCTGAGTTAAACAATTGGGTTTGAAGGAAAACCTGACCATCGGTGATTGAGATTACGTTGGTTGGTACAAACGCTGATACGTCACCCGCTTGAGTTTCAATGATCGGAAGCGCCGTTAATGAGCCAGTTTGACCTTTCACTTCACCGTTAGTGAACTTCTCTACATACTCTGCATTCACTCGTGCTGCACGTTCTAGAAGGCGTGAGTGAAGGTAGAATACGTCGCCAGGGAAGGCTTCACGACCCGGTGGGCGTTTCAATAGCAACGAGATTTGACGGTAAGCAACGGCTTGTTTTGATAGGTCATCATAGATGATCAGTGCATCTTCACCGCGGTCACGGAAGTATTCACCCATGGTGCAACCCGCATAAGGGGCTAGGTATTGAAGCGCTGCAGACTCTGATGCTGATGCCACGACTACGATGGTGTTTTTAAGCGCATCGTGGTCTTCGAGTTTACGAACCACGTTAGCGATAGTGGAGGCTTTTTGGCCAATCGCTACATACACACATTTGATGCCAGAATCTTTCTGATTGATGATCGCATCGATAGCTAACGCTGTTTTACCCGTCTGACGGTCACCGATGATAAGTTCACGTTGACCACGACCGATTGGCACCATGGTATCAACCGCTTTATAGCCAGTTTGAATTGGCTGATCAACAGACTTACGTTCGATTACACCGGGTGCAATCACTTCTACAGGGTCGAGTCGGTCACAACTTATTGGGCCTTTGCCATCGATTGGCTCGCCTAATGTGTTCACAACACGGCCAAGAAGACCGTTACCGACGGGGACTTCCAAGATACGACCTGTACCTTTCACTTTCATACCTTCAGATAGGTCAGTGTAGGGGCCCATAACCACCGCACCTACTGAGTGCGTATCGAGGTTAAGTGCGAGTGCGTATTTGCCACCTGGTAGCTCAATCATCTCGCCTTGCATAACATCAGCAAGGCCATTGATTGTGATGATGCCATCACGAACCGATACGATAGTGCCTTCATTGCGAGCCTCGGTGCTCACATTAAATTTCGAGATGCGTTCTTTGATTAGATCGCTGATTTCATTTGAATTTAATTGCATAATTGTTACCTATCTCGCGTGAAGTTGATGAGCCAATCGGTCAATTGATGTGTTTAAAGAACCATCGATAACGGTTTCACCCGCCTTGATGACCATTCCACCTACTAACGTGTCATCAATAACCTGCTTCATTTCAACCTGACGCTCTAATTTCTTCTCAAGTGCAGCTGTTAGTGACGTAACTTGGTCTTGTGTCAGCATTTCTGAACTGGTGACAGTGACAGGCACTACACGTTCATGTTCGTCCTTTAGCTCGCAGTACAATTCAAACAGGTCTCTTACAACAGAAAGGCGGCCGTTCTCGGCCAAGACTCGAATAAGATTAATGACGTGGTCATCAACGAGTCCTTGGCAAATATGAATGATGAGGTTTGCCAGCTCTTCTGTTTGGTGTGTAGAAGCACCTTCTGCTGAAGAAATCTGACTAGCGATCGTTTCTTCTTCCGCGACAGCCACAAGAATGGACAGCATTGAGTGCCACTCTTGTAACTGGTTTTCACCTAAAGCAAATTCAAACGATGCTTTGGCGTAGGGATGAGCAATATTGGTGTAATCTGACATATTGCCTCTCCTTAGAGTTCGCTAATCATTTGGTCAACTAGCGCTCGGTTCGTTGCGGAATCTAGGTTTTTGCTAATCAGTTTCTGTGCACTTTGAATTACTGCGTCTGCCATATCTGCCTGAAGTTCACGGCGTATCTTTTGGCGTTCGCCTTCTAGCTCAGCTCTACCTTGTTCTAAGATGCGTGCCTTTTCTTGCTCGGCTTCTTGTTGCGCTAAGCTGATGATTTCATTGCGGCGTTTTCGGCCCTGTTCAACCAGTTCAGTCACATCTTTTCTTGCATCTTCGATGAGTTGCGCGCCATTTGATTTTGCTAGTTCTAGCTCTTTCGCAGCGTTCTCTGAGTGGCGTAAACCATCAGCGATTTCTTTTTGGCGCTCGTCTAACATCGCGGTGAGAGGGGGCCATACATATTTCATGCAGAGCCAAACAAAAATCACGAATGAGATTGCTTGTCCAAACATGCTTGCATTTAAGTTCATACCTTCCTCACTAAATCTTGATTATTTACAAATCGATCTTTCAAAGCGGTTTGATTAAGCCACGGCGAAGATGATGTATAGACCGATACCAACACCGATCATCGGTACTGCATCCACAAGACCCATCATGATGAAGAATTGAGTACGAAGCATTGGAGTAAGGTCTGGTTGACGCGCAACACCTTCAAGGTATTTACCTGCTAAGTTACCAATACCAGATGCTGCACCTGCTGCACCTAAACCGATCAGTAATGCACCTGCTACATATAAAACTGCGCTTACGATATCCATTTGTATCTCCGATAAATAATTTGTTAGTTAAATTTTTTAGTTATTAATTAGTGGTGTTCTTCTGTTGCCATACCTAAATAAACAACGGTCAGTACCATAAATATAAATGCTTGCAAGAATACGATTAATATGTGGAATAGTGCCCAAGGAACACTCAGTGCCCATTGCATCCACCATGGCATTAATGCGATCAGAATAAATATCATCTCACCTGCATACATGTTTCCAAATAATCGTAAGCCTAGTGATATAGGTTTTGAAATTAATGTTATTAATTCAAGAACTAAGTTAACAGGGTATAAAAGAGGGTTATCAAATGGCTGCGTAGTAAGCTCTTTGATAAAGCCTTTCAATCCTTTATTTTTAAATGTATAAGTCAACAGTAAGATAAATACACCGAGTGCCATCGACATTGGAATATTTACGTCCGCCGTTGGTAGATCTCTAAAGTGTTCTAGACCCATTGCACGACTTAATGCTGGTATGAAATCTATTGGTAATAAATCGACCGCGTTCATTAACAACACCCAAACAAAAGTGGTTAATGCCAGTGGCCCTATTAATTTATCCTCCGCTTGAAAAATCTCTTTTACTAGGTTGTTTACAAAATCAAATATCAGTTCGATAAAACATTGAAATCGACCTGGAACACCGCTGGTGCCCTTAGTCACTACGTATCGAAAAGCTCCAATAAACAGTAAACCCGTAATCCAAGATACCAACATCGAGTCGATGTTGAACGCCCAGAAACCATCACCTGTAGTTAAGAAGGTTAAGTGATGCTCTATGTATTCGTGAGCGGTAGTTACTTGATCCATACTACACGTACTCCGATCTTGTAGAGGCAGTAATAAATGGTGTTAAGAAGTACCCAACCATAGTGAGAATATATGCGTACAATATTACTGGGTTATCCAATTTGAAAAACTGGAACGCCAAGATAAACATTAAGAACGTATAAGTTATTTTCACGACACGACTCATTTGCATTAAGTCACGTAAACTATAATTAGGATTCTTGCGCACCTTTAGGCTTGCATATATAAAACCAAACAGCGGAGGTAGCATCGCAATTCCGATACCCAAAGCCGACGATTCCATATCTAATTTATTACCAAAAAACACTTCATATAAAACTACACCGACGGCTAATACTACTTGGCAGAGAACAACTCTTTTAGCAGCAACAAGAATGTCACCACTTATCCCATTAAGCCTCATAATAAAACCTTATATTTAACAGTGTAAGCTCATATAAAACACAGTTTGAATATGTCTTGCTACTCGCATTTACTTGTTAATAAAACTTTGCTTGTTAACAAAGAGATAATCTTGCTGGTTTTATATCTCCTGACGAAATAGAACGATATAAACTAGTTCGCTCTCGTTTCGACAAAATATAAACTACGCCTAAAATTATGTGATCAAAACGACAAATATTGATATCAATAATTCCATTTTTGAAATGAATGTTTTTCATTTATGAAAGTAATAGTTCTATCACTTTATTCATGAATATTTAAGATGCTTTATCCTTGTGAAAAGAGGGTCTTTTTAGAAGGGAGTAGCGAGCTAAATTTTCAACTTATGATCTTATCAATTACG
Source organism: Vibrio sp. 10N.239.311.G01 (assembly GCF_041465805.1). NCBI lineage: Bacteria > Pseudomonadati > Pseudomonadota > Gammaproteobacteria > Vibrionales > Vibrionaceae > Vibrio > Vibrio sp. 10N.239.311.G01. Next base: position 30,307 of record NZ_JBFSRM010000029.1, read on the forward strand.
ACTATTCAAACACTTAGGTTCATTTACAAGCTGAGTTGTGAAGTGTGATTTTGGTAGGGGTTAAGCTTGTTTGAGGCAATGATGGAAGATCTGGTTTTTCTGGTAAATTAAACGTACGTCGCTCCTTATCAATAAGCGAATATTTTTTATATTGTCGTCAGCTTGTCACTATTTGCGTGCGCGAGAGTGAAAATTCAGCGCCTAAATGTTGATGATATAGGAGTGAAATGGGGGACTGGGTGTGCGAGAAGCATGGTGCGGAGAAGAAACACCGAGTTTTGAGGAAGTAAATGGCAGCAGAGCGCTGCCTAATTTACTTAATCTAGGCTCTCTTATGACTCTTCATAACTGAGGTATTGAATACATAAGTCATGGAAAGCCTGTGCTTGTGGCGAGATCGTACGATCAGACAGTCTGAAAATGCCGATTTGTCGTTGCAAGGGTGGGTCAATTAGCGGAATCCACACCAAGCGGGTTTCATTGGTTGGGAAAGCCAGCTTAGGTAGCGTGGTCACGCCTATCCCGAGCTCTAACACCGAAAAAAGCGAGGTAATGTTCTCGACAGAGTACAGGGCTTGTTCGCTGAGCATGCGCGCAGGTGTTGGGTCCAGTAGGGTGCAAGTCCCGTTACGAATGAAGGGCTGCTTTAACAAGGTTTGCCATTCGATTCCTTCCCGTTGAGAGGCGATAGGGTTATCTTTGAGGCACACCACACCGATAGGATCAGAAAGCAAAGGCGTGAAGTCGATGCTCTCTTCTTCTAAATGGGAGCTATTACCGAGGGCAACATCCACCTCGCCAGAGAGTAATCTTGCTTCTACCCCTGCCGCATTATCATCAATCAAACTCACTTCTACATTCGGGTACTGCTCACAAAATGCCCCTAAAACACTAGGGATGAGTTTTGCGGCCACCGAAGGCACGCTCGCTATTCGAACTCTTCCTTGTTGTCCTGCTGCCGCTGCGCGTAAGTCATTGTCTAATGCTTTGTAAACGTTCAGAAATTGAATGATCTTGGGCAAACATATTTCTCCAAAAGGCGTCAGTGTCGATTTGTTGCCTGTTTCAAACAGAGGTTGGCCGAGTATTTTTTCCAACTCTTTTATCGAAGTCGAAAGTGCCGCTTGCGATCGATTTGCACGGTGAGATGCCGCTCTAAATCCACCTTCTTCGACCACCAAAACGAAATGTTTTAACTGTTGTAGCTTAATACTCATGACTCCGATCCTTCTCTAGCCCTTGCTATACCTTACTTTTCGCAAGGTGATAGATTTTATTTATCAAATGCACAAAATTTACCGTTAGATTTATCAGGCGTCAAGGTGCAGTATTTAACCATCTTGAAACATAGTTGTTACAAAGTTGGATGAAATCGTGAACGCACAAACTAAAAAACACCCAGTAAAAACCTCTCTTTTTGCTTCAAAAGCACCACTAGAGTGGGCAATCGTTAATAACGGCACTCTATACACTGCGCAGATTCCAATCGATGAAACGGGCGCAGTAGTAGAAGGCGGTATTGAAGCGCAAACGCGTCAGACTTTTAACAACCTTGTTCATACCTTGGAGTGTGCAGGCGAATCGATGGATTCTGTGCTGCAGGTTCTGATTTACGTGACTGACCGTGAATACCTGAAAACGGTAAACAGCGTATACGGAGAATACTTCAACGCACCTTATCCAAATCGTGCAGCAGTCGTTGTTGCAGGGCTAGCTAGAGAAGAGATGTTGGTTGAGTTCGTGGTTTATGCATCGGCGTCTCAACCTGAATAAATGGACTGTGAACTGAGGCAATTTGCCAATCAAAGCTGTTTGTCTACGCAGATCTTTACTAATACAAGCGAATAGTTTTACGTCTAGATACAAAATTAATACTTATTCTCTATATGAATTAACAATTTATTAATTAATCCGATGGTTGCCAGACTCAACCGCAACCTAACGTTACAAGGACAGAATGATGACTCACTTACAGAATGTTCAAGCAGAAAACGCACTTTACATTGGCGGCGAATGGCAAGCGGGTGTAAGCACCGTAGCGAACATTAACCCATCAGATATTTCTGAAAATATTGGCAACTTTGCACAAGCAAGTGCTGAACAAGTTCAACAAGCGATTTCAGCGGCGAAACACGCTCAACCAGAGTGGGAAAAAACGCCGATTGAACGCAAGCAAGCGGTGCTTCAAGCGATTGGTGATGAGCTGATTGCCCGTTGTGATGAGCTGGGCACTTTGCTATCTCGTGAAGAAGGTAAGCCTTTTGCTGAAGGTCGCGGTGAGATTTACCGTGCAGGTCAGTTCTTCCAATACTTTGCGGCTGAAGTGCTTCGCCAAATTGGTGACAACGCAGATTCTGTACGCCCGGGTGTTTCTGTTGAAGTGACTCGCGAAGCGGTGGGCGTTATCGGCATTATCTCTCCTTGGAACTTCCCGACAGCAACAGCAGCTTGGAAAATTGCTCCAGCATTGGCTTTCGGTAACAGCGTTATTTGGAAACCAGCAAACCTAACACCAGCAAGTGCGGTCGCGCTTACAGAGATCATCCACCGCCAAGGTATCCCTGCAGGTACGTTTAACCTTGTACTGGGTAGCGGTTCAACAGTAGGTGATGCACTGATCAACTCTAAAGAAGTGAACGGTGTGAGCTTTACCGGTTCTGTTGATACGGGTCGTAAAGTGGCAGCGGCTACAGCGCCAAACTTCGTTCGATGCCAACTAGAAATGGGCAGTAAGAACGCACTTGTTATTGCTGACGATGCTGATATCCAAACTGCGGTTGATGCAACGATTGCAGGTTCTTTCTCTGGCGCAGGCCAAAAATGTACCGCGTCTTCTCGCCTTGTGGTTATGGATAGCATTCACGACCAATACGTTGAAGCACTGATTAAACGTATGAGCGAGCTGAAAGTGGGTCACGCACTGGAAGAGGGTGTGTTCATGGGCCCTGTCGTTGATGGCAACCAACTTGAAGCAAACCTAGGTTGGGTTGAGAAAGCACGTCAAAGCGGCGGTGAGCTGGCATTTGGTGGCGAACGCTTGAGTATGAAGCACGAAGGTTTCTACATGTCTCCAACGCTGTTCTTGAACACTAAGAACGATTGGGAAGTGAACCAAGAAGAAGTGTTCGCACCAATGGCAAGTGTGATTCGTGTCGCTGACCTAGAAGAAGCGATTGCGACAACCAACGACACTCGCTTCGGTCTAACAGGCGGCATCATTACTCAGAGCCTACGTACTAGCGCAATGTTCAAGCAACAAGCGCAGACCGGTTGTGTGATGGTCAACCTACCAACAGCAGGCACGGATTACCACGTACCGTTTGGTGGTCGTAAAGAGTCTAGCTTCGGTCCTCGTGAGCAAGGTCAATACGCGAAAGAGTTCTACACAGTGGTTAAGACGGCTTACCAACGTCCTTACTAATCCACTTTCTAAATAAGAATTGGATAGCTGAATTAACTTCCTAGCTATCCAGCTATCGAATTGGCCTGATTCACAGAGTCAGGCCAACATTCAAACCAAAGCAGCAAACGAACTTAGACAAGTGATTTAACCCATTTTTGAAAACATGTTATTTGAGCGTGTTTTCAAAACCGAGCTAGAACACTGAGCTTTCAATAGGAGTGGTTATGTACCAGCAACGGATTGTTATAGATGGATTGCAATACTGCAATTGGAACAGAGAATATTTCCAAACACTAAAGGCGAGCGGCATTACAGCAGTTCACGCTACCGCGGTTTACCACGAGACGGCTCGTGAAACCTTATCTCGCTTTGCAGAATGGAATTTAAGATTCGAGCAGAACGCAGACCTTATCATGCCGATTCACTCAATGGCTGATGTCGAGACTGCAAAAGCGACTGGCAAAGTCGGCATTTTCCTTGGTGCTCAAAACTGTTCTCCAATCGACGATGAGATCGGTCTTATCGAAGTGATGCGTAAGCAAGGTCTTTTGATCATGCAACTGACGTACAACAACCAGAGCTTATTGGCGACGGGTTGCTACGAGAAGAACGACACAGGTATTACTCGCTTTGGTAAACAAGCCATCGAAGAGATGAACCGAGTGGGCATGATCATAGATATGTCTCACAGTGCAGAGCGCTCAACACTTGAAGCTATCGACTTGTCTTCTCGTCCTATTTGTATCAGCCATGCGAACCCGACGTTTGCTCATGATGCACTACGAAATAAATCAAACGATGTAATTAAAGCTCTAACCGCACGCGGCGGCTTAATCGGATTCAGCTTGTACCCATTCCACCTACCAAACGGCAGCCAATGTACCTTGGAAGATTTCTGCCAGATGGTTGCGACTACGGCTGACATGGTCGGCGTAGAGCACCTCGGTATTGGCAGTGACCTATGCTTAAACCAACCTCAAGCCGTTCTTGAATGGATGAGAAATGGTCGTTGGTCTAAAGCAATGGACTACGGCGAAGGCTCTGCGAACAACTCAGGTTGGCCAGATGCGTTGCCTTGGTTCTGTGGTAGTGCGGGTATGGAAAACATATATAACGGATTGATGCGTCATGGTTTCAGCGAGTCTGAAGCTGGGCAAGTCTTGGGAGAAAACTGGTTTAACTTCTTGAAAGATGGCCTAGAGCCTCAAACCAAGGGTTAACGGTTTCTCGCGAGCCATCATCGAATTAGCAGCCTTCTAACAAACGTTCAATAAGCAAGTGCTGCTTAAACCAATTTCACTATTCAAAAGGAACAACGGTCTATTTCGCAACGCGGTAACCCAAACATGGATTAGCCTGCCCAACACAAAAAACAATAGGGCAGGTGTTAAATACACCCTTGTAGTCATCATTCAAATGACAGCTGCAAAGAAACCTCTGGAGTCAGAGTATGTCTGATTTAACCAATAGCGTGAAATCTTCAAGCTTAAATGCGGGTCAAGCACACACAACAATTAATGCAAAAAGCAACACAAACGAGTCTGAGTCTACGTCAGACAAATTAGGCCTATCCAACCCAGCACTTTGGTACAGCGGCGGTTTTTTCGCTCTGTTCGTGGCACTTGCTCTATTTGATGGCGAGCTGTTATCAAGCCTAGTAAATACGGGCTTTGCATGGTCTGTAAAAGTATTCGGTCCTTACTGGCAAATGCTTCTTCTTCTGACTTTTCTTATTGGTCTTGGCCTGGCGGCAGGGCGAACAGGCAAGGTTATCCTAGGCGGCATCGCTAAACCTGAAATGGACGGCTTCCGTTGGATGGCGATCATCTTCTGTACGCTACTGGCAGGTGGCGGTGTATTTTGGGCAGCAGCAGAGCCTATCGCTCACTACGTTAGCCCACCACCATTGTACGGCGCACAAGAAAACGCACAGCAAGGCGCGGTGAATGCTTTATCGCAATCCTTCATGCACTGGGGTTTTCTAGCATGGGCCATTGTCGGTAGCTTAACGTCTATTGTGGTGATGCACCTTCACTACGACAAAGGCTTACCGCTTAAACCTCGTATTTTGCTTTACCCAGTTTTAGGCGAGCGAGCATTGAAAGGTCACACCGGCGCATTGATTGATGCATGTTGTATTGTCGCAGTAGCGGCGGGCACCATTGGTCCTATCGGCTTCTTAGGCTTGCAAGTGAGCTACGCACTGAACGCACTGTTTGATATTCCTGATGGCTTCACGACGCAGCTTATCATCATCCTGTTCGCTATCGTTCTATACACATTGTCGGCATTAAGTGGTCTTAACCGCGGAATGCAAATGCTAAGCCGTTACAACGTAATTTTAGCAATGTCATTGATGGTCTACATTCTGATCTTCGGCCCAACAAACTTCATTTTCAATGGCTACATCCAAGGTGTAGGCAGCATGATAGACAACTTCATCCCAATGGCAACATACCGTGGTGACGAAGGTTGGTTGAGCTGGTGGACAGTATTCTTCTGGGGTTGGTTCTTAGGTTACGGCCCAATGATGGCAATCTTCATCGCACGTATTTCACGCGGTCGTAGTATTCGCCAATTGGTATCAACCATCAGTCTTATTGCACCGTTCGTAACATGTTTCTGGTTCACCATTGTTGGCGGTTCTGGCCTTGCGTTTGAAATTGCAGACCCAGGCAGCGTAAGTAAAGCGTTCGAAGGCTTTAATTTACCTGGCGCGCTACTGGCAGTAACTCAGCAACTACCAATGCCAATGCTTATCTCTATTCTGTTCTTGATCTTGACGACGATCTTCATCGTAACGACAGGTGACTCAATGACTTACACCATCAGTGTGGTAGTCAGCGGTGAGACAGAGCCTAACGCAATTATTCGTACTTTCTGGGGTGTGATGATGGGGGTAACAGCATTGATTCTGATTTCCCTAGGTTCCGGCGGTATTTCAGCGCTGCAATCATTCATAGTTATCACAGCGGTACCGGTGTCCTTAATCTTGCTGCCATCACTTTGGAATGCGCCTCAAATCGCAATCAAGATGGCGAAAGATCAAGGCTTATAAAACATCAATGCCGGTATAAAGAAGAAAATGTAGAGATAAAGCTCTCTAAAAACTGAAGATAAACAAGGTGTGAGCCTTTGAAAGAAGGCTGATACAAGATTCCGGAAGGAAGATAAAAACCGTACTGGTGAAGATACACCGGGCGGCACGTATTTAGGTCAATCGATCTAGTCAGGACAAATAATAAGTGGCGAGTTCGCTTGCCTCGATAATATCAATAACGATTAAAAACGTGAAAGCTAACCAACATACTGTCGCTATATATGCTTCAAAAGACAGCAACGATCGGTTCTGAATGGCTAGCAAAATCCTATAACTATAAGGTGGTGAGCAAAATGGATGCACATCGTTCTACCTACACTGAATCAGCACTACGTGACGCAACGGTCGTCATGGCACCGGAAAGACTGGGTGCTATGCACCAAACACGCATCAGCTTCGTAAGAACTCTGATTCGTAAAATGGCGCAACAGCAATGGAAAGTGACTAAGCATGAGTGGCAACTAGACGCTCGAGGTTTTGGTCATGTTATCTATAAGCTAGAGACGCCAAATCATGTTTATCATTTGGTTGTTTTCTGCGATGAGATTGCAGACGACGAACGAAATGACCGTGTAATTGCTGAAAAGTGGGACGTAACGTTTGCTCTGGTTCTTGGTGATGTTGATGTCACCCTACTTGAGAGACTTCGTGCGAATGTACCGCTACAAGAAGCAGGCCGTAACCCTAACAATGTGCTTGTTTTAGCGCGTGCCAACAAAAGTGTACGAGTGTTTGAACATATTGTTAGTCACTTGGCTAAAGGTGTTCAACCAACGCCAAAAGAGCTAGCGGAAGTTGGCTACATCCTACGAACCACAGCGGTTTATGGTAATGGTAAGTTTGGTATTGCTGACTTTAAAATCTTGGAAAAGAATCCAGATTTTAATCAATCGTTCAGTGCTCAAATGTGTGCTGTTTATATGCTGCGTGAGTTCAGCCTAGATTGGGTTCATTACCTAGCGGAGCAACAAGGCGGTGAACAAGCGATTACCTTGCACAGAGGCTTACAACGCTACCTAGGTGTGGGTAATGCCACAGGTTTAGGTATGGCGCCATATCTGATTAACCACCCAAGTATTGTCGATCAATGGATGACAACCCGTGAGCATGCATTAGCTGACGTGTTAGCTAATCACACGGATACGGCATTGATTGAGCCCCTACGTACATTAGTTAAAAAAGCGATTTGTCATTTAGAACAAGTTGTTACCATCAATGAAAATCAGCAAGAGTTGAACAAAACCGCTGTTGATGAGTTGAAACACGCAGAACAGTCACTAGAAGCTTCTGTAAACCATTGCGATACATGGGCGCAGTTAGTTGAACAATCTAAGCACATGAGTATGGAAGCCCAAGAAATCCTTATCTCATGCTTGATGGAATTGTACCCAGAATTAGTGGACGCCCATCAAGAGCAAATGAATTGTAGCGAAACACTCTCGCTTCCTAGTGGCAAAAAGATCCAAGACCTATTGGTTGTGTTAGAAGAAAAGTACCGTTGGGCGATCACGACTGACTTTACGAAAGCAGAAAATAACTACTGGTTCTGGTATCGCTCTCAGGACAAAGAAGAGCCAAGGCTCGGTGTTCGAGGCGAGGAACTCGGCGAAGAGCGCGAACTGCCGTTGGATATCGGCCGTCAAGCTTACCGTCTGTACCATGCTTTATTGCAATTCGCGCCAGAGCTTTCATTGGCTGAATTCCTTGTTAAACAACCGCAGCATCGTGCCATTGCGCGCCGTGTGTGGACGTTAGGTAACAAGGCGATGGGCGACATTCAAATGAACGTGCTGCACCAAGACTCGCCACCAATGCATTTGCTGCGTTGTAAGCTAGCGATGTTTGGAGCGACTAAGTTTGATCCTCGCTCAGACCGTTGGGTACGAGTGACGTTTTTCCAAGGTGCACCGTTGCTTGATGAAATTCATCAGGACGAATGGGTGTTCCCAATCTTACCAAGTGAAGCGGAGATCGCTGACTCAAATAAAGTTCCTACACATATCAACGCTCAACATGGAGGTAAATCGTTATGATCGTTTCTCACAATGAACTGGTAGCGGCCGTTAATAAAGCCTTTCTGGGTATGCGTCGTACATGTGGTGAAGCCGATGTGATAGCGAACATGGTGGCAGATTTACAAATGGTTGGCTTGGATGGTGTTCGTCATTTTAACAATGCGAGCAACTTTATGGGGCTAGAAGACGATTGCCCTGTAGACATCCAAGTGACAAGCGACAACACAGTTGAAGTGGACCTGCACAAGGCGAGCTTAGCGTGTCATCTTCCTGTGGTGATGGATTACGCCATTGAAAAAATGGTCGGTAAAAAGACGCTGAAAATCGAGCTAAACAACTGCCATAACCGTTGGTTAGCGTACAGTGAGCTTGTAAAACTGGCAGCGAAAGGCATCGCATGTACCGCACGTTGGGATAATGGCTCAAATCCTAAGAGCACCTTGTATGTGCTTAACCGTGGTTGCGTTGCACCAGAACTGTTTTTATCAGATTTGCCTCTGGCATCGGACGATCATATCCACAATATGACCATCGAGCTTTCCGTCCAGGATTTCGATATCGAACGTTTGTCAGATGGCTACCAAACACACATTGAATCGGAAGCGCTTTTTAAAACTCAAGAGAAGGCGTGGAACGAGGGCATTGAAGTTGACGATGGAGAGTGGGGCGCGTTGAAAGAAACGGCGACGGCTATCCTTGTTGAAAACAGCCAACGTTCAATTCAAGGTGCAGGTGAGCTCGAGGCTTCTTAGCTTTGTTTTATAGAGCTATAAGTTACAGAAGCTCAGTTTATAGATCTTTGGCTTATAGAAACTAAACCTATAAAGCCTGAGCTTGTTCAACCTAAAAACCTCATTTACAACAGATAAAACCAAAGAGCTTAACGTATCCTCACCTCGTTAAGCTCTTTTTATTTGTGTCCCACTTTTGTTCTTCTTCTCAATAGATCACATCTTAAACTCTCTGTTTTGACACAAGTTGTTACGCGTATAAAGCTAATTTGGCGATTTAATGAAGTACCTTCACATTCAGGTTCAACAAACGGTTTCATTTACAAGCTAGTATGCGTATCTTGCTAACTACGGTGCCAAAGGGTGCCATTTTTATTCGTACCAATGACTTTAGAATCAGATAAAAAGGAATGAAGCGTGCAAGCTAACTTTATTGATGGAACCACCCTGTACCGTCAGCACTCTTTCGAGTTGCCACTTGATTATCAAGCCAAAGATGGACAACAGATCCAAGTCTTCGCACGTGAGCTGGTTGATCTCGCTAAAGATGAGCAAGAGCTGCCGTGGTTGATCTACTTTCAAGGCGGCCCAGGTTTTCCTTCTCCACGGGTGAGTGGTCAATCGGGTTGGCTAAAGCGTGCATTACAAAACTACCGTGTTCTGCTTCTAGACCAACGTGGTACTGGCAACAGCACGGTTATCAGCCATGAAACTTTGGCGCATTTGTCTCCAGAACAACAAGTCGAATACTTAACGCATTTCAGAGCGGATAACATCGTTCGTGACGCTGAAGCGATTCGTGAACAGTTTGGTATTAAGCAATGGTCGACGATTGGTCAAAGCTTTGGTGGCTTCTGTACACTGAGCTATTTGTCACTGTTCCCACAGAGCTTGCAGCGTTGTTATGTGACGGGCGGCATTCCTTCTATTGAACGAGAAGCTGACGATGTTTATCGTGCGACTTACAAGCGTGTAGAAGACAAAAACAGAGCTTTCTTTGCTCAGTTCCCACAAGCACAAGCTATGTGTCGCGAGATCTCTGATTACCTGCTCAACAACGATGTGAGACTGCCAAACGGTCAGGTGTTCACAGTTGAACAGTTCCAGCTAATAGGTATTAATCTTGGTGGCGGCGAAGCAAACCTTCCAATGTATTTCACACTGGAGAGTGCGTTTGTTGAAGTGAACGGTAACAGACAGCTGAGCTACAGCTTCCTAAATCAAATGCAGCAAGAGCAGGGTTACTTAACTAACCCAATTTACGCAATCTTGCATGAATCGATTTACTGTCAAGGTACAGCGTCTAACTGGTCTGCACATCGTGTTCGTGAGCAGTACCCACACTTCAACTACCAATCGGGCAGTGAGTTCTGGTTTACTGGTGAAATGGTGTACCCATGGATGTTCGACCAACTTGAAACGCTGAAGCCACTGCGTGAAGCCGCGAACATGTTGGCTGAAAAGTCGGACTGGGGCACTTTGTACAACGCAGAGCAGTTGAGCAAGAATACAGTGCCAATGGCGTGTGCCGTTTACGCCGATGACATGTACGTTGAGTTGGATTACAGCCGTGAAACATTGGCGAACATTCCTAACTCGAAAGCGTGGATCACCAATGAATATGAACACAATGGCTTGCGAGTAGACGGCGAAAGGATTGTCGATAAATTGATGACGATGGTTGAAGCGTTAGAAAATCTGCCAAAGTAATCAAGCTATTTGCACTAGAAACAAGATGCGTTAGAAGCTTTCTACTTTAGAAACTATCTACGTTAGAAATACGATACGCCAGAAACAAGAAAACGCTGCACCCATGCAGCGTTTTTTTATGTCATCGAACTATTCGATTTAAGGAACTAGGAGGGGTAGCCCTTGAAGCCATTAAGGTTGGATGACGATATCTTGATTTTCAGTGGTCGATAAGCTGGCGCGGTTCTGTTCGATAAGCTGAGCCGCATAAGAGGGAGTTACAGCTTGAATTTCGCCTTTTGAACGAATCGTTAATGCTTCCCACGCATGATCACGGTATTTGCCTGTTTGTGTATATTCAATAAGTACTCTCATGATTCTTCCATCCGATGTGTGGTTAACGTGCTACTAACATTAGCGCCATTATTGTGGTTACACACCTGTTAAAAATGGAACATAAGATTAACCAAATGAGAATGCGTGTAACTTGAAAAACAGACCTAACTGCACTTATCTTACTTAACCGTACTTATCGCAACTAACAGCATTTATTGTAACCAACCTTACTTATCGTAAATAGCGTCCATAAAAAAACGCTGCACAATGGCAGCGTTAAAGTTGAGATAGGTTGAAGATTGCTTAGCTGTTTTCTAAGCCAACAATCTTGCGTGCAGACATCACTGCACTATCCAAATCGGTCAATCTACCAGCACTTGCTGGACCAAGAACTGATGAATACAAAGCCAACTGCTTCTCAAATGATAAATCTAATTGGTTATATAGATTTTGGCGGATTTGAGCGTGTTGCTGTGGCTTTGCGCTCGACAGGCCTTCCAACGTATCGTAGATGAGTGTAGTTGTATCCATAACTGTCCTTAGTACATCTTTAGAAAATTTTGCATATTATGCACTTGGTGTCATCTTTGTTCTGCGAGATTGATCGCATTATGTGCAGCTCTGCTTAATTGTGTAATCAGTTAGTTACAATTGTGTTGTATGGCAAAGTATCGAAAACTTGGGTTTGGGCAAAAGAAAAGGAGACACAGTGGTCTCCTTTTGGCTTGTTAGCAAAGATAAAAGTTACGTGCTGTTCGCTGTTTATTGAGCCAATCGGCTACGCACAGCTACAGCGCCTATCGTATGTTAATGTTCTTATCTCGATTTTCGTACATTTCAGGCGTGGTGTGTAATCCACCCGCATAACCCGCTGCTTCAAGTGTTTCTCTTACCTCTCGAACATGTTCAGCCGTGACTGGTTCATTTCGGTCGCCAAGGTTTAAACGCACAAACGTGATTAACTCAGCTAAGCGTTGATCCGACAATACATCCTCGAAACTTGCCATCGGCATGAAGTTTCGATCTTTGTCGAGATAGGTAGGTTGCAAGCCGCGAACGGTTACCGCAATGGTGTTGAATGGGTCGCTGTGCATGATAATGCCATTATTCAACAGAGTAGGGGCGATTGGGTCGCGACCTTTACCATCGTCACCATGACACGCCCCACAAGTTTGACGATACGTGGTGTAGATTTCACTGGCATACGCAGCTTCATCAAACCCTTTAGGCTGTAACTGAACGGCATCACTGGCAATGGTGTTGTTGATGTCCCCACTGAGTAGGTAATAGGACATCGACTCAATATCTTCACGCGTCATCAAGCTTAGGCTGTTTTTCACTACATCAGCCATACCCGCAAAAGCGGTGCCTTTGTCTGAATGTCCTGTGTGTAAAAAGTCTGTGAGTGTTGCTTCATCCCAACCATCGATATAGAGCTCATTGGCTGTAATATCAGGCGCGTTCCAACCGTCGATCAAGTTACCTTGGAAAATACGTTCTGGTATCAGTGCTTGGGCAATATTTCGAGGTGTATGGCACTCCGAACAGTGACCAAGTCCTGCGACCCAATATTTGCCTTGTTGCCACTTATCGACATTCTCAATTTCTCCTTTGAGTTCCTCTGGCACTTCATAATCAATAGGGTCGGTATCCATGAATACGATGTTCCAGCCAAGCAAACCTAAGCGAATATTGGATGGAAACATCATGCTGTTGTCATCATTGCGTCGCGGCACGGCGGTGATTGACTGCATGTATTCCCATAAATCCAACATGTCTTGGTCGGTGAGGTATTGATAGGAGGTGTAAGGCATTGCAGGGTACAGGTAACCATTCTTGCCTTTACCTGCGACTAACGCCGCTCGGAAATCATCGAAGTCATAAGTCCCAATACCTTCGGTAGTGTGTGGCGTTATGTTGGTTGAATACACGGTGCCGAAGGGGGTGACAAAGGGTAGGCCGCCAGCAAAGGGTTCGCCACCTTCTGCACTATGACAAGCCACACAGTCACCGGCATAAGCGAGATATTCTCCGCGCTCAACAGATGATGCTTTCAAACTCGCGAGCCGTTGTTGCTCTACGTCACCAGCGTGTCGGATATAAGCCCCAAGCGCGAGTATCTCGTTCTCACTGAGCTGCTCATCAAACGCAGGCATTAGGTTGTTCAAACCGTAATTGATGGTGTGCTGAATCTCTTCAATACTCCCTCCGTGAAGCCAGATATCATCGGAAAGATCAGGTACGCCAATCGCTGGGTTAGCGACAGCACCATCGGCATGACAAGACGAACAGTATTGGACGAACAAGGTTTTACCGAGCTCGACTTTAATCTCCGGCACATCGGTATGACGTTGGTTGAGGGAGGCTAGATAGTAGGAGACTTTTGCCACCTCGTCTGGGCGCATGATTTCACTCCAACCCGGCATCGCTCCATTTCGCCCTTTGGCAATCGAATGGATCACAGCTTCATCACTGCCGCCGTATAACCATTCTTGGTCGATAAGATTAGGGAAGTGTTTCTGACCTTGTGCATTATCTCGGTGACAAGCGGCACAGTGAGTTTGGAATAGAATCCTACCGCTGTTCACGATCTCTGGGACAGCAGCTAATCCCTCTAACGTGGTTTCGCTGGTTTGTGCAAATTGCTCATTGAGAGTGGTGGATGGTGAACTGAGCTTATCGTCGCTTTGTTCCCAATCGACTAAGCCTTCCCATTCTCCAAGCCCGGGGTAGAGCACCAAATAACCCGCAGACAAAAGAAATGCCACTGCATAACTGATAAATAACAGCTTAGGTGGAGGCGCATCTTTCTCTTCAATACCATCAAAGGTGCCAATGGTGTGGTCGTGATCGGCCTTGTGATTGCTACGCCAGTATTTAACGACAACAGACACCATCAGAACAAAGAATATTAAGGTTAAGAGTACCGCCCATAGATTCCAGAATGTGCTCATTGTGATACCTCCTGTGACGTATCTTTACCCAGGCTTTGTAAATAGCGAATCAGAGCTTCACCTTTGGTTTTGCCTCTTACTTGCAAACGGGCATCACCAATTTCTTGATCGGTATAAGGCACACCTAAGGTACGTAACACTTCCATTTTGGCGCTAATATCATCGCCAGTCAGAGTCTGCTCAAATAGCCACGGGTAAGAGGGCATGATCGAGGTCGGTACGACTTTTCGAGGGTCAATTAAGTGAATAGCATGCCATTGGTCAGAATACTTTCTACCTAAGTTAGTGAGGTCAGGACCAGTACGTTTAGAGCCCCACAAGTTAGGAAACTCATAGATATCGTCTGCTTCTTGGTTCGGGCGACCATTACGCTTCACTTCTGGCTCTAGAGGGCGAACCATTTGTGTGTGACAAACATGGCAGCCTTCACTGATGTATATGTCTCGGCCTGCTAACTCAATCGGTGTGAGAGGCATCGCTAAGCTGCCTTTGGCAATATCATCGCCACGGACAATGCTTGGCACTACCCAGACCAATAAAGAGAAGGAGGCCACGACAACAGTGGTCAAAATTAAAATGACGATTGAATGTGTAAAGTCTTTACTCATCATTTAAGCTCCTTCATTAACAGTGTGTTTAGCATCATTTGTTACGGGCATACGAACCGTTTTGTACAAGTTGAAAGCCATTAAGAACAATCCAAGTACAAACAGCGCGCCACCAAAGAAACGCATGAATAGCCAAGGTGCTTTAAAGTCCATAGCTTCTACAAAACTGTAAATCAGTTCGCCATTTTCATTTTGAGCGAGCCACATATATCCCTCGCCGATGCCTGCGATCCAAAGTGCTATTGCATAGATGGCGACGCCAGCATGAGCAAGCCAAAAGTGCCATTTAATCAGTCGTCGTGACCATAGATCGGTTTGGCCCCATAAGCGTGGAATGAAGTAGTAAAAAACCGCTATCCCTGACATCCCAACCCATCCGAGAGCCGCGGAATGTACGTGCCCGATGATCCATTCGGTGTTGTGTGCCACCATGTTGAACCAGCGAATAGCGAGTAGCGGACCTTCGAATGTTGCCAAGCAGTAGTAAAGAATCGCTGAGAAAAAGAATAAAAGAATGTAGTCGGACTTCAGCTTTTCTTTATTTTGTAGGAGGGTCATTGCGCTATTGAACGCGCCTGCCCAAGAAGGGAGCCACAGGATCAAAGACATAACGATGCCGATGTTCTGAATCCAGATGGGAACAGAAGAATAAACCAAATGGTGCGTTCCGGCCCACGTGTAAAAGCCGACCAAGCCCCAGAAATGGATCACAGACAAACGGTACGAGTAGATAGGTCGATCCGCCGCTTTGGGTATGAAATAGTAGTTCATACCAATCACACCAGCGGTCAGCAAGAAACCGACGGCATTATGTCCCCACCACCATTGAACAATCGCATCTTGAGCGCCTGCAAACACAGAGTAGGACTTCATCGCCAACACAGGCATCGCGAGGTTGTTCACGATGAAAATCATTGCAACGACGATAATGAATGCAGCAAAGAACCAGTTAGCCACAAAGATATGGCTGACCTTTCGTTTAGCAAGGGTGCCAAAGAACAACACCGCGTACAGCACCCAAACCAACACAATCATCAAGTCGATTGGCCATTCAAGCTCCGCATACTCTTTTGAGGTAGTGTGGCCTGCGGGTAAGGAAATGACCGCAAGTAACAGGATGAATTGCCAGCCCCAAAATACCATCCATGAAAGGCTTTTGTTGAACAAGTCACAATGGCCTGTTCGCTGGGCAATGTACAAAGACGTCCCCATCAAGATATTCACGACGAAGCCGTAAATTACTCCAGAGGTATGTAGCGGACGCAGTCGACCAAATTGGAAATACTGAGAATCAAAGTTTAAGACTGGCCAATATAATTGCGCGGCGAGAATCACGCCGATGATCATACCTACAATCGCCCACACTAAGGATGCAATGATGAAGTACTTCACGACCTTAATGCTGTATTGCGTTGTCACTTGTTCCATAACAAGGCTCCTTGCCTAGAGGTTTTGAATCGCTGACTTAATTTGAATCGCTGAGCGAGCCTGCTTCGTTGCCGAGCACAGAATAGAAATAGGAAATGTCACGGATGTCTTGGTCTGAGAGCGTGTCGGCTTGTTGCTGCATGAGAATCGCTAAACCACTGGTTCTTTCTCGAGTCTGATAATCTTTCAATGAAGAGATGAGATAACCCACTTTTTGACCGCGAAGGTTCGGGTAGGGATCTTGTGTTGAGATGCCATCAGCGCCATGACAGGTCATACACACTTTGGCTTTTTGTTTACCTAATTCGAATTGTTCTTGATTAACTTCAGCAGAAACAGGAAACATGACCAGCGTCATTACTAGGGTAGAAAGTGTCGCCATGGGGTTAAATTTTTTTATATTCAAACTCATTCTCGATTCCCTTGATTATGAAATGAGTAAGCTTTCTAAGGTCAATACACGAGATCAATTGGTGGAGAAGAAACGACTGGAACTCGTTATTAGGTCTCTTAAAGCTGCTTACGTTCGATTAAAGGTTATGCAGCAACCAGCATTCTCGCTACTTACTTACTCATATTTATTGTTAATTTTGTTGTTTGATACGTATTCATAAGGCTGATTGGTTTACTTACGCAGAGTAAAATACGAGTTTTTCTTACTAACCAGTCGAGAAGAAATACGTCAAGCGGGTAGGGAGCGCTGAACGAGAGCGGTGATGGAAGAGACAGAGAAACGGCGAAGTTATTGAAAAACAGCGAGGTGTAGGAGCATTCGGAATAAAGTGATACCAATCAATCTGAGTGGTATCGGTACAAGTTAAATGGTCAATTTATACTAGACTCAATTTAGTGACCTTTTAAATGGAGTTTAGAATGAGAACTGTATTCTTGTTGATGCTTTGGCTTTGCTCGTTTTCGATTTTTGCAGCCTCAGAGTTAACGTTTTTCGACCACTCTGGGCAAAAGCATGGTTTTAGTAGAGAGCAACTCCTGTCACTTCCTCAGACAGAAATTACTACCACCTTGCCTTGGGTCGAGGGTCTGACCGTTTATAGTGGTGTGACGTTACAAACGGTGCTTGAAAATATGGATCTACCGATATCATCACAAGTCACTTTCGTAGCATTGAATGACTATAAAATTGCGGTGCCCAAAGAAGATTTTGATACCTATGAACCCATCATTGCGATTAAAAAGAATGGGGAGTTTATGTCTGTGAGAGAGAAAGGCCCGTTTTGGTTGATTTACCCAATCTCTGCGAACCCTGAAACCAATACCCCTGATTTCCATGCCAAGATGATTTGGCAGATTCGTGATATTCACCTGTAGAGGCTAATTATGAAGAAGCTGTTGTCTATGGCCGCAATCAAAGTCGTTGTTTTGTCTTTGGTCGTGGTTGTTCTATCCGTCAATATCTACAGCGTTACTCGAATTAATGACATCAACAAGAGCTTTTCTAATCGCCAAAATGAGGCAACATGGTTTGTTTTCCAATTGGTAAAGGAATACGCGAATTTCTTGATGGTGAGCCGTTCGGATAATCTCAATTACGACGATTTGTGGTTAGCCTATGATATTACGTGGAGCCGCTTTGATATTCTGATCAACAGTACCGAATCTTCTAACTTCATTAAATCTGCCAACTTCAAACCTTATTTCACCGGAGAGTTTGAGAAATTTAAGTCGCTAGAATCCTCAATTAAGTTGGTGAATCAAGGCGCTTTGCCTAAGGAATCACTGCAGAAGAAAATTGATATTTGTTACAACACGCTGGTCGAATTTATTAACGAAAAGTTTCGACTTCAAAGCCCGGTTATTGAAGAAAACACCACAATGGTCGACAAGTTGGTGATGATGCATCAGATAAGCAGCGTATTTCTGGTGTTGCTACTGCTTGTGACAGGAGCGATTTTTTACGTCGACTTTGCCATCAAACGAAAACTTCATTCTACCGACTTCATTACTGGCTTTCGCAATCGAGTCTCGCTCATGCAGTTTGTTAAGAACAGCTATCCAACAAACGGTAATTTCGACCTTTACTTTGTACGAATCAGAAACCTCAATGAGATTAACCAAAAGTATGGGCTTGAATATGGAGACTTGGTGGTGAGTTCAGCGGCTAAGTCTCTGACGGCAAAGGTTCCAGAAAGTACTATCTCGTTTCGTAGTAGTGGCAGCCAATTTTTATTTTTTATTCCTGATCACTTGTACACGAGTGATGAAATACAAGAAAAATTTAATGACGTGCTCAAGGATTATATCTCGGCGGGGAATTTAGAATTGATGATTGACGCTGTAGTCAGGCATAAGAAGAACATCAGCTCTAAAGATATGATGGAGCTACTAACGACAATGCAGAGTTAATCCCCGCATCAGCGATAAGTTAGATCATTAGGTTTTGTTGACTGTACGCTCACCATTCTCCCGCTTCACTATCATGGCTTTTGCCATTCTTTATTTGCCTCCTCATTCAATGTGCAGCCAATAGAGAGCTCCTGCTCTGATGAAGATAGTTCTACTACTAGTTATAGCTATAGTGGCTTTCCGCGCTTGAATAGGAAGAGAGGCTTTGAGGTTTAGGTTTAAGGTTACTGCTTTTGAGTGAGTGCAACGATTCGCTCGTTAGATCTCGAACTGCTAACAGACTGCGGGTTTAAAATTGCTTGCGGGTTATGGTTTCGAACAAACTCGATGAATTCCAGGTAAGTGAGTGGCTGACTGAAGAAGTAGCCTTGTATTAGGTCACAGTTGGCTTTTCTGAGGTAATGATACTGTTCTATCGACTCAACACCTTCTCCGACGACTAGCGTGTCACAAGAGTGGCCTAAGTTAACCATAGATTCGACCATCTTGCGGGCGGCCTTGTCGTCTACCATGTTATCGATAAAGCTCTTATCAATTTTGAGCTCATCCACAGGGTAGTGGAGAAGTTGGTTAAACGCTGTGTAGCCCGTACCAAAATCGTCAAGGGAGACCTTTAAACCTAAGCTTCTGAGGCTCTCGATAGTCTGCACCGTAAGCTTGGTACTTTTCACGTAACTGGTCTCGGTAATCTCTATAATAATGTTGCCAGGTGGCACTTGATAACGTTCGAGTACTTTACGGATGTTGTCGGCAAAATTACGGTTGTAGAGCTCCATCGCCGAGATATTAATTGACAGAGTGCCCTTGTATTTATGAAGTTCTGAAAGCTCTTTATAGCTTTTGATCGCGGTGCCAATGACCCACATGTCGAGCCTGGCAATAAGGTTACTCTTTTCTGCAACTGGGATAAATTCTTCTGGCCCCGCATCGATATCGAATAAGGCTGGGCAACGAATCAGGCACTCCGCGCCATCTATCTGAAGTGTCTTGGCGTTAAAAATAGGCATAAAGCGAAGTTCAAAGTTGTCACTTTCGCAGCACTCTAAGAGTCTTTTCTCTACAACGTCATGGCGTTCCAAGGTATGTAACAACTCTTCGCCATAAACAATACGACTTTCGCCATCACTATGAGACTTCGCATTAGCTAACATTTCATCGATGCATCGGTGCCAAATCTCATCGAACTTTGGCGTGTCGAGCGGTAAAACACCTGTTGCGAGTGATAATCGAAACCCATAGTAGTCAAGGAAGGTGGTGCCAGTCAGCGTATTGTTGATGTTCTCAATTTCTTCGTTTATCACTTGGTTCTTACCCATCTCCAAGATCGCGATAAACTGATTCCCTCCCAGTCTGGCTAAAGAGTAATCACTGCAACTAAAGCCCAAAGAGGCTTGTTGGTTTTGTAGTGTCTCTTTCAGTGCTTTAGCTAAGCTTATCAGTACATTATCACCAACTTTTGCCCCGTAGAGATCGTTAATTTTACGAAAATCGATGATGTCCCAACAAACCACATAGCAGTGTGGGCTCATCGAGCTTTTTAGTCGTACATCAAGGTGTCTGATGAAAGAGCGTCGGTTAGCTAGCTTGGTGAGTTGGTCGAATTCGGCTTCGAACTTCAACTCTGTTAATGAGTCTATGTACGCGTTCTTTAAACCATCAACTTCACTTTGCCCTGATGAGCGTTTGAAGTATCTAAGTTTGAGCCCGCCGATCGATATCTCTTGCAGTAAGTCTTTAAGCGGGCGCACGAGTTGGTAACGTACCACTAAATGTACGATCAACATGATCGTAAAGAGAGTACCAAAGCCACCTAACAAGGTTTGTTTAGCGATGATGGCTTTCTCATGGTTGAACTTTTGTTCTCGAATATTTACTTGCGCGATGAGATGTCGGCTGGTCATCTGCACATTGATATTATCTTGGGTTTGCTCAATTGATTTGATAACGAATTGGGTATTTTCAATGTTGGCAGCGTCTGAGGATGGCTCGATTAAGAACTGAATATTGTCATCGTCATTGTATTTGATTAGCAGGCTAGAGAGTTGCATCAGAGGCCCGTCAGCAATCAAGATGTAGCGATTTAAACTGTTACTTGCACGTTTGTCTTGAGGAAGGAGGTAAGGGTCAATTGCTGCAACATACGAGTATCTGAGCTCTCCACTGATCGAGATATAAGAGAAGCCTTCGTAGGAGAGTTCATTTTTGCTGATTAACGAGGTGTATATATCGAAGACTCTTTCGTAAATCTTGTCAGGGATCTTTAACCCCTCGAAAGGATCGGCTCTGAGAGTCGAAAGCGTTAATTTGAACTTAGGGTCCACGATATAAACATTGCGTTGCCCAAATTGATTGACGTGATTCTGGCTTAATACTCGGAGTACTCGTTTTTCCAATAGCGATAGAGTCGTGTAGTCGCCAGGATTTTGAATGTAGCGGAGGAACTGCAACGAAGAACCGATATCTTTAACTAGTAAGGACAAGCCGAGCTGCTCGTATTCCGCCGCGACTAAAGCGGTGTTCACATCAGATTGCACCTTGTCCAAATACATGTGCTTAGCATGATTTGATGCGAAGTTGTACATCACGATTCCTGCTATCAGGAGCACAAATGTCAGCGTTGGTAAAAGTACAAAATAGAGCTTCTTCAATACTGGCATGAGTTATCTCAAACTGTCGACAATACGATTGCGAATTTGAATGCTACTCGGTTCTAACGGCTGATAAAGGTAGCTGCGATCTAATACTTCTTTATTCGGGAAAAGCTCGGGATCGTTTTGATACTCCTGAGAAGTGAGTGCTTTTGCTTTTGAACTTGGCGTTGCAAACCATGAATCCATTGCGTTTTGAGCGGCGATTTCGGGTTGCGATAAGAAGGAGAGAATCGTGGTTGCCTGTGGAGATCGCTCTCCGTTGTTAATTGCAGCCATACACTCTAACCATAAGGTTGTTCCTTCTAGAGGCACTGTGTAGGCCCAAGATGCCTCAGGTTCGGCATCATTAAGCACATAGCTGTCACCTGAGTATCCGTAGGCGAGGTCGATGTTGGCTAAGTGTTCGGGATGACGAATATAATCGACAACGTATTCATTACTTTCAAGGTGAGGCTTCTGTGCTTGTAGCGTTTTGTAAGCGACTCGAAGTTCTTGTTCGTTGTTGGTAAACGGCTCAAATTGATTCATCAGAAGCGCAGCACTCACCAAATCCGTAGGCTCATAATACATGCTGATTCGGCCGCTGGTTTTGGTTTCAGGGTCTAGAAGAGCGCCCCAAGACTTGGGAGTCTCAACTTTTCCGCTTCGGTATAAGATGCCGGATGTCCCCCAAGCGTAGGGGATTCCATATTCGCCACACCCATCCACCCATCTTGAGTCAAAGTTGCTTGAAAGGGATTGCTGCAAGTCGCTCAGGTTGTGGAATAAGTTCTGTTTAGCCAGCGCTTTCAGTTTCATACTTTCAATGACAACCAATTCAAACGCACCTCGTCGTTCACTCAATAGCACTTCATCACGAATGGACTCGTCAGAAAAATATTGCTGCTTTAGTGAGATGCCGTAGGTATCACTCAACTGGGTAACGACGCTGTCAGATAAAAATTCATCCCAATTGTAGAGATAAATATCATGCTGCTGGCCAAATACAGGGCTAGCCAAAAAGGATGTTGACGCAAGTATTGATACGCAAAACGCTTTCACTGACGGATTCCCTTTCGTACGTGATAACTAAATCGTAGCCCAAAATTTGCGACATGATTCAAATTTAGGCACTTAATTTAACTTCAACTTCATGCATTTCATGCAAATAGCAACTTGCTACTCCTACTTGATACCGAACCTTTATCGTGTGAGGCAAGGATGACTCCGTTGTATCGTATTCAACACAAGTACGTATTCCAGTTTATTGTCCGTGAATGGATTATTTAAATTAATATTCATCATAATATCCATTCTTACAAGTTATTAAGCATTAAATAATGATGCGGTGATTACCTTTTTCGGGTTTTCGCTCGTATTAATCGTCGTTATTCCTTTGTTTTGCCATCGCGATTTACTCTTATGTTCAATGTTCTTTTATCCCTAAAAACACTTCTATAACGTTTTGTTTATCATTTGTTTCGTTTCTCAATAAGTATCGATAAAGTTGTTGCTAAAGACTTGTAGCACAAGGTGATTGTGCTTATTGTGGGCAGCAATATCTAGGTTATGTCCCAACGAGCCATGATTGCCGGTTTGGGAAATGTTGTGCATTTAGGAGCCATTGTGGATTTAGAGATATATCAAGTAGATTCGTTTACAACTCAAGCGTTTAAAGGGAACCCTGCCGGGGTCTGTATCTCCAAAGAGCCGTTGGATGAGTCGTTAATGTTTTCAATCGCTGAAGAGATGGCGGTATCTGAAACGGCTTTTCTCGCGCTTAACACTATGACGCTTAAATGGTTCACTCCCGAAGTCGAAGTGAAGCTGTGTGGACATGGCACACTGGCAACGGTTCATGTGATGAAAGAACAAGGACTGCTTGAGACAGGTGATAAGGTCGTGTTTAACACCTTATCTGGGGAATTATCTGCCGCCGTTTGTGAATCGTCTATCGAGCTTGATTTTCCTAGTACACAGCTATCATTGCGTTCTGAACCCAACCTCACGCTGCTTGAACACCTAGGTTTAGATCCGCATCAAGTAGTTTCATTCAGAGAATTTGACTCTAAGCAGTTAATCGAAGTTTCCAACGAACAAGTGTTATTGGAGCTTTCACCAAACTTTGATGCGTTAAAAGGTATTCAAGGGCGAGGTGTAGTGGTGACAGCATTGGCAGCAAATACGGAACTTGATTTTGTTTCTCGCTACTTTGCACCTTGGGTTGGGGTTAATGAAGATCCTGTGACTGGCTCGGCACATTGCGCATTGACGCAACACTGGGCAGAAAAGCTCAACAAAAGCAGTTTCAGTGCTTATCAGGCGTCTCGTCGTGGTGGCTATATGTCGACTGAATTATTGGCTAATGGGCGAATAAAGTTAATCGGCTCTGCGACCACTGTGATTAGTGGTGTGTTGAAGCTTTAGATTTTTATAGAAGCTTTAGAGCGCTGTTTGCTCTGTTTTGTTGTAACCGCCTAGTATGTTTTATTCGATTATTCACCGTGAAAGAAGCGGCTAGGGCGGAATGTTATTATTGAAGGAATCACCGTGTCTGCCTTTTATCTTTCCCAAGTATTAGTCGCAATAGCCATTTGTTTTGATCTTCTGTCATTCCAATTCAAGGAAAGGAAGAAAATCGTCACTTGTCTGTTCTTTGCTGGCGTTCTTATTTCGAGTCACTTTATCCTTCTTGAACAATGGACAGCGGCGAGCTTAATGACGATTGCCACGATTCGCTATTTGACGAGCGTATTTTCTACCTCGTCTAAGTTTAAATATTTGTTTTCTTCGATGTCGGTGGTCGCAACCGCAGTGACTTACTCAGGGCTGACCAGCATATTGAGTTGCTTTGCCTCCGTATTTCAGACCTTTGCAGCCTTCAATAAAGATGACCGTCGATTAAGAGAATTGATGATCATCGGAACCAGCTTTTGGTTGGTTCACAATTATTTAGTTGGTTCGCCAACAGCGGTTGTTATGGAGGCGCTGTTTATCTGCAGTAACTTGGTGGGCTATTACCGTTTTTACTTCAAAAAGAGTGCCGCTGCTTAGGTTTACAGTACAGCTAAGGCCCAAGTTGTTAATCAATTCAATGCTAGCTAGGAGAGCTTGATGCCAAACATTTACAATGATGTTCCTTCATCAATACCCAATGAAATATTCAATGACCTGATTGCCAACGACAACATTCGAATCGAGAGAATACTCTCATATGGTCACAGTTCACCAGACGAGGGTTGGTATGATCAAGATGAGAATGAATGGGTAATGGTGATCGATGGGCAAGGGGTGATTGAGTTTGAAGATGGTCGCATTGTTACCTTGTCTAAAGGGGATTATCTCAATATTTCCGCAGGTGAAAAACACAAGGTGCTGAGGACGGATAAAGATGCGGTGACGATCTGGCTCGCTGTGTTTTATCGTTGATATCTTGCTCTAAAGCTGAGGCTGTTAGGTTATAAAGCTTGCTGATTCAGCTGTTTATTTTCACCTCAGAAAGGACTTAAGACAAAAAGGAGTATGTTGTGATTAGAATTCGAAACTATCAAGCGAATGATGACAAAGCACTGTGGGAGATCTTCTTTCATACGGTACGTAACGTGAATGTTCGAGATTATTCTCAACAGCAAGTCGAAGCTTGGGCACCCAGTAGCTTTGACTTTGCGTTATGGCAAAAGCGTATGAATGGGTTACAACCCTTTGTGGCTGAACTCGATGGTTGCGTAGTTGGCTATACTGACCTGCAACCAAGTGGCTTGATTGATCACTTTTTCTGTCACCACGAATATCAAGGGAAGGGGGTAGGGAAAGCGTTGATGGAACATGTTTTCACTGTGGGTCGAGTTCGTGGTATATCGAGATATTTCTCTGAAGTAAGTATTACCGCAAGGCCTTTCTATGAGCATCTTGGTTTTAAGGTGGTGAATGAACAGGAAGTCGAAATGCGTGGTGTAAAGCTGACCAATTACGTGATGGAAAAGGTAGTTGAAGATAGAAAAGTCAGTTGAATAGGCGGGCTAGTGTTCGTAGGGATACAGAAACCGAGTTTGAAATATTAATGAACCTTTTTAAGGATAACTTTTCCTGATCTATTGATATTGTCGATGAGTTCAAATTGTGTGCAAGATAATTTGTCTAATCTAAACATTGAATGAATACAAGGAGTGTTGTTCATGAGTCATGTGAGTAGATCTAAACTATATACATTGGTGTCGATGTTGTCCTTCGCTGTTGGCGTTCTTGCCTTAGATGCTGGGGTGTCGGGGCTATTTCCTCTCTTTGTTGTCGTCATCTCATTCTTTTCATTTGTCATCAACTCGTTTCTTTGTTTGTTCGGAGGTAAACGCGAAGATGGCTTTGATGCCTATCAAAAAGCAAATCAGACTCGGTCGCGAGCACTGGTCAAAGGCTTAGAAGACTCGAACAAATAAACCTATGCCTTCAGACGAACGGTAATCTCATTTTTGACACAGTTTTCACCTGCTTTTTGTTCTCTTATTCAAGAAAAATTATCACTTTAGCGATAATATTCACTGCAACTAATTTGAGTGAAGGAAGTAACGTGGGAATTGAAGCTTTAGTGTTTGTGATGGACGCATTAATCACCGCATGTTGTATGTACATCGCCTCTAAAATGTCTTTCGTGGTCGCAGATTTTAAATCCCTTCTTACTATTGCTGTTATCGTTGCTCTAGTGTCATTGATTCCAACAGTAGGCTGGGTGTTAGGGTTGATTCTGTTTGTGTTCTTACTCGGGAAAGCGACGCACTCTAGTATTGGTGACTGCATCTGGGTGGTGGTCTTCACGAAGGTGGTATCGATGGCGGCCTTTCTGATATTCGGGCGCTTGTTTATGTAATCCGGGTTCTTGCTTATATCAAGGCAGGCTTGGCTAGTTTGATACCGATCTTAACTTGGTATTTAAACGTCAAAAGGGTGTGAACCTGTCACACCCTCTAAGAAGCTTTGATTTGTGTTCATCTTTATTATTTGGGCAGTAATACAGCATCAATCACATGGATAACACCATTGCTTGCTTCAACATCTGCCATCACGACCTGCGCTTTGTTGATCATCACGTTGCCGTGATCAATTCCTACCATTACCGCTTCGCCTTGCACTGTTACGGCACTATCAAGTTTCATCACTTCAGACGCCATTATTTTCCCTGGCACCACATGATAGGTCAGTACTGCAATCAGCTTGTCTTTGTTTTCTGGCTTCAACAGCATATCAACCGTTCCTTCTGGTAGCGCAGCGAACGCTTCATCCGTTGGCGCAAACACTGTGAAGGGACCGTCACCTTTCAATGTTTCAACTAAGCCTGCCGCTTTTACCGCTGCTACCAAGGTGTTGAAAGAGCCGTTTTCAGCCGCCACGTCAACGATATCTTTCTTCATTCCGTGGTGATCAGCGTGAGCAAAAGCCGTAAAAAGAAGCGTCGCAACTAGCACTGACATGGTTTTGATTAATTTATTAAACATATTGTCTTCCTTTGAGTTTTGTCCGTTATTTTCGAGAGGTATTACGAAAGCCCAATCGTGATAGATCAATTTGTTGTGTCTTTGAGTGAATGGTTAGCGATATCGACAGCGTCAAGCGAATAAATTTATGTTGTCAAATGCTTGTTATAATTCCATTTTGATGCTTATAGTTATTTGATGCTTATAGTTATTTGGTGATTATTCAAGTAATGGATGTGAATATGAGGTTTGTTTTACCAGTAGTCTTTTCTGCATTGGCTTCAATGCCTGCATACAGTGGCCTTGCTCCAAGTGAAGGCTTCAGCGGTAACTTCAGTGTATTGGCCGGTTTCTACTCTGACAGTAGTAATTTGAGTACTGAACAAGATTCGAATCAAGCCACCAACACCCAGGAAGGGGAGAGTGAAAACCAAGGGCTACTCGGCTTTTTGGGTACTGTTCAATATACTTTTGGCGAATCGCTGACTCACCAAGTGTATGCGGGTACGACACGAGAGGATATTGCAACAGGTACCATTGCGTTTGAGATCGGTTATCGATATCAACTTTCTGGTGGCACCATATTGGATTTTTCTGTTATTCCTACGCTTATCTCGGGTAAGGCTTGGACGGATCCGTATGCTGTTGGCGTTAATCGAAATGAAACGGATGTGAAAGGTAATGTAGGACGACTGCAGCTCACTAATATCGGTGGAACTGGTTTTCGAACGGATCTCGCATTTGGGCAATCAGATGTTGATGAAGAGCTATCTGGTAGCCAAGGCTTATCTCCGGAAGATACTGTGCTGCTGGATAGGGAAAGAACCTATGTGTACGCCAAAGCAGGATACCGCTTTATCTTACCAAACCACGCAGGTCTATTTGTTCCTTCAATGGTGTATTTCCACTCAGACGCAGAAGGAGGAGCACTCAGCTTCGATAGTTATGGTATTGAATTAAACTACGCGAAGAGAATCGGTCGTCATGGTTTTGTTGTCACCCTAGATGCAAGTGATCGTGAATATGATGAGTCGAATCCAATTTACGGGCAAGTACGTGAAGAGAATGAATTCGGTGCATTCTTAGCTTATGAGTTTGGTGGTTTGATGGGCTATAAAGATTGGGCGTTCATTACTTTACTGGGTTTAAGAAGCATAGATTCTAATATCGATTTCTATAACTCCGAGCAAGTATTAGCGAGTGTGGGTGTGGATTATAAATTCTGATATTCACACTATTTTAAAAATACTCATCAAAGCAGAAGTTTAAGTTCAGTCTTACTATTTGTTTAATTATTTCGGGCACTTACACCTTTAAAGGTTGTAGGTTCCCGTTGCTATCCGTAATATGAAAATTAGCTTATGGATAGAAATAATAGGATAAGGAAGCGCTTTGGAAATACAAATTAGACATTTAGAAGCAACGGATAGCCAAGATGTTTTCGATATTTATCGCCGCCCTTCAGTTTCAGAAAACACCTCACAAAAGCCTTATCTTAGTTCTGAACAAGTGGAGCGACTGTTTGGTCATTCAGACCATTTCACTCTGGTTGCGGAAGTCTCCGGCAAAGTAGTGGGTCACATTACTTTATTCATGACCACCAAGGTAAGAGACAGGCACTGCGCTGGTCTTGGTATTGCTATTCACCCAGATATGCATGGTAAAGGGGTCGGTAAGGCGTTAATGCAAGAAGCGATCAATCAGGCGGATAACTGGCTTAATCTCGTGCGTCTTGAGTTAGAGGTTCATGCCGATAACCACGCCGCTATTGCTTTGTATGAACGTGTAGGCTTTCAGTTAGAAGGCACAAAAAGACTCAGTACGTTCAAAGCGGGTAAGTACATCGATATGTTGCTGATGTCGAGAATACGACCAGATTACCGTTGAGATCGAACCAAACAGGTTCCTGCTTTAGAAATCGGTTAATGAGCAATTGATTAGTGAAATTCCCATTAAACTCTGTATAGTAGCAACCGTTTGCTTCGTATAACCCCAATGATATGGTTTGGGGGTCTCTACCAGCTCCCGCAAAGTGCTGATTACGAAGGGTTTAGATCACAATTGTGTTCTTACTCTTTGTAATGGCGTTCAAGAAAACCTCCTGTCTATTATTCAGAGTAAGTGCACACCTAAAATCCAAAGTAGGTGAAATATGAACGCATTTATTCAAGGGCTCCCAAAAGTAGAGTTGCATTTACACATTGAAGGTTCGCTCGAACCTGAGTTACTTTTCCAGCTTGCTCAACGCAATGGCATTGAGCTGCCTTATTCATCCCCAGAGCAACTAAGACGCGCATACGAATTTGATGATTTACAGTCATTTCTGGATATCTATTATCAAGGTGCTGATGCACTGCGCACAGAACAGGATTTCTACGACTTAACATGGGCTTATCTAGAACGCTGTAAAGCCGACAATGTTATCCATACTGAGATTTTCTTTGATCCTCAGACACATACCGATCGTGGCATTGCATTCGACACCGCTATTAACGGCATTCATCGTGCGCTTGAACAGGGTCATAAAGAGTTGGGCATTACCTCTCAAATCATCGCATGTTTTCTGCGCCATTTATCTGAAGAGAGCGCCATTCAAACGTTCGCAGAGGTATTGAAGCATCAAGATAAGATCGTCGGGGTTGGACTGGACTCTTCTGAATTAGGACACCCACCAGAGAAGTTCAAGCGTGTATTCCAACAAGCAAAACAAGCGGGCTTCTTGACGGTGGCGCATGCAGGAGAAGAAGGGCCGGCTCAAAACATTGTCGATGCGATTGAAATGCTCAGCGTGAGTCGAGTGGATCATGGTGTCCAGTGCATGACAGACGAAGCTCTAATCGAAGAGCTGATTGAAACCAAAATGCCACTGACGGTGTGCCCACTGTCGAATATTAAATTGCGTGTATTCGATGTGATGGAAGACCACAACATTGTCGAACTGCTCAGAAAGGGTGTGGCTGTAACGATTAACTCGGATGACCCTGCTTATTTTGGTGGTTACATGTCGGATAACTTTAATGCGGTGAGCAAAGCTCATGAGATGACGCATCAGGAGTTAGCGCTGTTTAGTTTGAATGCGATAGACGCGAGCTTTATTGAAGCGCCATTGAAGCAGCAATATCGAGAGCTTGTTCAAGGTTACTTAGCTAAAGCTGATTTTGACCAGAATTTCTAGCCGCTGTGCCCATTTACTAGCAGCTGAGTATAAAGCGCTAGGATGGCCAACTAAAGTGGATGGTAAAGTGTTATCGACTGAGTCTGCTTAATCTCTATAAGCCTAAATCATCTAGATGAAGACAAAAAAGAAGCTGGCAGTTTGCCAGCTTCTTTCATTTTTAAATTAAGCTCATTGAGCTACTTGTTCACGTAGTCTTTGAATTTCTGCTTGGTTTCAGCATCCGCTTTTTCGTACCAGAAATAGAGCATCTCTTCAGCTGTATTTGCTGCATTTCCGTCAATCTTTGTTGGAAGCGTTACCGGTTGTGCGACAGCAGCTGCTACGCCCGCGCTAGAACCTACTGTAAGTGCAGCGATGCCGCCTTTCTGGTTGTACTCCTTCGCTTCTTGCGGGTACTTACGACCAATCTGCATGCCATCTTTGATAAGTTTGTCTTGCTTAACACTGATTGCATTTTGGTTTTCATCAACCAGTTTCCAATCTAAGTTTTGAAGGCCTTTTTTCGCTTCGTTGGTGTTACGGAACTTAGGCATGTCAAACGTCAATGCTGTGTCTGTCGCATCAAAAGTAGCAATAATGGTATCGCTGTCGACAAACTCACGGTCGTTGCCTTGGCTGAAAGCAACTTGATATTTGAAAACGATTTGGTTTACGCCATCTGGAACGGTGATCGTTTTGCTCGAAGAGAAGAAACCACCGTCAAGATCGGGTTTAGCTTCATTTACAGCTAAGACTTCGACTAAAGCATCTGCGCTAGAAGGAACTTCAATTGTTACGTCAGCTAACACTTGTGGTGCTGCGATAATTGTCGAAAGCAGCGCAATGGATTGTAATGTTTTCATAGTCATACAGTTATTTAGGTGAGTAGTTCTACACTCGCATGCATAAAGAAGTATTTCAAGTTGCCTTGTCTCGATTTGGTAAAATTCACCGAAACTTAACCTAAGCCTAGTTTTTGAACGTGTTTATTGTGCGGTTTCTAGTCAGGTGAGAGCGTGGACTTGCCTTATTTTCTGTTAAAGCATCTTCATCGACGTTCGTTGGCGCTTGATGTGGTTTTAAAGAGACATAAATAGGAACGATTGCCGAAATCCAAATAGCATAGATGGTAATTACGCGATTGAAGGCGACGAACCAGGTTTCACTGCCCGTACTAGATGTGTAGTAGCCAATGAGCGTTAGCAAGGTGCAGGTGATAGCCCACATCACAGTGGAGGTTGGATCTTTCGTTGTTGCCGCAAGCAATACGATCGTAACGTAGGGAACGGCCATAGCAATGCCCAAAGGTACATGATAGTCGACCACAAAAATGATGGTTGCACCAAGAGCCAAGAACAAGTGTGGGCCGGTGCTAGGTAAGTTCAAATTCCATAGCATGTGATACCTTCCTTTACCCCATTTTGCGTTGCTGGTGGAGTTTGTGTATCAATCGAGTGGCTTGATGACTATTGACCATCAATCGATTGATCAGTTGTTGAAGCAATTCTGCTTCGGGCATGATGTGTTGATCGGCTATCTGTTCGGCTGAGCTCGCGAGTTCAAGCACTTCGTTCATTTCATATCTTGCTGCAATCTCTTTAACCGCCTTCAATGTTCTGGAGAGGTCATCCTGCTTGGCGTCCGAAAATAGCTCTATTAACTCATCGATTTCGTTTTCTAGCTCATCAACGAGAGAAGTTAAGCATTTGAGTTTCTCGTCTGTTTTAAGCTCATCATTAGCTAAAAATTGGCTACGCGACAGTTCTTCCTCTGTGAGTGGCAATTTGTTCTTAGGGTGACGCGTTAACATCGTGATGTTACTTTTTTCCTTGTTTGGAAGATTGTGTGCGTTAACGGAGTGATGGCGGTTGACCTCAAACTGTTGGTGAAACTCGTTGATGGCGTTTTGTAAGCTGTTTTTCTGTAACGGTTTGGTGAGTACAAAGTCTGCGCCTGATTCGATGAATTCATCGTGGGCCTCTTTGAATACATCGGCGGTACATGCAAAAACAACCGTAGTCAGCTTGAGTTCGCCACGGATTTTTTGAATCGCTTCAATACCGCTCATGTTGGGCATATGGTTGTCCATTATGATCAGGTCATATTGGTTTGACGCCAACTTATCTAAGGCCTGTAAACCGTCGTAGGCATTCTCAACCGTTAAGTTTATCGACTCACAGAACTTCCTAATCACCATTGCGTTGATCTTGTTGTCTTCGACTAACAATACTGAGAAGTCATCGAGAGTCTCATTGGTTTTGGTTGGCGTTTGGTCGATGACTTGTTCTTCAAGCTCATGCATCTCCAACGGCAAAGAGATCTTAAATTGAGTGCCCAAACCAAGCTGGCTGGAAACCTTAATTGTTCCGCCCATCAGTTCGACTAACTGCTGAACAATGGAAAGCCCTAACCCTGTGCCACCAAACTTACGGGTTGTTGAGAGCTCGGCTTGTTCAAAGGCGGTAAATATATGGTCGATTTTGTCTTCTGCAATGCCAATACCTGTGTCAGTCACTAATATATTCACGCTTGGTGGGGTAGTCGGTGCAATCAAGAATTCCACTTCAACCTTTCCTGACTCAGTAAACTTGACTGCGTTGCCTGCTAAATTAAATAAGATCTGACGTGTACGTGCAGAGTCACCAATCAACTGAATATTGGTAGGAATGTTATCTTTAATGATAAAAGCTAGGCCTTTGTCTTCTGCAAGAGGTGTCAATGTTTTATCAAGGTGTGTCACGACGTCGGTGACAGAGAACGGGCTATATTCCAACTCCATCTTGCCTTGTTCCACCTTAGAAAAGTCAAGAATGTCATTTAATATGGTGACAAGGTGTTGTCCTGAATCAATGATGATTTGGGCCTGTTTGCGAGTATCTAAACTTTGCGAGTCTTCCTTTATGATTTGAGCGATACCTAACACACCATTCATTGGGGTTCGTAACTCGTGGCTCATGGTCGCTAGAAAGAGAGATTTTGCTTCGCTGGCTTTTTCTGCTTTGTCTGCGGCTTCTTGATAGGAGAGGTTGTTTCTTTTGAGTTCGAAGACTCGGAAGAAAAACATGGTGAATGAGAACGCTAAAGTCAGCAACGCCAAAACGATAATAAGCTTAACGATGATACTTTTAAGTTGGTCTTGCAGATCGGTAAACTCATGC
Organism: Vibrio sp. 10N.239.311.G01; assembly: GCF_041465805.1. Taxonomy (NCBI): domain Bacteria; kingdom Pseudomonadati; phylum Pseudomonadota; class Gammaproteobacteria; order Vibrionales; family Vibrionaceae; genus Vibrio; species Vibrio sp. 10N.239.311.G01. The sequence continues at coordinate 63,345 of NZ_JBFSRM010000029.1, forward strand.
TCAATATGTTCAATGTACTCCATGCTGTGTGCTGAAAGTACTTGAGATAACAGCTGACTTTGTTGCTGGTTGAGTTCGGTAAACGTTTTATAAAGGTTCGCCAGCTCGGAGTTGACACCAGAATGGTTAATTTCGATTCCCCCAACCAACACACTCGCAAGAAGCGCGCTTTGAATGTCGATATTTGCATTGTTTATCTCAGCATCAGTTGAGCTGCTCTCTGTGAGTTGTAGAGTTAAAGATTGCAAAATAAACTGACGAGCCACACTAAGTCCTACTAGGTTGTCTAGCGTATCTAAGTTCGACATTGAAGCATCGTAGAAGCGCTCCAATAATTGCGCTGTTGGTAAGTGTTTAAAGAACGTAGAGTGGATATTCTCGCTTTGATAACTTTCTCTGAGCAGTTGTAACTCTCTTTCTAAAGCCACCAAATCTGCAGACATTTGATAAGGGTTGGAAATACCCGCAAGCGCTGCATTGGTGATGTGATCACGCATTTCTAATACTTCATGGCCTAACTCCCGAATAGGCACTCCATATTCGGTGACCTTTTCATGCTCGGAGTAGGTCAGCATAATGAAGCTAATTAAGCCGATGAAAAGCGATACAAACAGTAGAAATATGAGTCTGATCTTATTCATTTTCAAACTCCATTAACATTTGAGGACGGTTACCGGTAAGGGATTCGAGGAAGACCTTGATATCGTTGATGGTCTGTTTCTCAAACGTTTTACCGAGTTGGCTTTCACCCATGATTTTGATCGCTTCTTCGAGTGTGGCTGTTTGGCCGTCATGAAAATAGGGTGCAGTGATCGCCACGTTTCTTAAGCTAGCAACACGAAATAGATGCTTATCTTGTGGTTGCGCGGTAAACATAAAGCGACCTTGGTCTTCACTTCGTTCGGTTCCTGTTTTCGATAACCCGAAGTAACCAAATCGCATCACCATGCCTCCACCAATGTTGGTACCTTGGTGGCAACGAATACAGCCTTCTTCTTGAAAGGTTTCCCAACCTCGTTTGGCGGTTTCAGAAAGTGCTGCGTTGTCACCTTGTAAATACAGGTCGAAAGGGGCATTTGGTGTGGTCAAACCCTGCATAAATTCAATAAGAGCAGCCTTAATTGAAGCTTCGTCAATGGGCGTTGATTGTTCTTGGAATAAGTCGATGTAAGTTTTCGATTGAGACACATAATCCGTAATATGTTGCCAGTTTGAATCCATTTCATCGACGTTGTGCACTGGGCCATCAATTTGATCGCCGAGATTATTCACCCGACCATCCCAGAAGAACCGATAGTTAAAGACTGCGTTAAAAACGGTGAGTGAATTTCTCATCCCTGCGCCGTTTACGCCAATCGAAACTGGAATCACCTCTGCTCCGTTGGTTTGCAGGCTATGACAACTTTCACAGCTCACACTGCGGTTAGAAGAAAGGTTCGGGTCTTTAAATAGCACCCAACCAATTTTGGCCAGTTCATGATTTATCTCGGGAGAGTTTGGAATCGGGGATATGGGTTGGCTTGAAGCGACGGTTTTATGTGCGTGCTTTTCTTCGGAATGTGCGGAGTGCCCTGAAGAGTGAGAGTCATCATGATCGCTTTCATGGGCGTGATCTTCTTGGTGTTCGAACGAGGTGTGCATTTTTGAAGAGGCCGCGTCATAAACTAGCATAGCGACTGAAACGACAATGACAGTGATGCTTATTCCTGCTAAACATGGCGTTTTCATAACATTAGTCCATCTAGTTTTGACAATTATGGCAATTCAGAATCCTTCTGATATCACCTTCATTTCACTTTCCAATGATAGGTGTTATTTATAAACCTAGTTGCGCATACTTGATGTTGCAAGACAAGTGGTAGGAAATTAAATCGCTTAGGTAGTTGTCTAGCAGGGATTGATCGGGAGATCTTAGTCAGAATTGAATGAAGCTCTTTCAATTGAATTTAAGCCGAATGGCGTTAAACGAAAAAAGCCGTGGTAACTCAAGTGAGTTATCACGGCTTTCGTACTAGATTATGTATTTACTATCAATCTTAGTGCAATACACATCTATACAGTTTGAACAATCTACACCGCCTATCTAAGCTTATTTAGCTTGTGCTGCGGCTGCTTCTAGTTGCTTAAGTTTACCTTGAAGCATGTATGCATTCTGGTTGAAGTTACCTGGGTTCAGTACTTGGCTATTCTGCATAGGGTAATCTGGTAGCGTCGTCATAAACTCTTGAACCTGATTTCCTACTGGAACGAATAACCACATGTTGTCTGCCATCCAGCGTAGGTACATACCAGACTCGTGCGGTGCTTTCTCGAATGGGTCAGCACGTAGGTGAACAACTTGAGGCCAGTTTGGTTGGAAACGAACTGCATCCACAATGTTACCATCCATCACAGCAAACGAAATCTTGAAGTCATTCCAACGTACTGCGTTTAGCTCAGCGTTAGCAGAGAAGTAAAGCATGCTGTCACGAGGGCCTTTCTCTTCTTTACCTTGGAAGTAAGGCAGGAAGTTGTAACCATCTAGGTGTACGCGCCAGTTTTTACCGTTGTAAGTTGCACCTTTGTCAGATGCTAGCTTCTCAACCACTTTATCATCACCAGCGGCTGCTAGTAGAGTAGGAATCCAGTCTTGGTGGCCCATGATATCGTTGATTTTAGTTCCAGGTTTGATAGTCCCAGGCCAGCGAACTAGCTGAGGCACACGCATACCACCTTCGTAAGTTGTACCTTTCTCACCGTGGAAGTAAGTTGCGCCGCCATCAGGCCAAGAAACCGTTTCAGCACCGTTATCGGTAGAGTAAATTACGATAGTGTTGTCAGCGATTTTTAGTTCATCCAGCTTGTCTAGAAGCACACCAACATGGTCATCATGCTCTAACATACCATCAGCATAAATACTGATACCTGACTTACCTTGGTATTTCTCTTGTAGGCGAGTCCACACGTGCATACGAGTGGTGTTGTGCCAGATGAAGAATGGTTTGTCAGCTTTTACCGCTTTTTCCATGAATGCTAGAGATTCTTCTAGGAACTCTTCATCCGCATGCTCCATACGCTTACGCGTCATTGGGCCAGTATCTTCAATCTTACCGTCAGCAGTAGACTTGATTACACCACGAGGGCCGTAGTTCTTACGGAACTCTGGGTCTTTAGGGTAGTAATATGTTTCTGGCTCTTCTTCGGCGTTTAGGTGGTACAGGTTACCGAAGAACTGGTCAAAACCGTGGTTCGTTGGAAGGTGTTTGTCTTGGTCACCCATGTGGTTCTTACCGAACTGAGCTGTCATGTAGCCTTGTTCTTTAAGAAGGTCTGCGATCGTTGGAGCCCAATCAGGGATACCGTGGTCCGAACCTGGCATGCCGATAGTCAATAGACCAGTACGGAAAGGTTCTTGACCTGTTAGGAATGCAGCACGACCAGCAGTACACGATTGTTGACCGTAGTGGTCAGTAAATAGTGCGCCTTCGTTAGCAATACGGTCGATGTTAGGTGTTTCGTAACCCATCATACCGTTGTTGTATGCACTGATGTTGAATACACCAATGTCATCACCCCAGATAGCAAGAATGTTTGGTTTTTCTGCTGCTGTTGCCGCTGAAGAAGCTGCTAATAAGCCAACACCTAATGCTAGTTTATTAATTTTAGTACCCATAAGGACTCCGATTCACTTTTAAGATTAATGCGTTAGAACAACGCATCGATGAGCAAATGTTATTCTCAAAATTCCGTTACGTCCTTTTATAGTGCTTATAACCAATCGTTATGATGCTTAGGTAACCTATTGATTAATATCAGCTCCAGTGGGTACGTAGAATAAAGCCTTAGTTTGTATGTGTGATCCTTATCATGTTTGTTGGCGTAAACCTTATCGATGATTTCTGTATCCGTATCTCAATAAAAATGACAAAAAGATTAATAGCTTAGGGTATCTCGCGCATGTGTAAAAAATGGACTATACGTTGTAGGGCAGGATGCAAATAACTTACGAAGAGGTTTCTATGACAGCGAAATATGGCGCTAAACGTCGATTAGCGATTTTGGGTACAGCGATGATGGCCGCGTCCAGCGCCACTTTTGCGGCTGAAAAGCCAAATATATTGGTTATTTGGGGGGACGATATTGGTCAATCCAATGTGAGTGCATACACCTTCGGTCTCATGGGTTACAAAACCCCGAATATTGATAGCATCGCGAAAGAAGGGATGATGTTTACGGACTATTACGCAGAGCAATCTTGTACTGCGGGTCGCTCTACCTTTATCACGGGACAAAGTGTATTACGAACGGGTTTGAGTAAAGTAGGTTTGCCGGGCGCAGACATTGGCTTACAAGCAGAAGACGCGACAATCGCAGAAATGCTGAAACCTATGGGTTACATGACAGGTCAATTTGGTAAAAACCACCTTGGCGATAAAGATGAATTCCTTCCAACAGCACACGGGTTTGACGAATTTTTTGGCAACCTTTACCACCTAAATGCTGAAGAAGAACCAGAGAATGAAGATTACCCAACCGATCCTGAGTTTCTTAAGAAATTTGGCCCTCGTGGTGTCATTAAGTCATTCGCTGATGGCAAGATTGAAGATACCGGTCCACTGACGCGTAAGCGTATGGA
>NZ_JBFSRM010000030.1:0-64241 GCF_041465805.1 Vibrio sp. 10N.239.311.G01
ACAGCTCTGAAGGATCCTTCAACCGATCGCTTTGGCTTTAACTGATCGGCATTAGAGCTATTGCCCAACCTTTTAGTCTGTATCTAAAGTCGATTTAGATTAGAAGTCGTAACGGATGCCCGCTTGTAGTTGGTCATCTTTATTGTCTCGCTGTTCAAACTTGTAACCAGCATATGTGCGAATGTGGCCGTTAAACTTGTACACCGCTTCAATAGCAAAGTTATTTGCTTCTTCGTCAGCCGCTTTATCGAACTCGCCGTAGTTGTATACGCCAATTAGTGATAGCTGTTTAGTTGCTTTGAAGATAGCTGAAAGCTCGTAGCCTGTGTAATCTTTATCTGCAACTGAAGCCATTGTGTATAGACCACCAACCGTAAACGCATCCATAGAAAATTGAGCTACAAGGTTGATTTGATCGTCATCGAAGTTACCATTCTTTTGAGAAACATAACCCGCACCAAGGTCAAAAGCGCCTAGGTTATACATAGCAGCAAGGCCAAAACTATCTGCATCTTTTTCATTTGCAGCGATGTAGTTAGCTTGTACCGTCAACGCGTCAAACTCGCCAGAGTAAAGGAAGTTATTCTCACGCTTATCTTTGTTGCCATCAACGGCATCAGCAGCATCTGCACCAAATGTTGCCATTGTATCTGTAATGTCAGTCAGCATTACCTGTGAAGAATCTTGCTTACCGTATGAGAACTCACCGAATTTGGTTCCTAAACCTGCGTAGTAGTAGCGATTGGTAAGAGATTCATTTTCAATTTTTACAGTATTGCCACTTCCGTCTTCGAACTCTGTTGTTGATGCGCTAGTGAACTCTGCTTCATACTTACCGAATCCATATAAACCGTCAGAAAGTTCAGATTTACCTGAAATATTCACACGAGCTCGTGACTTGTCTTTGAAAGAACTGTCAGATGCGCTTTCGTTGTTGTCAGATACGTTGAAACGAGCCTCCGCACGACCGCCAATTTTAAGTTCTGTACCATCAGAGCTGTAAACTGTTGCTGCTAGAGAAGAACCTGAAACTAGTGCCGCTACCACTGCAGAAGCTAGAACTGCCTTTTTCATAATCACTTACCTTGTATTTTAAAATCCGTGAGCAATGTGCTCTCCGTTTCGATATGAAGCTAATTTAGAGCAGCTAAATTAAGCTTTCATTTCTATAAAATTACATTTTCGTGAATAGGGAACTTTTTAAGTGTTGATTTTATTGCACTTTCATTTCAATAGACTGAGTGGTTTGTGAATGGTTATATAACTTATCGGTTCTTAAGTGCAGACTTTCACAAGCTTTTATTTAGGGGAAGTGATGATGATATGCGTGAGTATTATGGGAAAGTCAGAGCTTGTTCATCTTATTAACTGTTTGTACTGATTAAGATATCCTCTATGATGCAAAAACTTAGAAGAGAATAGATTTTGCTCAACAAGATGGAGACGTTGGATGAAAACAGAGTACTTAGGCGATGTTTTACAAGGTAGGCAGGTTATTGGCTCCTTGAATGTTGAAGACCTACCCGTTGGAGAGCACCAGTTTTGGTTTCAAGTCACCAGTGATGGGCTAGGGCAACCTAAGAACATGCCGGTTTCTGTTTTCAAAGGCAGTCAAGAAGGTCCTAAGTTGATGATCACCGCCGGTATTCACGGTGATGAGCTAAACGGAGTGTTGGCTGCACAGCAAATTATCAGGGACTTAGTCGGTAAAACGCTCAAAGGTACGGTAACGATTGTGCCTACTGTGAATTTGTCTGGCTTGCTGAACCATAGCCGTGATTTTATCTCTTCGGATCCGGGCTCTTGCCCTGCCAACCTTAATCGACTCTTTCCGGGTGATGCGAATGGCCTAGCTGCGGAACGCTTTGTTGCGTCTTTGTGGGAGCGTTTGCTTAAGCATAATGCCACCTTCGCCGTTGATCTCCACACTCAAACTCGTGGCGCAGTCTACCCACTTTATGTATTTTCTGATTACCGCATAGAACAATGTTTGGAGATGGCGAGGTTGATGCAGCCCGATTGTGTTCTGAATGACCCAGGCGATCCAGGTATCTTAGAAACGGTTTGGAATCGAAGTGGAATTCCGAGCATCACGGTGGAAGTGGGTATGGGGAAATTTACTCAGCCTGACATGATTCAACGTGCGGTAGACGGTGTTTTTAACATGCTGTCTTATTATGAAATGTTCGAAATTAACCTAAATAACCCAGACAAAATGCAACTGCCAAGTATGGATTGGATAGAGGGTAATGATGTGGTTTCTATCCGCGCTGATATTGGTGGTTTTGTATTGCCGCAGGTTGAGCTTCTGCAGAGCGTAGAACAAGATGATTTATTGGCTATTCAATATGACGCTTTTGGTAATGAGTGTCGCCGTTATCACGCGCCGTCTGCTGGACGTGTCCTTAGCTACAACGTGGATGCGTTAAGGGAGCCGGGTGCGCTTGTTTGTCGCTTGCTAAGTTAGGCTTAGTCGGTTGGACGTTTCTGTGCTAATACACTGTGTTGCTATCTAAAACACGTAAAAAAAAGACCGAGCTAGGCTCGGTCAAAGGACAGTTGTCTAGAGTAAGCACGTCTTGGACTCATCGAGAGAACTGTTTTTAGAGTAGCGAGGCTAGATTAAGAATCCATTGCAAGATAGTGACACTTCGACTGCTTTTCTATTTCAAAAATAATATTGAAAACATTATCTTAAACTCATCAAAAAGCCGACTGCGAGTTACGCGAGTCGGCTTTTTATTACTTCTCTTTCGAATTTTTATCTCTAACTACACTCGATTAAAAAGCGTCGTCCACGATCTCTTTTAATCGGTCGTAAGGCACGTATCCCGGTAAGACCTGCCCGTTCATCATTAATGTTGGTGTGCCAGTTAAACCCAATGCGCTAAAGGTTTGGTGGTTGGTCATTAGCGTGTTGCTTTGTTCTGTGGTGGTGTCTAGTTGTGCCTCTGTTCCCGTCTTCTTGGCTACAGCTTGCAGTGACGATTTTGTGTGGCTACCGCTTTTCGCCATTAATAGTCGGTCTACTTCTGGGAACGCTTCTGGATTATCTTTCCATACTTTCATCGCGTATAGCGCTGCGTTGGTGTTTAGACCCGAAACCTGTTGCTGCTTAAATGATAGGTAGACATTGATGACCTTAATGTCGCTATTTTCAGAGGCCAGTTGAGTTAACCCTTTTTCTAAGCGCTTACAGAAAGGACAGTTGTAGTCGGTAAAATTAACGATGACCGATTTGCCATCTGGATTGCCAAGGATCGGGTGAGCGTCATTGTTGTATAACCAATCATGGCTTTCCGCTTGGGCTTTCTTCGCTTGCTCTTGACCTGCTACGTACTGCTCTAAACTGGTATGCAATCCAGAGATCGTAGAAGGGTTATCTTTCAGGAATTGATTAATTTCTTCAAGTTGTTGAGTTTGTTCTTTGTTTAATTCTGCGAAGGCATTAGTACTCAGTAGTGAGCCTAAAATCAGTGCGCTTATCAGATGCTTTTTCATATTGTCTTTTCTCTAATTCGTGATAATCGTGAGCGCTTATTGGGTTGCGCTCACATTAATATTGTTTGTTAAACTGGCTGAGTCGGTTTATTCACTTAGCTTTGCTCTGTTTTTCTTTGTGAGCGAGTTAGGCAAAGTAGGTTCTTAACCACAGCCCTATAGGAGAAGTAACGCCTGTTGCGATACTGCTGATCTTTCCGTCTTTGATGATGACGATGCTTGGAGTGACATTAACGCCCCAACTTCTGCTGATTGATCCAGAAAGATCATTGATAACAGGGAAGTCATACTCTTTTGCATCCAAGTAGCGCTGGACACGTTCGTCTGAACCAGATGACAGAGCGACCGAAATCACCTGATGGGAATCACTGAAGCTATTGACGGTTGGGCTTACAAATTTGCAGGCGCCACACCAAGTCGCCCAAAAATAGACAATGACTGGCTTACCATTTTTGCTTAGCTCGATAACATCAATATCTTCGCCTTGGAGCGATTGACCCACAATTGGAATCGCGTCGCCCTGAGGCATGCTCCTGCTGTGATAAAAGTCCATCGCAAATGAAACCACGCCAACGATCAATATCATTGAAACCAGTTCCTTTCCCCACTTCTTAAGACGACTTGGCTTTTTGGTATCACCCTTTACAGCGCTGTCTTCAGTCGTGCTAGATTTATCTTTATTGTTGGGAGTCTTCATCTATTATCTCGCAGCGTCGATGGCTTGAACGACAGTGTCACTGTCGAGAATGACAGGCAGTGGAATACCGCTTCTATAGCTTGGGCCGTAGACGATATTAAATGGCACACCAAATCGACCATTACTTTGTAGGTATTGAGTGACGCTTTCACTTGGTGTTGTCCAATCGCCTTTCATCAAAACAATGTCTTCTTGCTGCAGGTGGCTGTAGACAGGGTCTTGGAGAATGACGCCGATCTTGTTGGCCTTACAGGTAATACACCACTCAGCGGTCACATCGACAAATACCGTTTTGTCTTGCTCAACCAATTGAGGGATTTGTTTTGCATCTAGCTTTTGCCAATCGAGATCGTCAACAATCGGTGTCGCCCAGTTATCAGCGGTGACACTACCGACGATCAATGCAGCACCAAACACCAAGGTTGTGGTTGCGACGATAGGAATAAGTACCTTGCGGCCCAACTTACGGCCAATCCAAATCAATACTGTAATCACGATAAACAGTGACAACAGGATCGTCGGGAATTTACCAATGAATGGGCTCATTAGGCTTGCTAACCATAGACTGGTAATGAACATCATTAAGCCAAATACCAGCTTAACTCTGAACATCCATGCCCCAGGTTTTGGAAGCAGTTTTGTAAGACTCGGGAACAGCGCGAAAATCAACCAAGGTGCACTCATACCGATGCCGAGTGCGATAAAGATAGCCCACAACTCTTGGTAGCTTGCCCCAAGTGCATAAGCAACTGCGGTCCCTAAGAACGGAGCACTACACGGCGTTGCCAACAGCGTCGCAAACATGCCTTGAATAAAGTGGCCTGAATGTGAGTCATCGCCTTTGGTTGCCATCCAAGTGTTTAAACCTGATGGTAGTCTGAATTCGAATAACCCAAGTAGATTAATCGAGAACAGCAAAGTGATGATCAGCATGAACCCGATGAACCAAACATTTTGGAACTGGATTCCCCAACCAATCGCATTGCCACCCATTTTTAGAACGGTCATGCCAAGGGCTAGGAGTGCAAATGATGTAATGACACCTGACGCAGAAGCTAAGAATGAGAGTCGGATATGACGATTAGATGCGCCTTGGTTTTGAATGATGCTGTTTAGCTTCATTCCTAATACAGGCAGCACACACGGCATAATATTGAGGATTAAACCACCAATCAAAGCAAAGCCGATCATTGCAAGAAAACCGTTGTTACTTGCTTGATAAGCAATAGGTTTTGAGCCGACTTGAGCCGTCATTTCTTCGGCAAAATTAGTGTCTGAAACGGTGACACTAACGGTGCGATCCGTTAAGTCGACTTCGCCTATCCAGTTGCTGACGTCAAATACCGCGGTCATCGTATTGCCGGTGATGTGGACGCTTGGTTGAGCAAAGAAATCATCGATGACTTCTTTGCCATCGATCAACACCATCGGCTTATCCCAGCCTTCGTTACTGTTTAGTTGAGTGACCAGTTGTTGCTTGCTTTTGTCCCAAAATAGACCGTTCACTGAAGTCCGGTTCGCTTCTCTTGGAGATTGGCTCATGCCTTGGTTGAACAAGAACATCGCTTCTTCATCGAACTGCAATTGCTGCGTGTCGATAGGGAGTTCGATGTCATAGTCAGTCAAAACACAAATATTGGTGCACGACGGGAACGAGAGAGAAGCCTTAAATACAGCAGGTTGCGTTTTGTCTTTCAACGTTAGGGTGACAGGAAAGCTTACGTGCTTTTTGTAACCTAACGTCATCACGTCAAGTTGTTCATAGTATTTAGGGATCGGCCAATGCCAATCTACAGACTCTATATTAGTTGAATCAGACCAGTCCCAGCCTGGCGGAATGCCACCTTCACCTGGGCTGCGCCAATAGGTTTTCCAGTCACCGTCGAGTGTAACGTCCAATACAGTTTGAACGGTACCGCCGTTATCCGACTGTTCACCCGTCGACATCATTCGCATCTTAACTGGCGGATGCTCAGGCACGCTTATCCAGCCCGTGGTTTGAGCCAGGGCGGTAAATGACGTCATGACTAAGATTGCAGTGACGAAAGCTTTTGCGCATGTGCGCATGCAGAATGCCAACGAATCGACAAACTTAGTTAGTAGTGTGTTGTACACAAATGTATCTCCAAAAAATAAATAAAAGGGTGTAGTAGCCCGGTTATTTACTCTCTAAATATACAGTGCTTTAGATGCAATCGGTGTTTTGTCGGTCGAGTAGAGCGATGATTGTCTCCGGATAATCTCGAGATGTGCGGAGATAAGTTAAACGCAACAGCAATAATAAGTACGAATGGGATCAGCCAGCCGGTTTTTGGGGCGGCAAAGGTCAGCATTTTTGAACTTAGGCTGCATGAACTTGAATTGGGGGACGTTAACATTTTTGAGGCTTCTAAGCCGAAAACACTGGCGTATAGAGTGGCCATTTTTTCTGAAGAAGCGATGTCGGTTTGAGGGTTACTGGTTTCTGTATGAGTTTGTGCGCCAACTAGGACTGATTGACCATTAGCGGATGCAGATAACGATACTTTCTTTACGGCCAGAGTGCTCGCCAGACAAGTTACGATAACCAGTCCGGTAAGGAAGAGCGCCCAAAGCGAATGCTTTTGTCGGCGGTTCTTTGTGGATAAGAAAAGTAGTGATGTGTTCAGCAAATTAGTCAGTAATCAAATTTGTTATTAGTTAAAGCCAGCTCATTGAATTGTGGCTAGCTTAGATAAGTTCTCTTCGCGCCACAAGTCATAAAATGGTTAAAGTGAAACTATGTATAAACGCGGAAAACGGCAGGTACACGATAAACGACGCATAAACACCAATTCACGCGAATACGACCTTGAGTTCTAGCTAAAGTTCACAACAACTGAAAGTTATCGCTAATTATTCTGTATCGAGTGGTCTAACCAAGATGAGGCGATACAAAAAAGCCCAACAGACCGTCAGTGAATGTGTTGGGCTTTAATCATTGGTGCTATTGGAAAGGCTTAGTGAGTGCGGCGAGGGCCGTTACGTACCAAGTCTTTACCGTTATCAAACACTTCTTTGGTGATCCAGCGAGCAAGCAGAACTTTGTGACTGCTGTTGAATACAGCAACGAAGTGACGACCATCTGAATTATTGGTTGCCATGCCTACACCTTCAACGCCTTCAAGGCCTAAACCGCCAGCTTCCACTGAAATTAGGAATTGCTCTAGTTCTTCTAGAGACTCAATAATATCAAGTTCGTTGTTCATTTTTATGCTCTCTTGCTGTGAGCCAACATCGTATTTAGGGCGCTTTAGTGCTGTGCTCGAATGAAGATATTGGCTGTTGTTCTTTGTTGGATGCGTACTCTACAGGTCATAAGAGGGGATTGGAACTCTCAAATATTAGAAGCAGGCTGATAATTTGCGAATTTTTAACATAACATACGTTTAAATGCTTGTTATCCATATTCTTTTTACTACTATTTATAGGGTCAATTTAGACAGTGATAGGAATTAATATGATGAAGGTTTGGCGTTGTCTATTGTTAATGTTGGCGTTTGTCGCATTTGGAAGTTATGCGCAGAGCGTTGAGAAAATCGCAGAAGTACAAGATCAGTTAATGCTCGATCTAGCAACATTAGAAACGGCGCATGATGCTGAAAAACCCTTTCTTGAAGATATCTTAAGGCGTAAGAATCAGGGCCTACGCGAAGAGATTTTTTCACAGCTATCGTCAGATAAAAAAGAGGGGCTGGATGTCACTCTTGCTCAGCAGGTCGAACTGCTACAAAAATTGCTGTCGTTGAATGAAACTAAAATCGTTTCAATGAGTAAAGAAAACCGTTCAGCTGAAGGTGACGCTAAAAAACGCCTTGAATTGCGTATTCAAAAACGAATCGGAATGATGGATGTCTATTATCAGCAGCTTGCTAAGACCTTAAATTGGTCGAAAGAGCGTGGTGTTGATGTTGCTGTTCCTGAAGGTGAGCTCAAAACGGCACTTGTTTCTCGTTCTCAATATCTTACTAATGCAATTCTATACACGGATACACAACGTCAAGATTTAGAACGCCGGTTATCTTATGTAAGTGAAGAAGAGAAAGCGACGATTAAAACTGAGCTTGAACGCTTCAGTGAGCGAACTAGCGTTATGGTCGCGAGCTTAGAAGAAACCATCACGCTAATGGAACCGTTTGGCGTGGATGTGACTTCGTACAAACGTGTTTTGCTAGCGACGACAGGTGACATTAACGCCGATGTGTTGGATGTTGATGTTGCACTGGAGCTGTTGGATGGTTGGCTTCGTTCGTTCAGTTCATGGGCTTTTGAAAATACCCCTTCTTTTATCGTTAAACTTGCTCTGTTTCTCGGTATTTTGTATGTAACTCGCCTTATTGCTAACGTGGCTCGCAAAACCGTTCGTAAGAGTGTTTCGCACTCTAAAATGGACTTCAGTGTATTGATGCAGGACTTCTTTGTATCCATCGCATCTAAAGCGGTCGTGTTTATTGGTTTGCTTATCGCACTGTCTCAAATAGGGATAGAGCTAGCACCTCTTCTTACTGGTTTCGGTGTAGCCGGTGTCATCATTGGTTTCGCATTGCAAGACACACTATCTAACTTTGCATCGGGTTTGATGATCTTGATCTACCGTCCTTATGACGTCGGTGACATGGTTAAAGTGGCAGGCGTGCAAGGCACGGTAAAAGACATGAGCTTAGTATCGACGACTGTTCAAACCATTGATAACCAACGCTTGGTGATCCCAAACAACAAGATTTGGGGTGACGTGATCAACAACATCACGGCAGAACGTGTAAGACGTGTTGATATGGTTTTCGGTATTGGTTATTCAGATGATATCGATAAAGCGAAAGCGGTATTGAACGACATCATTCTTGCACACCCTCTAGTGTTGAAAAAACCAGAGCATATGATCAAGCTTCATACCTTGAATACGTCTTCTGTTGATTTCGTAGTACGACCTTGGGTTAAGACTGATGACTATTGGGATGTGTACTGGGATGTAACGGAAACCGTGAAGAAACGCTTCGATGAAGAAGGCATCACGATTCCATTCCCTCAACGAGATGTACATATTTACAATCACGAAGAGAACTAAACGAAAGATCTAGTATGAAAAGCTATTACGAAAAAGCTAAGCATGGCTTAGAGCCATCATTCTTAATGTGATATCAAATGGACGCTGAACAAGCGTCCATTTTTATTGGCTGCCGTTTATATTGAGCTTCATTCTTTTATGTCACTCAACCGCCTTAGAATTACGTTATGATGGGGTAGGCTTAGTTTGGACAGTTGAAATCGAATGGATGATTCACAGAAAAAAACGAATACTAGAAATACACCTGTAAGAAAAGCGACCCGAATCGAAAGCGTCATGAACTCTGCGATGTGGCATTTAACTCAGCGAGATATGACGGAAAGCGAGTTGGTTGCGAAGCTCAAAGTGAAAACCGACAATCAAGAATGGATCGATGAAACTCTAGGGACACTGAAAGGCTTCGGGTATCTCAAGTCTGACCAAGTGTTTGCTGAACAATTCGTGGAACAAGCTTTTTCTGGTGAATTCGGTTCTCGATATATTGTCGAAAAATTGAAGAAGAAAGGCCTGACCGATTCAGTGATTTCTGATGCAATCCATAAGGTGTCTTTCGAAAAGTCTATTGATGAACAGACCATCCTGATAGACCGCATCAACCATTACTATACAAGTTTTACCATGAGCCGTGAAAAGCTTGTCGCGACCCTGCAAAAGCGTGGCTTTAGCTATCAACAAGTTAAGGTAGCGATTGACCAGCACCCACAAGCGCATCAACTGAAAAGTAACATTCAAATTAAGGCCGAGAAAGCCGACTTGGAAAAAGAGGTGCTCAAGTACGCTCGTAAAGGCAAGGGACTGACTGCCATTCAGCAAGAACTTAGACAACGACAAATCGACACAAGTGAACTGTCATCGCTCATCGACCGATTGATTAATGAAGAGCAGCTAGATTTCTATTCTTCGTGTTTAGAACAGTTGCAGAAGAAGCCTTATGACCTAAACGATCATAAAGAACGCTCTAAGGCTTACGCGATGCTAAGTCGAAAGGGGTTCTCTTCTGACGAGATCAAATTTGCATTGAGTGAAGATAACGAATAACTAAGCCGGAAAAATTTCCTATTGTAGTATGTTGGTTTGTCCTAAGTAACTATTGGACAAAAACGTTTTAGGTGTACTGCTCTAAACCGTTTCGTTCAGATTAGAAAAAGTCCTTGAAACCTTAAACGCTTGTTATGCGATTGGACACTTTTTCAGAGATCTAGCAAAGTAAAACTCTTTTGCACTTTCGATACTTTGCTTATTTACTGCTGCAACATCAGAGTAATTAAGGAAACTGTCTGGAGTATTAGCTGCAAACGCAAACTTAGGAGAGATAGGCATTAAAAAAAGATCATGATAGCTGTCCGCACATAAGAATTGACCTTTGCTTGCTTGGAGCAAGCCCCACTTTACATCTTTAAAGTCGAGCATGTGTTGGTCGATTCCAGATTGGATTAGATGCCCCGTCAATTGTCTCGCTGGAATTTCACCCTCTGAATTCACAAATCCTGCACGCTTAACCTCAATGATTTCCTGTTGCTCCTTAGTTAAACGAAGGCCGGGCACACCACTAAGTTTTGCGTTTGACAAACGATTTAGATGAGCCTGATGACGTAAACGCCATAAGACAAAATATTTAGATATTGCATGGTGGTTTCTTTCTTTTGAAATACCAAGGTTATCGATTTGCTCATGATAACCATGCTCAATATCTACCATGTAACCACGCTCAGCACGCTCATCCCAATTGCGCTTAGTACAAAATATTTTCGCTCGCTTGTTCCGAGGGAAGGTTAGAGAAGTTGACTTCTCAAATACTTCAACATTGTCGGTATGGTTATAAAATTTACCTATTGAATGCGCTGTATGAAAATGCTGTTCAATTGTAATTCCTAGTGGATTTCTCTTTCTAGGTCTTTCGTATTCCATGGTTCCCTCTTGAATCGCATAACGCTTTATAGACGGACTTTTTCCGTCTATGTTGCTGCTATTTGTTATGAAACTCAAATGTTATCAATCTGTTGTGTGAATTTGTGTATATTTACAGGGGTGAATTACGGAAAAACTCCGTATATGAGACTAAAGTACGGATTAGATTAACTTGGTCTTTTGATGTAATGGCTAGATCGTCCACTCATTTGGTCTGAGAAGCTTTGGGGCAAAAATGAGTTATGTCACTACTCATTTTTGCCTTTTTCATTAGCATTAAAACTCAATCTATCGACCGTATTGCCCAACAATGAATTTCTCAAACTCATCACACATCTGATGATTTGATTTGTCATTATTCGCCAACTCGGTAGCCCCATCAACGATCGATATCTTCGCATTCAAATCAGAGACTGGTGCACGTTCTCTTGTCGACAGTTGTTTGATTTTTTGCTCCTCAATCGCCCAAGCTTCCTCTGGCGATAAGTTACACTCGTCAGCAAGGTATTTGGCATTGAAACCTTCTCCAGTCAGGCTCTCTATCGTTCCATTGTGATTAACGCTATTGCCTTTATACCAATAGTGCTTAGCTAACAAAGGGCCGATCTCTGGGTTATCCGTTAAGTAGCCAAACTTATCAGTGAAATACGCACGAGTTTGATACACCGCCATATGAGCCAGCAGGTAGCCTTGATACGCGCAAGATGCTTCATCCGACAATAGATGCGGGATCGCCATTAATGGGCGAGGGCTACAAGCTAATCCAAGAATCGTTTTCTCACTGCTACGAGCCAGAGCAGTGATCTTTTCAGGTGTCAGATCTTCATCCGCCAATTCGTAAAGTGCTCGCTCGAAATACGGAACCACTAAAATGCTGCGCTCTTGATAAGCTCTGAAGGGCTGTTTGTTATCGATGATTGCTTTGATTAACTCGTCAGGTACTGCTTGGCCATCTGCATTAAGCGCGTATTGTTTGAGCCAATCGGCATCATTCAACAGGCTATCACAGAACATAGACTGAGTTTCCGCGTAAGCCATCGAGGTCGGTGCAAACTCTTGAGAGAAGCACGGCGCGTTCATTTTCACGTTGGCAAAGTGAGCAGCGTGACCACCTTCGTGGAACAAGGTGTTAATCCCATCATAACCACTGCCTACCTGATCGGGCTTAGCATTACTCGTGAAGTTGACTTGAGCTGGCACCCAAGTGTCTTGGTCATAGAAAGAAGGAATAGGCCCGTGACAGAAACCATTAGGGTATTTACCTTTGCGATCAAGCAGATCCAATTTTAATGTCGCTTGAGAGTATTCGATATTCAGGCGGCCAAAAGATTCAATCCAGCGTCGAAGTGACTTTGAGAATGGAACATAAGGATCAAGATCATTCATAACGTCACCTGCAAAAGAGTAGGTAAAGTTATGGGCTTGAAGTGCATTCTCGCCTTTCTGTTCTGCCAAATTGGCTAGGCTTTGCTGATGGCTATCGCGTGTACGTGCTTCGAAGTCATCCAGAATCGTAAACAGTTGTTCTGTCGTCATCTGTTCGGTTTTCAGCACTGAGTAATCAAAGAAGGTTTTAAACCCCAGTGATTGAGCAAATTGGTTACGTTTTTTGATCAGCTCAATAAAGCCGTTAGCCAGCAGCCATTGCTCTAAATCTAATAATGCTTGATGTGCAGAAAGCCTAACTTGTTCATTACCATTACTTCTAACGGCTGAACCTAAAACGGGCAGTGACCCTTCTGTTTCATCACCAGTTTCATTTACGTAAGTCATCACATGATTTTGTTTTTTCTCAAACAGTTCAGCCTCAAACTTTATGAGATCGGCTTTAAGCTTCTGTGACTGCTCAGACTCAATAGCATGAGATCTAAAGGTCGCTAACCAACCATTCAAGCCTGTCAGTGTACTCTCTTTTTCGAGGGGATCTTGAATTTCATCGATAACAGCGAGTTGCGTTTCGATAGCAGTAATCTGTTCGGCAGAGCTAAGAAATTCCGTCCACTGAGTCTGCGCGAGTGTCGAACCATCGTGGTCGTCACTGATCCCCATATATGTATCCCAAAAGAAGTCTTCTTTCGCTTTATGAGTCGCAAGATACTTTTGATTCAATTGGTTGAGATAGTTCGTTGCAGTCATGACATTCCTTGAAAATTAACCAGTAATTTCAACATTATGACACATTCATTGAATGTATTTTGTGATGATAGATATAACTGAATGCAAGTCACAGCCTATCGGTTTACTTTACAGCGTATTAGTGATAATTAATTAACTGTTAATGGTTTGTTGTTTGCTAGTATTAATTTGAAATAGTTCGCTGATTTCTCCAGCCTTTTATTGAGTAAATGGATGTACTCAAGGTCAGCGCTTTTGTAAGGAAGAGGTTTAGGATGGATCCTATTTTATATATCGAAGTTGGTGGTGTTGTTTGGCAAGTCTTCCCTGATGGTACTTGGCTTCAATTACCTGCTACGCAGCCAAAAGTTGAAGGCGTGCAAGTCGTCAGCATTGAACCTCAGAATTTACAAGAGGCTCAGCCCTTAACTGAGCCACAAATAGACGCAGTTGAACAACAGTTGGAAAAGGTGGTCACCGAACTCGTTAACAACATTCAAAGCGCACCTCAACAGCCTAACTCAGTAAATGACCAACCTAGTTCCAGTGCCTCTTTTATTGCTTATGTTCGTTCCACCTTAGATGAAACGCTTGCAGAGGCGGGTTTTGATACGCGTCCTACAGAATATGTCGACGAAGATACAACCTCGAATGAGGGTAACCTTGATATTTTGTTACCTAGTGCACTCTTAACCGTTGATATTTTAGATGGTGGTGACGGTTACGAAAACCAGTTTGAAGTACCAGGTGTCACGATTACGGGCACGGCTGTGGATGTTCGAGACGGGCGTACCATTGTTCTGACCATCACTGATGTTAACGGAAACACAGTAACCACCACAGCCATCACAAACGATGAAACGTATGTCGTCAATGGGGTCGACCTTTCTTCATTGGAAGAGGGTGATCTCCAAGTCGACGCGGTCATTGCTGATGATTTTGGCAATAGCATTACAGCTAACGATTCCACAATCAAAGACACATTAGCCAACATTGAGGTTGACTTCGATGGCTTTGGTGATGAGTTTTATAACAAGTTTGAAGTAGAGAATGGCGCATTAGTTGGTACTGTAGTCAATGTTGAAGATGGACAGACTATTTCAATAACGATTACAGACAGTAACGGCTTATCTGTGAGTTACTCAACGGTAGTCTCAGGAAATAGCTGGACGCTCGAAAACCAAGATTATTCCAATTTCGCCGAAGGTGAACTCACTGTTGTTGCAAGCACCATAGATATTGCCGGAAACCCTACCACAGCAACGGATACCATAGAAAAAGATACGATTGACCGGATTCTCGTTCGATTTGATGGATTTGGTGATAACTATTATAACGAAAATGAAGTTGGCAAAGGTGCTCTGATTGGAGCGATCTTCAATGTCGAAGACGGCCAAGCTATTGATATTAAGATTACAGATAGCAATGGTTTATCTGTTGACTATACCACAGTTGTTTCTGGTAATTTTTGGAGCCTGAAAGACCAAGATTATTCTGGCTTTGCCGAAGGTGAGTTGACGGTTGTTGCAAGCACGACTGATGTTGCAGGCAATACTATTTCTTCTACCGATACAATTATCAAAGACACGTTAGTGAACATTGGTGTTGATTTTTCTGCCTCTGATGATGAGTTTTATAACCAAGCTGAAGTCTCTAATGGAGCCTTGGTTGGTACTGTGGCAAATGTGGAAGATGGTCAAACTATATCCATTACGATCACCGATGTTAGTGGCAAATCGGTTGATTATTCCACGGTTGTGTCTGGAGGTACTTGGACTCTGACTGGCCAAGACTATTCAGGTTTTGCTGAAGGTGAGCTAACGGTTGAAGCAAGCGTTACGGACGTTGCGGGCAATACAGCAACATCTAGCGATACCATCGTCAAAGATACACTAGTTAGTATTGGCGTCGATTTCTCTGCATCGGATGATGAGTATTACAACTCAGCAGAAGTGAGCAATGGCGCATTGGCTGGAACGGTACTAAATGTTGAAGATGGGCAAACCATTTTCATTACTATTACGGATAGTGCTGGCACCTCGGTTGATTATTCCACGGTTGTGTCTGGTGGTACTTGGACTCTCACTGGTCAAGATTATTCAGCCTTTGCAGAAGGCACCTTGAAAGTAGAAGCGACGGTTACCGATGTCGCAGGAAATACTGCGACATCCAGTGACACAATAGTTAAAGACACGTTGGTTGATATAGACGTTGATTTTGATGGCTTTGGAGACGAGTTTTACAACCAAACCGAAGTAGATGCAGGTGCATTAGTCGGGAGTGTTGGAAATGTTGAAGACGGTCAGACAATTACCATTACGATAACCGATAGCTTAAATGTGTCTCAAGTTTATACAACAATCGTGTCAGGTGGCAATTGGACTCTTACGGGACAAGATTATTCTAGCTTTGCAGAAGGAGAATTAACTGTTGAAGCTAGTGTTACTGATAAAGCAGGTAATACCGCAGCATCTAGTGATACGATCGTTAAAGATACGTTAGCGGACATCAGTGTCGATTTTGATGGTTTTGTTGATGAATATTACAACTCTGCCGAGGTGAGTAATGGCGCACTGGTCGGCACGGTGACCAATGTTGAAGATGGTCAGGAAGTTTCCATCATTATCACCGATGTTGATGGCAAGTCAGAAAATTATACCGCGACAGTCACTGGTGGCGAATGGACTCTCACAGGTCAAGATTATTCAGCCTTCGCTGACGGCACTTTAACGGTAGAAGCCACCGTTACGGACGTTGCAGGCAATATTGCTACTTCTAGCGATACCATCGTCAAAGATACGTTAGCGGACATCAGTGTCGATTTTGATGGTTTTAGTGATGAATATTACAACTCAACAGAAGTAAGTAATGGGGCTTTGGTTGGTAGAGTCTCCAATGTGGAAGACGGCCAAACGATTTCAATTACTATCACAGACAGTGTTGGTACCTCGGTAGAGTATTCAACCACGGTTTCGGGGGGAAATTGGACTCTAACAGATCAGGACTATTCTGACTTTTCCGAAGGCACTTTGACGGTTGAAGCCACCGTTACCGACATTGCGGGCAATACAGCGACTTCCAGTGACACAATAGTCAAAGATACGTTAGCGGACATCAGTGTCAATTTTGATGGTTTTGGTGATGAATATTATAACTTAGCCGAAATTACTAATGGTGCCTTGGTCGGAACGGTCGCGGACGTTGAAGACGGTCAAACGATCACTATTACTATCACCGATAGCCTTAATGTCTCCCAAGTTTATACTACCACAGTAGCTGGCGGAAACTGGACGCTGACAGGTCAAGACTATTCGGGGTTTGCAGAAGGAATCTTAACCGTAGAGGCTAGCGTTACGGATGTTGCGGGCAATACTGTTACTTCTAGCGATATAATCGTTAAGGATACTCTGGCAAGTATCACAGCAAAATTCGATGATGCCGACAACATACTCAACACTGAAGAGGTTCAATCTGTTCGTCTACAAGGTGTTGTTCAAAATGTAGAAAATGGACAGCCTATTACCGTCACAGTTTCGGATAGCAATAATCAGTCTATCACGTTACAAACCGTAGTTGTTGCAGGGGCTTGGAGCATCGATGATGTCGATCTGTCTGCATTTGCGGATGGCAACATTACCGTAGAAGCAGTTACCGTTGATATTGCAGGTAATGAAACAACGGGCACAGACTCGACAGGAAAAATTGATACCGTCCCACCTGTTATCGATATTGATACCTTATCTGGTTTCAACATCTTAGATTTTCGTAGTGGTGATTTAACCACCATGCAGGGTACGACCGATGTTTCCGAAGGTTTACCTGTCTACATAGAGATCAATGATGGTACGCAAACGCTGACTTTTGAAGGTGTAGTTGATGCGTCCGGTGGCTGGCTAGTTGAGAATATTGATGTCTCTAGCTTAGACCCATCTACTGAGTGGATTATCGATGCGAGAGTTGTTAACTCGATTGGTAATGAAGTCAGTGATGACATGCCAAGTATTATACTGCCAGATTCAGTCTCATTTTCTGAAAGTACGGTTGGTATCTTTGGAGATCAAACCCAAGTCGCTGACATCAATATTCAGTTTGCTGATGAGTTTGCTTTTAGTGCAAACCAAGTCTCTGCTGAGGGAGTGACGTCTCAAGGTCAATCTATCGCTATTGAATTAGAGTCTGACGGTCAAGTGATCAAAGCAACACGAACCGATGGAACACTGGTTTTCGAAGCTAAGATTGTTGGAGATACCGTTGAAATCACTTTCTACCAAGCGGTTGACCAACAGGCTGGTGAAGAGTTACTTCAAACGGCGATCATTATCGAAGGTCTTCAGATTGATGATGATGGAACCACTGAGCTCGTTTTAGGCGAATTACCGATCACGATTCTAGATTCTGAACCTTTGCTGTTCGGCGAGTCTTACTCGATGGTTGAAGGTGAAACATCGTCAGGCAACGTTCTCAGTAATGACATTGACCTTGATACCGCACTGACGATTAGTAGCGTCGAAGTAGGGGGAATCAGTAAAGACATTTCAGGTGCAACTCCTGCGGTGTTTAATACCGGGGATGGGGTATTGACCGTATTTGCCAATGGACAGTGGACCTTTGAAGCAAATCGAAATCTAGATCATAACCAAGAACATACCGTTACCTTCAATTACGTTGCCGCTGACTCTAGTGGTGATTTTGGTTCTGCAACGGCGACCATTGATATCACTGATGGTGCGGCAGGACAGATATTGGATGATTCGAAAACGGTGACGGAAGTCGACGTGACCTCTGGTTCGCAAACCATCAATGCTCAATTTACGATATTAGGTGGTTCGGATAACCCAGACCCCGATTCTATACAATTTAGCTCAGAGACCGTCGCGCAACTAGAAGCATTAGGTATCACTTCGGGGGGCGATTCTACGGCACTTTCTTACACCCTCAGCGCTGACGGTCGTACTATTACAGCTAAGCAAGGTGACGATGATGTGTTCTCGTTTTCAATGACGACAACGGTCGACGGGAATAATGTACTTGCTGATATTGTGTTTGTGATTGAACACCCACTCGATCATGTTCTTACCAGTGATTTACTCACGATTCCGTTGAATATTATTGGTACAGATACTGATGGCACTGCTTTAGAAAACGGTCAAATATCATGGGTGGTAGAGGACGGTAATGATCCGAGTTTGGTTCTTGATTCAAATGCTTCAGTCAACGAGTCGGATCTAAGCAATGATCCTATCGGTGAAGTCAGTAGCACCGGAACCTTCAGTGTTGGGATTGGCAGTGATTACTTAGACAGTGTGTTCTTTGATCTAGCAGATCAACCTCAGCTCTTCAGCGGCGGTGAACAGATTTATTACACTGTTTCTGAGGATGGAACATTATTGACTGGCTACGCCGGACCAGTAGTGGGTGGCGATGTTGCCTTTACTGTGAGTTTTGCCGCGCCCGCATCCGGTGATGTAGACAGCAGTGTGGATTATGTCTTCACTCTTTATAAAGGCTTAGATCAAACCAATGGTACGGATTCTCTTCCTTTTACCGTTACTGCTCGCGATTCAGATAATGATGAAACCAAACTAGACCTTAACATCTCTATTACTGACGGTGGTGAACCGTTTATTGGAAGTGGAACTGTTGAACTATCTGAAACCCCTATCGCCAATACGACACCAGATAGTGTAAAACAAAGCGCAGTGGTAAATTTGGATATCACGGCATCGCATGATCCTATCGTTTATCTTGGTATTGATGTGACAAACGGTCAGGCGGTTTTAGATGGTGATGGGGAAGCCGTTACTCATAATGGTGAAGCTTTAACTTGGAGAGACAATGGTGACGGCAGTTTCGATGCGATATTAAGTAATGGCGATGTCATTATGCAGATTCGTCTACCTTCGGACTATTTCCTAGAAGCCAATGCCTCCGGTACAGTTGCCGTTGAGATTGATCTATATCGCTCTATTGACCATGGCACTGGGTTAAAAGATACCGAATTGAATATACCGACAACGGTTGTCGTTATTGATTCAGACGGTTCGCGATCCACTCAAGAGTCAGATATTAAAATATACGATGGTAAGGATCCTGCATTCTCGATTGTAGGCAGCATATCTGTCGATGAAGATGGACTCATTGGTGACAAGGAACAAACAGGGACTGAAGAACCAAGTCCATCGATAGCTATTATCCAAGGATCGGACGATATCGCATCCGTTTCAATCAACATCGATGCTTTTGATGCCCTCGGTTACAGCAGTGGCGGACGAGCGATATCTTTGCAAGAAGTGAATGCCGATGGCTGGTATTACGCTCAAGATACGTCGGGTAACGATATCTTCCGAATTCGTTTTAACAACGATGGCACTACAGAGTTCAATCTGTATGCGCCGCTCGATCATGCAACGGGTGATGGTGAAAACAACCTAGCTGTGAATTTTGAACTGGTTGTCACTGATGTCGATGGTGATAGCTCTGATCCGGCTATTTATGTTGTTAATGTTACGGATGCAGTGCCAACTTCTCGTTCTGGTTCCATTGAAATGGTGGAAGGCGATAATCTCAGCGGACAGTTCTTAACAGAAGAATTTGCTGGTGCGGATGGCGCCGTCATTGTTAGTTTTGACTATCGCGGTGATACCTACACTTTTACCGATGTAATTACGTCAATCGAGATTGATCTCATTAATGATTTTGATAATAGCGTCTACGGTCAGTTTACGCTTAACTCTGATGGCAGCTACCAACTGACTACTAATGCCAATGTATCAACTGACCCTACCGATCCTCGATTAATCGATGACATTGATTATTTGGTTCGCGATGCCGATGGTGATGAGGTCACGAGTACTGCTGAGCTTATTCTGGATGATAACGAAGGTTTTATTCGTTATGAAGATTCTGAAACCACAGAAGACAATGACGCGATTATCGTTGTAAGTGTGGCAACCGGCGATGTCGACCAAAGCGAAACCGTTACTGCTATCGAGTTCTCAGAAGCATCGCTAAACGGTGGTAGCTTGTACCTTGATGGGGTGTTGCTTCAAGTTGTAGACGGCAAGGTCACCTTGTCTGGAAGTCAATTGGCAGCGATTGATAGTCAGTTCACTGGGCCTAATGGACAGTTGACTTATCGACCAGCACTTCATGAATCGAATACGACCTCAACGGTTATTCTAGCGATCAACGCGATCATTAGTACTGACACGGTTCCAAAAGAGCTGACCGCAGATGTTTCTGTTTCTGTTTTACCCGTAGCGGATGCCCCGGATTGGTCCGATTCTGTATTTACATACCAATCCGTAGAAGACGACGCAGATCCAATTAAATTAGATATCACCGCTCAGTTGGTTGACCAAGATACATCTGAAGAACTGTCTTATACCATTAGCGGAATTCCAGACGGGTTGAATATCACCTTGAACGGTAGCGCCGTTAAAGAGGGTAAGGAATACACCCAGACCCAAATCGACAAAATGGAAATCAGAGCCGATGAAAATCTAGCGGGTCGATTCGAGTTTGAGATTACTGCGATTGCAACCGAAGCGGGAAACACCTTCGCTGACCCTGATGATAAAACTGCCGATATTGTTAATACCGTAGTTGTCGAGATTTCACCGGATGCGGATGCCCCAATTTTATCTGTCAAAGATTACAAAGGTCTGGAAGATGAAAGCATCTTCCTAAAGAACGTAATCAACGGTGCGTTGACTGATACCGATGGTTCTGAATCGTTAAGTTACCAAATTGAAGTACAAGACGGTTGGGTAATTCAAGGTGGATTGTTTGACTTAATTGGCCCTAATACTTATCTCGTGTCTGCTGAAGCGATAGAGAACGGTACTGCTTATTTAATACCAAAAGAAGACATCAGTTCATTTACGGAAGAGCTGTTTATTAAGGTGACTGCCGTTTCTTATGAATCGATAGTTGACTCGTTAGACCCTGTTAATGTGACCGCACTTAGCGATACCAAAACCATCAATATTTTCCTCAAAGGTGTCGTCGATGAGCCGATTGTTGTGGATGGTGGCAATGCGCACTGGGAATATGACAGCGATACAAAAATTATCAGCAATCAATCTGTCCTCAATGAAGATGGTTTGATTCGTCTCGATTTTGTAGTCCAAACCTCAGATGACGATGTTTCAGAAGAAATTAATATACTCCTGACCAATATTCCTGATGGCACCTTGCTGGTGGATTCACTGGGTGAGCCAGTGTCGTTAACCATCGCCTATATTGACGATGTAACAGGGCCAGTATTCCAGGTTTCTAACGCTCAACTGAATGATTTGTATCTCAAGCCAATTCCGGATTTTAGTGGCGAGCTAGAGCTAACTGTTATTGCTATCTCGACAGAGCCTGATGGCGATTCGGGTGAGTTCCCGATGACGTTGAAGGTAGAGTTAGCACCGATTGTCGATCAAGAAGATGGCCAAACGGTTAGTACTCAAGGTATTGAAGACAGCCAAATTGGATTGAATCTAGAGCCATCAGTGAATCAAGATGTTGATGGTAGTGAGTCTTTAACGGGTTATGTGATTGATAGCCTTCCTGCTGACCTGACTCTCTATTTCGATGGCAGTGTTATTGATGTGCCGGTTTCAGGGTTAGATTTAGAAAGTTTATTAGACTCTACGACGCCAACACTGTCCGAGCTTTTAAGTAGCGGAAGACTATCCGTCACCGCTACTGAAGATTTGAGCGGTACATTTTCGATCCCAATTACCTACGAAGTTACCGACACTTCGCCGACAGGCTCGACTGATGTAAAAGATATCTCGGGATCAATCAGTGTCACCGTCGATGCGAGGGTTGAGTCAGATACTCGTTTAGAAAGCTCTGGTCAGCTATACATCAGTGATGACGGCTCTCCAGTCAACGTGTCTGATGCCGTTACTTTTGTTGACGCTGATATGGATGGCTCAGAATACTTAGATTATATCTTGATCGATGTGCCTGATGGTTATTCGTTGATTATCGATCACCCGAACGGAGCCGCTCAAGATCTTTCAGGAAACTGGATTATCTCTGCGAACGGTCTTACGAGTGACTCTATCCAAGAGTTGGCGCAAGAAGTCTTGAGCGGTATGACGATCTCCAGCCCAAGCGATACTCCCGTTTTAGATATTGTGGTTCGTGCTCGTGTGATTGATGGCGAAGATTCGAAGTATATTGATACTTCATTCCAAATTCAGATCACTGGCCATGACGGCGGTGGCGGTACTTGTGACCCTGTTGGCCCACCAAGTCCCATTCAACCGGGTGGTGATATTAAGACTAATGAAGGCGAAGATATCGATTTAACGGGCTTGCTCAATACCAATGTAGCGAGTGACCCAGACAATACGATCTCTTTCTATATTCCTGCCGATTCGCTTCCTGAAGGCGTTGAGATTTCTGGAGATGGCGTTATTGCTGAATATGACGCGTCTGGCGAAATCGTTGGTTATTCGATCACTGCCGATGGCCTCTCGAAATTGACGTTAACTGGATTGGACGAAGACTTCGCTGGGTGTATTGATTTCACGATAGAGACGATTGAAACCTCGCCGTGTAATGGTGAGACTGTAACGACAGCTCAAACTATTAGTATTCAAGTCTTGCCTGTTGTGGATGACATCACCGTTGCCACGGATTCGACAACGATTCAAGAAGACATCGCCACGGATCTTAATCTTGAGCTTGTTCTTGGAGATAGCGTTGAAGACGGTCAGTTAATCACGGGTGAAGGCAATAGTGCTACTGGCAAGGAGACAGTTAACTCTCTGACCATCACAGTATCAAATGGTGTAACACTATCGGAGAGTCCTGCTGATACTGGCTTGTTGGTTGATAACGGCAATGGTACTTGGACGGTAACGGATCCTAGCCGCTTGAGTGATGTGTTGGTAACGCCACCTGAGCATTACAGTGGTGAAATTACCCTCACTGTGACAGCAAATATTACCGACAAAGCGGATTGCGTAACAGAAACGGATACGCAAGATAAAACGACTGTGGTGACTATCACCGTTGAGCCAGTCGCTGACGCGGCGAACTTGATAACAGAAGATATTATCGGAGACGAAGATAACTACATTTCATTGTCATCACTCAGCGCGGAGCTGATTGACCAAGATGGCTCTGAAAATATGTCCTTGGCATTGAAAGGAGTACCTGAAGGCGCGGTTGTTGCGATAAAGGTGGGCGACAGCTACGAATTAGTTCCTAACAATGGCGTCGATGGCGGTACCTTTGATGGTAACCCTACTTACGAGTGGCAGCTCGATCCAAGCCAGCTTGCCAACCTTGTAATTCTACCGCCGCGAGACTTTAGTGGCGATATTAATCTGTCTCTAGAAGCCATTACTCAAGAAATCGGCACCACAGAAATCCGCTATACCGAATCTGAATTTACCGTCGGTGTGAATCCTATTGGTGATAAAGTTGAGTTCTTCGATTTACCTGAACAGCTCACTGGAAGTGAAGATGATGGCATCGTGATTCCTCTTGATGCCAATAGCTTTGAAACTAACAGTGATGAGTTTTTAGCAATTACGGTAACAGTGAATGGAACTTCGGACCCATCAGGGTTAGTTGGGTTAGACCGAATTCGAATTGGATCAGAAACCAGTTCTTTCACCAGTGTTGGTGGCATCATACAGGCGACGATTCTCGTTAAAGCAAGTTCTGTTGATGAGCTTGAATTCTTTGCGGGCGATGCGTTTGGTAACCTCGATATTACGATTACCGGCCGAACGGTTGATCAAAATACGGTACTCGGTGAGTTAGTGGTCGACACGGGTGACCCGAGCTCACAAGACATGACGCTTATTATCACACCAGAGCCTGATGCACCGTTATTGAGCGTTGAATACTCTTCGATCGTGGCAGAAGCAAGTGGCACGATTCCTCTTGGTTTAGACCTTTCTCTTGTAAACCCTGCTGATTCAGAAGTGGGCTTCATTACAATTTATGATATTCCCGCAGGTTTGACGTTCTCACATGGCTCTATGGTCGATGGTCAATATGTTGTGGACTTGGCAGATGTACCGAATCTAGCGATTACGGGTGGCTATGATGGCGTTGACCCATTTGAAATTACCATCGAACCTTCTGCTGAAATAGGCAACAACCAAGCGGTAGGATTACCTCAAACGGTATCGGTTGAATTTGTTGTTGAAGGGGATTCTACGATTACCGCGACAGATGATAACGACCTGCTGATTGGCGGGACGGGCTCAGATAATTTTGTGTTCGCCTCTTCAGGCTTAGGGAGTGCAGAAGCACCAAGCTACGATGTGATTCAAGATTTTGATGCGTCTCCAGATACTGATGCAATTGACCTCTCGGGTATTTTGGGAAGCCTAGGGCTTAATACAGGGCTAGGGGCAACACAATATCTAGATTTAGAAGAATCTGGTGAAGGTGTGACCATTTCTATTAAACCTAATGGTGACGAAGACGTTCAACAAAACATCTTGCTAGCTGATGTCACGTACGACGATCTGTATCAAGGTGACAGTAGCAGTGCATTAGAAGCACAAATTTTACAAAAAATGATAGAAGACAATAATTTAACGCTGTAAGTTAGATGTACAGTCTATAAAAGGAAGTTTAGATTGGTAGAACAAAAAGACAGCTGGCTAGCTTGTGTTGAGTGGTTGTGTGAGCATTTTAATGTTCGCAGTCACCCTTCCAAAATAGTGTCTGGCCTCCCTTTAAATGAAGGCAGGCTCAATGAATCCCTTTTTCCAAGAGCGATTGAGAAATCGGGGTTAACGCTGAGCCACGTTAAAAAAGAATTATTGAATCAATGTCAGTTCCCTGTTGTTGCTGTTGAGTCCGCGACAGGGTCTCCTCTTGTCGTAACCCAAAGCTCCGTTGGCGACTTTCAAGTATTGAATTGTGAATCCAACTTAAGTCAACAAATTCTCCTTAAAGACTTAGTCATTAAAGTGGATGCATTTGTTTGGCAAGTGGGTGCTCAAGCGCTTGATGACGCCCGTGTTCAGGCACATGAGCGCAATGACAGTAAATCCAACACCCGTTGGTTGTGGCGGGTGGTCAAAGAAGTGAAGCCTTGGTATCGCGATCTGTTTATCGCTTCGTTCTTGATCAACGTGCTTGCGCTAGTGGTTCCGTTATTTACCATGAATGTGTACGACCGTGTTGTGCCAAACCAAGCGTTTAACACGCTTTGGGTATTAGCAGCAGGCGTTGGTATCGTTGTTATTTTTGATTGGGTATTGAGAAGCTCACGAAGCTCTGTGACTGATATGGCTGGGCGCTATATTGATAACAAGTTGTCTTCTCAGCTGTTCTCGAAAGTCCTTGGTATGAAGCTCGAAAATCGACCTCAATCGGTAGGCGCATTTGCCAGACAGCTTCAAGACTTCGATAGCGTGAAAGATTTCTTCACTTCTATCTCGTTAGTCACTTTAGTCGATCTGCCATTCACTTTGTTATTCCTACTGCTTATCGGCTGGCTCGGTGGCGCAATGATGTTCATACCTGTCGCGATCATGCTTGTTTTGATTGTGCTGAGCATCGCGATGAAAGGCAAGGTCGAGAAAACATTCGATGAAACCGCACGTCTCTCGACACAAAGACAAGCCCAGCTGTTTGATTGCTTAACAACCCTTCCGGATATCAAGCAAAACAATGCTGAGGGTATTACCCAGAAGCGTTGGGAACAGACGATTTCGTCGCTCTCTCAATGGCAGACTCAATCTCGTCATTACTCCAATATCGTGACGCACTCTATTCAGTCCAGTCAGCAGATCGTTACCATCACTCTGATCATCTTCGGCGTGTATCAGATCTCTGAAGGCTTGCTGAGTATGGGTGGTTTGATAGCCGTTGTGATGTTGAGTGGGCGCGCTGCAAGTTCGGTGAACCAGCTTTCTCTTCTATTGCTGAGGTTCCAGCAAACACGTTCGGCCGTTGAAGGGCTGAATCAGATTATGGAGCTACCTCAGGAAGAGTCCAAACACCAAGTTATCGACAAAGGAGACTTTGATGGTGGGGTTAGGTTAGATGAAGTGACGTTTACTTATCCAGAGACTCAAAGCCCTGCATTAAAGGAGATTTCCCTAGAGATCAAACCGGGTGAGCGAGTTGGTCTTGTCGGTGCGGCAGGCGCGGGTAAAACAACTCTACTATCGATTGTTGCGCGCCAGTATTTGCCAACAACAGGACAAGCTTTCTATCAAGAAATCGATGGGCAATTATGGCCAACCAGCGTTCTGCGTAGTGGCATGGGTTGGGTAGGGCAAACCACTAATCTTATTTTTGGCAGTGTTTACGACAACGTTACGCTTGGTGCGACCAACGTTGATGAAGAAAAGCTAAGACAAGCTCTTCAACAGTCGGGTTTGAATGGTTACATGGGGCGCCTAAGCAATGGCCTTGAAACACCTGTCGGTGAGGGTGGTCGGTTACTTTCTGGTGGTCAGCGCCAAGCCGTTGCCATTGCGAGAGCTCTGTATCGTTGTCCAAAGTTATTGATCATGGATGAGCCCACCAGCGCGCTAGATAATCAGGCCGAGATTCAGTTCTTTAATGCACTTCAAAGTATGCCGAGAGAAACCTCAATGCTAATCAGCTCCCATAAGTCTTCATTCTTGATGATGTGTGATCGAGTGATTGTATTGGATAAAGGTCAAATCGTGGCAGAAGGTGAACCTAAAGAAATTCTCTCTTTACAGAAGAAAAGTGTACCTAAAGGTACGAGCCGGTTTAAGACGGTATCTGTGGTGAAGGGAGGTCGTCATGAGTAATGATATTCAATGGACCAACAACCACTTAGCATTCCGCTCTCGAAAGCTGATTTGGTTGAGTGCTCTACTCATTGTATCAATTATCGGTTGGGCTACGTGGGCAACATTAGAAGAAGTCGTGATCGGTGAAGGTAAAGTCGTTCCAAGTCTTTCGGTGCAAACCATTCAGAGCTTAGAAGGTGGACTGGTTCAAGAGATCATGGTGCGACAAGGCCAATCTGTAGTGAAGGGGCAACCTCTAGCTAAGTTAGAAGACACACGTTTTAAGGCGGCGTTTTTAGAGTCGGCTCAACAAGCGGATACCTTGCTTGCTCAGCAATTAAGATTAAAGGCTGAGCTGTCGACGGTCGTTTTAAATAACGATGCGAAAGAGTGGTATGAGCGAGTGGTCTTGGTGCCTCAAGATATTGCGGTTGATGTATCAAGCCACCCTGCGTTAATGAATGCCAAGGCGAACTACCGAGAACGTTTAGGACAGTTGAAGTCTGAACTGGAAGAGGCGGCACTTCGTATCGAGCAACAAGACCAAGCTCGTGTCGATACGTTTAACAATATCCAGACTCTTGAAAGCAGCCTCGAGATTGTGATTCGTGAGCGCAACATGCTGAAAGACGTGGTAGCGAGCGGTGCTGTTGCGGAAGTTGAGCTACTTAAACTCAACCGTGATGTAGTCAAACTCAAAGGTGATATTGCTAGCTCAAAAGTAGCAGCGCAGAAGCAGATAGCTGCCTACTCAGAGTCGATAGCGGATCATCGAAGTATCGCTTTAGATTTTCGTACCAAAGTGCAAGGCCAGTTGAATGAAGTGGCGAGCAAGATAGCGCAGCTGAACGAAAGCCAGCAGGCGATTGCCGACCAACTCAAGCGTACTGAAATTGTCGCGCCCGTTGATGGCACAGTCAAAGAGATCTTTGTGCGTACCATTGGTGGTGTAGTTCGTCCCGGCGAGCCGATCATTGAGATCATTCCATCAAACAGTGACCTGATTGTTGAAGCGAGAATCTCTCCGCAAGATATTGCGTTTGTTCATAACGGGTTAGGTGCAACAGTGAAATTCACGGCCTACGATTTCGTCATTTATGGCGGACTTAAAGGCGAGGTGATTTACGTGAGTGCCGACGCCTTACAAACGGAAGACGGAAACGCCTATTATCGTGCCCATATTCAGTTAAACGAAGACCAGCAACAAAACTCTGCCTTTAGCATTATCCCAGGGATGCAAGTCGCGGTCGATATATTAACCGGAGAGAAAACAGTATTGAGTTATTGGTTAAAACCTATTTTACGAGCTAAGGAAAACTCACTTCGTGAACGATGAAGTGGGTTAAAGCATAAATATAAAAGGAAGTGTAATGCATTCAAAATTCTTACTCTCTTCTTGCTTGCTAATGAGTGGGCTGTCTCAAGCAGCTTCATTAGAAGAGTCCGTGGCCTTTGCCATCGACTATAGCCCAGAGATATTGGCGCAATACTCCCGATACCAATCGGTGGTCAGAGACGGAGACGCGGCGAGTGGTTTGTATATGCCGCAAGTGAACTTGTACGCGGCAGCAGGTTATGAAGAAACGCGCTACAACAGTGGTAGCAAACTTGATACCGATGATCGAGGCCTAACGAGAACGGAAATTGGCGTTAAAGTATCCCAGTTACTATTTGATGGTTTTAAAACCACATCGAATGTCGATCGACTGACGTTCGAAGCAGAAGCTGAGCGTCTAACTCTGATTTCGCGAGCTGAAAACGTATCGTTAGATGTGGTGAGAAATTACCTCGATATCCTAAAAGCAGAGACGCTACTTGAATTGTCTAAGCGTAATGTAAAAGAGCACCAAGAGATCTATCAAGATATCCAAGATAAAAAGAGCAAAGGCTTGAGTAGCAACTCGGATCTGGCTCAAATCTCCGCCCGTGTCGCGACCGCGCAGTCTTCACTTATCGCCGCTCAGAACAACCTGTTTGATTTGCAAACTCAGTATCTACGCTTGGTTGGCAAACCTGCGGTGAACTTGGTTTACCCCCGGTTTGATTACGCTCTATTACCAAGCTCAGCACAGGTCGCACTTGAACAAGCTGTCGAGAATCACCCTGAAATCAAAGCCTCTTTGCTTGATATCGACGCGGCTCGTAAAGAGATGCGCCGCGAGAAAGGGGATTACTACCCAGAACTAAAACTTGAGCTTCATGCCAATAAGAATGACAACGTATCTAACCCGCCAGGCGGTGTCGATGAAGATGCACGTATCATGTTGACGATGGATTATGACCTGTTTAATGGCTTCTCTACGGACTCCCGCGTGGAATCGTCAGCTTGGCGAGTGGAAGAGGCAAGGGCGATCCGATTACGAACAGAGCGTGAGGTTCGAGAAGGTACACAACTGGCTTGGAACGCTTACAAAATGCTTGAGCAGCAAAAATCCTTACTTCAACAGAATGTTGATGCAGCGAAAATTGCAGAGCTTGGCTATATCCAGCAATTCAATGTTGGCAGACGAAGCCTTCTTGATGTACTGGATGCAAAAGTAGAAGTGTTTTTGGCTCGAAGAAACTTCATCAGCACTGAATATGATCAAACGTTAGCGGCTTATCGAGTGTTAAATGCGATGGGTATGTTGACGTATGCGTTGAGGATTGAACATCCAGAAGAGTGGCAAGGGGAGAATAAGTAATGAGATATTTTAAACTAGCGCTACTTAGCTCTATCTTGCTAATGGGATGTGCAGAAACGCCTGATACGACAATGACACGCCACCAAATTGATGACTTAGCGGATAATGACCGAGATGGTGTGATTAACCAGCGAGATCTATGTGCCGATACGCCAGAAGGTGTAACGGTAGACATTAAAGGGTGTGCTAATTGGAAAATTGTCGAAGATGTTGAAGTATTAAGTGTGGCATTTGATTTTGATAAGTATGACCTTAAACCTGATCATACCGCTGTATTAAATGAGTTGGTGCGTTTACTAGGAGAGCAGCCTGATGCTTCGGTTACCTTGGTCGGAGATACCAGTGCTGAAGGTACAAACGTTTATAACAAAGCATTGGCCAAGAAAAGAACTGGCGTGATTCGAGACGCATTGATTGATAGAGGCATCAATGGTGAGCGTATCTTCGAACAAGAGTTTACTCAGATAACCAGCTTAACTCAGCACCTTCACAAGCGTAAGCGCAGAACGATTGCGGTGATTAAGACAGAAAGCATGGAAGTGAATCCATCTTGGAACATCTTCACTTCAGAAATGCAGCTCGATAGTAATAGCGATGTTGAGTCTAAAACGTCGATTGATCCAGTAGGAGGCCAGTAATGAAACGTCTATCGAATAAATCGGGCTTACTGCTTGCTGCTGTACCTATGTTGTTCTCTGCATCGACGTTCGCGAATGATGCCAGTGACATTGGTTTGGTCGCGATTGAGCCGAATATGCAGGGGCTTGTAGAATATCTGCTTAAGAGCCAAGAGATCGACTTAGAAATCTTGTTGAGTGACAGCGTCCCAGAACAGATGATCATGCAGCGCTCGCGTGTTGGTATCACTTCCAAAAAGTGGACTGACAAAGAGATGGCTAGGTTTGATATGCGTTACGGTTATAGGCCAACAGAGCTGATGTTTACCGCTGACGTGATTGCGATTCTAGCCAATGAAAATAACCCTGCGACATCAATCACCGTCGCTGAATTAATTGATGTGTTTGGTTGTTCTAACGATCCTAAACATCCAAAATGGTCAGCAAGTAGTGATATTCGTAACGGTGAAAGCCTAGATACTCATATGTTGCCCTTTGCCATTGATCACAACCTGAAAGGCCATACTACCTTTTCAAGTTGGGTCGAATGTGGAACAGAAGGAGAATATGCCCATACTCAGTTCTTAGCGGATTTACCTGATCTGATTAATAAGATTGAAGACGAAGATGCCGCCATTGGTTACACCGTTTACTCAGATCAGATCTCTGATGTGAAATGGTTGAGCGTGGTTGATAACCTAGGTGTGAACTACGACCTAAACAAAGAAACGATCCTCTCTGGTCGTTACCCGTTAGCAACGGTTTATTACATGTACTTGAATATTCCAGCGCATCGCAAAGGCTTTACGGAACAAGAGGAGTTCTTTGTTGGGCTTACCTTGTCACAAGATCATCAAGTCGTTTTGAACCAATACGGCTTCATCAGCTTGCCGCCAGAAGCTATTCAACGTAACAAAGTCAGATTGTCGCTTGAAGAGCCTGCTATTGAAGGTGGCTACAAGTAATGGGTATGTCATGTTGTAACTGTTGTGGGAGAGTGATATTCTCTCTTTCGTAATGGTTCTCAACGTGACGGATTACGTTATTCGGTGATGAAATTATCTAGCGGGCATGTATGCCCGTTTTTTTTCGCCTAAAATTTGCGACTCGAGCAGTTGTTTGTCGTTTGGTCACGTATAATGGACACTTCATATAGCGCTAAATAAGCCCAGTCGATGAAAATCTTTCAAGTTCTAATCTTGCCTCTAATGCTGTCCCTCAATGCTATTTCATTTTCAGCGCAAGCAACCGAAAGCTGGTGGCTAAGAACAGTATTTAACAGCAGCCCAAGTCTGCCGAATTCTCAAAACTATATTAATGATATCGAGTTGATGGATTGTGGTGAGATCGAAGGTACTTTGTTGTGCAGTGACTTAACCCAATATTACGACCTGGATGTGTATGTTGAACTGGAGTTGGGGGACTCAAGTGTCGAAACGGTTCGCTTAAACCTGCCATATTCGGACCTAAGTTACACAAAGCTTCAGGCATACCTTCGCCAAGATGGCTTTGCTCTCAGTTCAATTCGTATTGGTGAAGATGAATTCGATGTTACAGCTCAACTCGAACAAGCTCGAAATGAAGGTGTTGGTTTCGATAAGGTGGATAAACAGCTGGTCGAATTCATCAACGCGCCTCACGGTTCAGCAGAGCAACTGAGTGTGTGGAATGTGCCTAGCTTATCTTCTTCTAGCTCTACTTCTCCTTGGATTCAGTTACAGAGTGATGGTGACAACTTAACGGTTGAACTTAATCGTTTTTAATTGCTCAAATTTATAGATAG
Organism: Vibrio sp. 10N.239.311.G01; assembly: GCF_041465805.1. Taxonomy (NCBI): domain Bacteria; kingdom Pseudomonadati; phylum Pseudomonadota; class Gammaproteobacteria; order Vibrionales; family Vibrionaceae; genus Vibrio; species Vibrio sp. 10N.239.311.G01. The sequence goes on from NZ_JBFSRM010000030.1 coordinate 32,140, forward strand.
TTTCGTTATTTATTAGGCTAAACAAGCCTTTCAGGAGAACGGCTCGCGGGCAGACAGCAAGTTATAATTCATTTAAGTGTTCGTTTTTCTGCGGCTCTCACATTTTTAATAAGCGTTTAGCTTTGCCATTTGTTATACGTTGAGCCTTCGGTAAAACGAGCTTAGGATACGTTCAGTATTGATAAAGGAGACAACCCATGGTTGCAAGAGTAACGATAGCGCCACAAGGCCCAGAACTTTCTGAGTTGGTGCAAGGATACTGGCGTACAGCAGAGTGGGGCATGACCCCGCAACAACGCCTGACTTTCCTGAAGCAACATATTGATTTTGGCATCACAACTGTTGATCACGCGGATATTTACGGTAACTACCAATGTGAAAAGTTGTTTGGTGAGGCGTTAGCGCTTGAACCAAGCCTTCGTGATGATATTCAAATCGTCACCAAGTGCGATATCAACCTATGTGGTGACCACACTCCAGATCGTAAGATCAATCACTATGACACCAGCGCGCAGCATATTTACCAATCAGTAAATAACTCATTAGAGCGCTTAGGTGTTAACGATATCGATGTATTGTTGATTCACCGCCCAGACGTTTTAATGGATGCGGATGAAGTAGCAGAAGCGTTCGCAGAGCTACACAAAGTAGGTAAAGTTAAGCACTTCGGTGTTTCTAACTTTTCACCGCGTCAGTTCGAACTGCTTCAATCTCGACTCGGTAAGCCGTTAGTGACTAACCAAGTTGAAATCAACCCATTGAACTTTGAAGTGGCTCATGATGGCACGCTAGATCAACTGCAGATGAACCGTATTCGTCCGATGGCATGGTCTTGTCTCGGTGGTGGTAGCATCTTCAGTGGTGATTCAGCGCAAGCGGTTCGCGTTCGTGATGAGCTAGAGGCGATTCGTCAAGAAGTCGGTGCAGACAGCATTGATCAAGTGATTTACGCTTGGGTTCGTCGTTTACCATCTAGTCCAATTGCAATTATTGGTTCTGGTAAGATTGAGCGTGTGAAGACGGCCGTTGATGCACTGAAAATCGAGCTGACGCGCGAACAGTGGTATCGCGTATGGGTGGCATCTAAAGGTCACGGTGTGCCATAGAAAGCAATTCGTATAGAAGTCAAAGCCAGCTAAGTAAGCTGGCTTTTTTGTGTTCGCCTAACATGTTTCTCCAAAACTGTGATTAAGGTGGAATAATTTTCAAAAACACTCATAATGCACTCTGTTTTTCACCAGTTGGATATTTCCATTGAGCACTTCAAAATTCTCTTCAATCGCCCTTAAACCAGAGCTTCTAAATACGTTAGATTCTCTTGGTTATACTGAAATGACGCCGATCCAAGCGTTAAGTCTTCCTACTATCCTAAATGGCAAGGACGTTATCGGTCAGGGTAAAACGGGTTCAGGTAAAACAGCTGCTTTCGGTTTAGGCGTGCTGCAGAACCTAGGCGTTAAGCGTTTCCGTGTTCAGTCTTTAGTGTTATGTCCGACTCGTGAGCTTGCAGACCAAGTAGCAAAAGAGATTCGTACTCTTGCTCGTGGTATTCACAACATTAAAGTGCTGACACTATGTGGCGGTATGCCAATGGGCCCACAGATTGGTTCACTAGAGCATGGCGCACACATTCTTGTAGGCACACCTGGTCGTATTCTTGATCACCTAGAGAAAGGCCGCATTGACCTGTCTGAGCTGAACACACTTGTGTTAGATGAAGCGGATCGCATGCTAGAGATGGGTTTCCAAGACGCTTTGGATGTTGTGATTGAAGCGGCGCCAAAAGAACGCCAAACTCTGCTATTCAGTGCGACTTTCCCTAAACAGATCAAATCTGTTGCAGACCGCATTATGCGCAATCCAGAAATGGTGAAGGTTGAATCAACACACGATCACTCAAGCATCCAACAACACTTCTACAAGTTAGAAGGTTCTGAAGCTCGTGATGACGCTCTAGAGTTGCTGTTACTTCATCACCAACCGGAGTCTGCGGTTGTGTTCTGTAACACTAAGAAAGAAGTGCAGAACGTAAACGATGAGCTAAGCCACCGCGGTTTCAGTGTTATCGAACTTCATGGTGACATGGAACAGCGTGAACGTGACCAAGCTTTGGTTCAGTTCTCAAACAAAACCATCTCGATTCTAGTGGCGACAGACGTTGCGGCTCGCGGTCTTGATGTTGATAACCTAGATGCTGTGTTCAACTTTGAATTGTCTCGCGACCCTGAAGTTCACGTACACCGTATTGGTCGTACTGGCCGTGCAGGAAGCAAAGGCGTAGCGATCAGCTTCTTTAGCGAAAAAGAGATGTACCGTGTTGCTCAAATTGATGAGTACATGGACATGCCAATCGAGCCATCTGAACTGCCAGCAAAACCAATTGCTAAGCCGTACTACTCAAACATGGTTACCATCCAAATTGATGGCGGTAAGAAAGCTAAGCTTCGTGCTGGTGATATTCTTGGCGCACTGACGGGCCAAGGCGGCATTGATGGTAAATCAGTAGGTAAGATCAATCTGTTTGCAATGCGTGCTTACGTAGCGGTAGAAAGATCTGTGGCTAAAAAAGCACTGAACAAAATCGAATCAGGTAAAATGAAGGGTCGTCAATTCCGCGCCCGAATCCTGAAGTAATTCGAGACTGAATCCCTTTGCTGCGATATGTCTAATTAACGACATTGCTAATTAATGGCATTGCAGTAAAGGGTGTTCCACAAAATGCCACTTAAGTTTCTTATCTTAGGTTTATCGACCTAGTCCTCTATACCAAAGCATTATTCATCGGGTCTTATCGAATAAAGATCGTTGATATGTTTTCCTTCGCTAAGATACCAAGTCATCGCTTCCTGTCGATTGTGAACGAATATCGTGATTGTGGTTATTGATCCATCGTCAAAATAACAAAGCTCATATTCTAAATCGCTTGTATGATCAGGAATAGCGGCCATAGCTTCCCTCCCAAATATCAATCATTTTAAATACGTCAACCCAACTCATTTATAGGGCTCGTATCACGTCAAATGAGTAATAAAATCAAGTTACATCACTGCCATTAATTATTTTTAGTTTAATCATTTGCCTAAATAGCTAGATTAGCAAGTTTGGGTCTCAATTTATCTCAAAGTTTTTACGACCACTGTTTATTAAGACTACTTTTATAAGAGCTAGAATTAGCGTTATAAAAACTGGGCTAACCTTAAAGGGATGAGTTAATCGGTTTGTGGCTTTGTTGAATGTCGTGAGAGGGTAGAATGAGAAAGTGCCGGTGGTTAGTTTTAGTGATCTGTTTTCTATTTACTGGGTGCGGGACCAAGTTCGCCTATAACAATATAGGTTGGTTTGTCGTTAGCTATATAGAAGATTTTGTTTCCCTCTCAAATAGCCAAGAATCAGAGCTTGAAGAGCGATTAGATATATTACAGAAATGGCATAAAGAAACTCAGCTACCTCTGTATATTTCGCAATTAGAAGCGATTCAAAACGTAGAACGGTCGGATATGAATCCCGCTTTTATTGTTGGCCAAAGTGAAGAAACGAAAGAGCATATTCGCTCAATCGTCAATAAGTTCGCTCCAGATATTTACGCCTTGAGTATGCAGCTTAGCCCTAAGCAAGACAGGGAGTTTTTAAAGAACTTTCGTGAAAAGCAGCAAGACTATTATGAAGAAAGGTTGTCGTTGAACGATGCCGATTCGAGAGAGCGATACCGAAGCAGAATTGAAGAGCGCGCAGAACGGTGGTTAGGTTCAGTATCGAAAGAACAAAAACAGATTATTTTGGCTTGGTCTAAAGAGTGGGTAAATACCAATAGCAGTTGGCGACAATATCAAAACAACACCTATCAAGAGCTAACGACGCTGATGGCAAAGAAGAGCGATCTGCATATTGCTCAGCCGATTATCATGAAGTTGCTTTTAAACAATGAAGCTTATTATCCTGATGAACTTGAGTCACAACTCAACCAAAATATGGAAACATCAGCCAAGTTTTTAGTAGATATCGCCGCGACCAGCAGTAACAAGCAGTGGGCGTATTTTATGAATGAATTAGAAAGCCTCAAAGGAACGTTGAAGTCATTGCAAGAGTAGAGCGTCCCTTTTAAAGGCTAGCGGTTATTGTCGAGCTAGCCTTTCATCCCACTTTAAGGTGAATTTCGGAACCTAACCCCTGTTGCTCATCAGTAGTTTTGGAATCGAACCTTTGGCTGTCTTCGATATTTTCTGCATCAATTGGAAGCTCGGCTGTGGAATACCGTGGTCACTCTGCAGCTCATCGATCATTAATAACCACAACCTTGCTGTCATTTCTGAATCGGCTAACGCTCTGTGGAAAGTACCGTCGTTGTCGATATTTTTGAAACGCACAAGGTCGCCTAGCTTATGAGTTGGTGCGTCTTGGATTAGACGACGAGCTATCAACATTGAGCAAGCGAACTGTCCATTGTAATCGCGACCAATATTATCTAATTCCGCATCAAGAAAGCGCTTATCAAATGAGGCATTGTGAGCGACAAGTTGGCTGTCTTGAATGAAGTCTGCAAACTCATCCATCACTTCACTACAACTGGCCGCTGTGCTTAACATACGGTTACTGATTCCGGTATAACCTTCAATGAATCCACTCACACGAAATCCCGGGTTCATGAGCTGCTGGAAGGTGTCGACGACTTCGCCGTTAACGAGTTTAACCGCACCGATCTCAATCGCTCGGTCGCCCATATTTGGTGATAAGCCTGTGGTCTCGAAATCGAGAACGATAACGGAATCTGCGGAGTTTGGAGCCATCGTGTTTCCTAATTGCTGTTTGGTAGTATCGCTTTGTATGGGGCGTTTGGTGTTGCTATGGGTCAATCAGTTATTTGCTAGTGCCGATAGTAAGTTCAGTGTAACCCGTCGAATCGTCGTGCTCTCTGCTGAAGGTCAAAGTATCGTAGCGGTGAACGATAAGTTCAGTGGTGGTTGCGATAATCGTCCCTTCAAGCAAATGCCCACCAATCACGTTGCCATTCTCATCAGCAACGGATATATGAACATGCTGGTGGTTTGGGGTTAGCGTCGCCATAAGAGACACAATTTCGAACGGAGCTGTGATTAGCTTGGTGTTGTTCGCATTAGCTAAACGAATATTGAGTTGAGAGACACAACCGACACAAGAAGCGATAGAGCCTGCCGAGATGTTGTGTGTGGTCACTAACCTTTGGATCTCAAGCTTTAGGTCTTGGCCGCGGGTTAATCTCGTTGCGATAGGAGTAATCATCTCATACCTCTGTTTTATCTGTGTATCAAAGAACAAAACGAAGCCGCATAGGGCTTCGTTTTATTTTCATTTTGGCTAATGCGACTTTTCTTTTGGTTAATGCAACTTTGCATTTTCTGTCGCTGAAATTACTTAGTCTTGTTGCTGTTCTCTTTTCTTCTTAGGAACGAAGTTCAATACTGAGATTGGCACTTCTTTGCGTGGTTCGAAACCTTCAACAACGCGACGTTCAATCAAGTGACCCAGACGCTTTTCAATAATGCACAGGTTTTTGAAGTTATCTTTCGATAGGAAAGATATCGCTTCGCCAGACGCATCAGCACGGCCTGTACGACCAATACGGTGAACATAGTCGTCCGCTGGGAAAGGCATGTCGTAGTTTACTACGCGGCTTAGGTTGTCGATATCGATACCACGAGCAGCAACACCCGTCGCGACTAAGTACTTTAGACGACCTTTCTTGAAGTCAGCCAAGATTTTTTCACGAATCGCTTGGCTACGTCCACTATGGAAAGCTTCCGCTTGAATACCACGTTTCTCAAGTTGAGCAACCAACTTAGCAGCGCCGTGCTTGGTTTCGATAAAGATAAGCGCTTGGTCCCAGTTGCCTTCGGTAATCATGTGGCTCAATAGTGCTGACTTACGGTCTTTATCTACGGTAACTAACCATTGCTCAATGTTCGCTTTAGACGCATCTGTCTTGGCAATCGAAATCTCTTCCGCTTCGCTGATAGCACTTTTCGCTAGCGCGCGCACTGGCGTTGAAAGCGTTGCTGAGAACAGTAGATTTTGGATGTCTTGTGGTAGACGCGCGATGATCTTGTTGATGTCTTCAATGAAACCCATGTCTAGCATGCGGTCAGCTTCATCTAGAACCAGAACTTCAACTTCATCAAAGTGAATGGCACGTTGTCCGTACATGTCGATCAAACGACCTGGTGTTGCCACAAGAATGTCGACACCTTCAATCAGGCGATCTTTCTGGTGTTGGTAAGATACGCCACCGTACATCGCTAATGATGTTAGGTTTAGGAACTTCGCGTACTTAGTAATGTTCTGTTCAACCTGAACTGCCAGCTCACGCGTTGGTGTCAGGATAACTGCGCGGATACGTTTTTTACGCTGCGTTTCACCTTTGCTTAGCATTTCTAAGATAGGGAGAACAAAGCTCGCAGTTTTACCTGTACCTGTTTGTGCTGCAGCAATAAGGTTCTTACCAGAAAGAACAATCGGAATTGCTTTTTCTTGAATAGAGGTTGGCTTTTCATAGCCTTGTTTTGCAACGGCTTTAACAATAGGTGAGCTTAATCCAAGCTTGGAAAATGGCATAAGTTTCTCGGTATGATTTGGCTAAATAGCGATGGAAAGGTTTAACAATCTTATACAAGGATAAGATTAATGGCGGCATTCTACCATGTTGCTTGTGTACCGCTAGTCACATGCACATAAAAAAATCCAGTGTCGACAAGACACTGGATTTTTAGTTTTGGTTGATCGCGATCTAGCTTTGCTTTATCGAAAGCGCTTAAGCGATCTCAATCTTCTCAGCTTGGTTCTGCTCTACCATTGATAGTGCTAGCGCTTCTGCGGCCTTAATGCCGTCGATACCAGCAGACAGGATACCGCCTGCGTAGCCTGCACCTTCACCAGCCGGGAAGAAGCCCTTAAGGTTGATGCTTTGGAAGTCTTTGCCACGTTTGATGCATACAGGAGAAGACGTACGTGTCTCAACACCGGTAAGTAGGCCGTCTGGCGTAGAGAAACCTTTGATCTTCTTCTCGAACGCTGGGATTGCTTCACGAATCGCTTCGATAGCAAAATCAGGCAGCGCTTTTGAAATATCAGTCAGGTGGATACCCGGCGTGAATGACGGTTGTACTTCACCGATTGCACTTGGATCGCGACCTTTCAAGAAGTCACCGATTTTTTGAGCTGGTGCATCGTAGTTTTCACCACCAAGAACATAAGCGCCGCTTTCTAGTTCACGTTGTAAACGGATACCAGCCAGTGCGTCACCTGGGTAATCACGCTCTGGGTCGATACCTACAACGATCGCGCTGTTTGCGTTACGTTCTGCACGAGAGTATTGGCTCATGCCGTTCGTTACTACGCGGCCTTCTTCAGACGTTGCAGCAACCACAGTACCACCTGGGCACATACAGAAGCTGTATACAGTGCGGCCATTCTTACAGTGGTGAACGAGTTTGTAGTCCGCAGCACCTAGGATTGGGTTGCCTGCGTTCTTACCGAAACGAGCTTCATCGATCATCGATTGCTTGTGTTCGATACGGAAACCAACAGAGAAAGGCTTCGCTTCCATGTAAACGCCACGATCGTACAGCATTTCAAACGTGTCACGAGCACTGTGGCCAACAGCCAATACCACGTGACGAGATTTGATCTCTTCACCGTTAGAAAGCGTTAGGCCAGTGATTTGACCATCTTCCATATGAACGTCGTCAACACGAGTGCTGAAACGGATTTCGCCACCAAGTTCAATGATAGAAGCGCGCATCTTTTCGATCATGGTAACCAGTTTAAAGGTACCGATGTGCGGCTTACTTACGTATAGAATTTCTTCTGGTGCACCCGCAGCAACGAACTCTTCAATTACTTTACGGCCGTAGTGCTTTGGATCTTTAACTTGGCTGTACAGCTTACCGTCAGAGAAAGTACCTGCGCCGCCTTCACCAAACTGTACGTTTGATTCTGTGTTCAGCGTACGCTTACGCCAGAAACCAAAGGTATCTTTCGTACGCTCACGAACTTCTTTACCACGCTCAACGATGATTGGGTTGAAACCCATTTGAGCAAGCACTAGGCCAGCGAATAGACCACATGGGCCAAAACCGATAACCACAGGGCGCTCAGTTTGGTTCTCAACCGCTTTAGCAACAAACTTGTACTCCATATCAGGAGTCACTTTTACGTGCGGGTCGCTAATGAATTGTTCTAACAACTCAGCTTCGTTTTCAACGAGAACGTCAAGCGTGTAGATAAGTAAGATCTTTGATTTCTTACGAGCATCGTAGCCACGTTTAAAGATATTAAAAGAGAGTACCTGATCAGAGTTAATACCAAGTTTCGCTTCAATAGCGTCTTGAATAGCAGACTCTTCATGGTCTAGTGGGAGTTTAATTTCGGTTAAACGTATCATTTCGATGTCTCGTTTTTATAGGTGTCTTAGCTAGATCGTTTCTTAATACAGAGTTTGATGGAAACGCTGATGTTCAAAGAAGCGATAAGCTCACAATGGCGCGCATTTTACGAGAAATTGATTTATCTGTCATACTAATTTGGAAACATGGAGCAAATAGACACGATATTAGAGCCGTATGATGTTGAATTTTGCTTTGGGATGAGTATTATCCCCATTCTTCAATTTTGACTAACTTATAGAGCAGAGCATCATGGCATTTGTCGTAGGCGATAATTGTATTCAATGTAAATACACAGACTGTGTGGCAGTGTGTCCCGCAGATGCGTTCCATGAAGGCCCAAACTTCATGGTAATTAACCCGATCGAATGTATCGATTGTGGTTTATGTGTACCTGAATGTGATGCTCAAGCGATCTTCCAAGAAGACGAACTGCCAGAAGATCAAAAGATCTTCATCGAAGTGAACGCAGAGCTCGCTGAGATTTGGCCTGTGCAAACGGAAGTAAAAGCACCAATGGATGACGCTGAAAAGTGGAATGGTGTGTGTGATAAGTTGGCAATGCTAGAAAAGTAATTGTTGAAAAGAACTCAAATAAAAAGGCGTACTGATTTAATCAATACGCCTTTTTTAATATCTGAACACTGTCGATTAGCTAGTTAGCTTAGAGGTCTAGCTGTGCTGACGACGCATGTTGTCGAGAATGATGCCAGTCGCCATTGCAACGTTCAAAGACTCTGCGCCACCGAATGCTGGAATCGTAATCTTATCTGTCACGTATTTAGCGGCGTGTTCACGAATACCGTGAGACTCGCTGCCCATCAGCAAAATGCCATTTGCAGTGAAGTCAGTCTTATGAACACTTTCGCCTTCCAAAAATGCACCGTAAACCGGTAGATTCGCTTGCTCTAAGTAAGCTGGTAAGTCAGTTTGACTTACGTGTACTCGGCCAAAGCTGCCCATAGTCGCGCTGATAGTTTTAGGGTTGTATGGGTCTGCGCAATCACTGCTCGCAACGATATGCTTGATGCCATACCAGTCTGCTACGCGAATAATCGTACCTAGGTTGCCAGGGTCTGAAACGCCATCAAGCGCAATCATCAGTCCTGTTGCTTCTGGTAGTTCAAACGTTGGGATCTCAACAACTGCAATCGCGGCATTGTTACTCACCAAAGTACTTGCTTTGGTTAGATCATCCAGCGAGGCTTCAACACAATCAAACTCAATCAGTGAAGCATGATTTTCAGATAAGAAATCAGCGGTAGCAAAGACGTTCTTCACGACTAAGTCACTATTGAACAGCTCAAGAACGTTCTTTTCACCTTGAACTAGAAACAGGCCGTGGGCTTTACGTTGTTTCTTTTGGCCCAAAGCACGAAGGAGTTTTAATTGGTTTTTTGAAATCATGTTTTTATCCTAGATATAAGCCCGCGCATTATAGAGCAAAGGTTAGCGAACCAAAAGCGTGATGACTCAATGCGATCCATATAAAAAGCAAAAGCAACCTACTTAAAAAAGAAAAGCGCACTAAATAGCGCGCTCTTATGGGATTTACTCACCTAAGTTAAGTTGAACTGACAGCCTAATACGGAGCCGGGTAGCGTTTAAATACTGTGTTGATATCAGTCAGGATCTCTTCTGATAGCGGTTTACTGAAAGCGGCTACGTTCTCTTTTAGCTGCTCCATCGTAGTTGCACCAATGATGGTGGACGTCACCCCATCAACTTGATTACACCATGCCAATGCCAGTTGGCTCGGAGTAAATCCATGAGCGTTTGCTACTTCAACATAGCCTTTAACCGCTTCGTTGGCAGATTCAGTGTCACGGAAAATGCCTTTACGTTGCATGTAAGTCCAACGGCTGCCTTCCGGTCTTGCGCCATCGATGTACTTTCCACTCAACATGCCTGCAGCTAAAGGTGACCATGGCAGGTAAGCGACATCTTCATGCACACAGTTCTCAATCAGATATGGCCAGTCTTTTGCGTGCAGTAGGCTAAATTCATTCTGAATCGAAACCATACGTGGCAAATCGTGTTTTTCACTCAGCTTGAGGTAAGTGTTAATGCCCCAAGTAGAATCATCTGAAAGCCCGACATGGCGAATTTTACCCGCCTTAATACAGCTTGCCAGTGCTTGTAGGATTTCCAACATCTCAGCTTCATGCTGCTTTCGGTCAATATCACTAATCGAATGTGATTCGGGAAATGCTTACCAAAGTGAGGTGTAGTGCGATTTGGCCAGTGAAGTTGGTAAAGGTCGATATAGTCTGTTTGTAGGCGTTTTAATGATGCATCAACGGCTGCGATCACGGCTTCACCTGTTATCGGCCCACCATCTCGAACCCAAGGAAGCCCTGGCCCGGCAATTTTGCTCGCAATGATCAACTCTTGTCGACGCTGTGGGTTACGCGATAACCAGTTACCAATGATCGCTTCTGTTTTTCCGTAGGTATCTGGAGAAGGTGGAACCGCGTACATCTCTGCAGTATCGATAAAGTTAATACCTTGGCTTAATGCGTATTCGATCTGTTGGTCGGCTTGCTGCTGCGTATTTTGTAGCCCCCAAGTCATGCTGCCAAGACAGATACGGGAAACGGGAATTTGACTACTTCCTAGCTTTGAATATTCCATTGAATTCGGGGTTCCTGTGGTTAGGTTCTCTGGTACTCGCATTATAGTTTTGAAAAGAGGGCGAATGAGGAATGAAAACGAATATGAATTATTAGCACAAAATGACACGACAAGGTATGGCATCGGGGAGTTTAGTGAGTCATTTCTCAGCGCTGCAAGCTAGTGTGTGCAATGCGTGAAAATACATTCGCGAGAAACTATGAGCCAATTGGTGATCGAGAAGTGAAGAACAACAAGCAATGAGCGAAGGTTTAATGTTCAGCTTGTTTGGGAGTGGGGGAGAGGAGAACAGATCAAAAATAAAAAAGCTCTACCGGATAGAGCGTAGAGCTTTTTTATAGGGGTCTTAATAGTGCTAGGTATTCATTGAGTTACGAGGTCGCGTTTGTGTCTAATCCACCCTGGATCTGCGCCTGTCTTAGAGCTTCCTGCCTTTGAACTTCTTTCTCAGTTAATACTGGTCGAAGCGTTTCCTCAGAGGCTTGAGGAGAGAAAATGAAATATTTATTAATCGTCATAACTGTGTCTCCGTGTAACGTATGACAGATTCTGCATCAAGGATAAATTGTGATCATCATCCACTTTGTACTTTTGTTAGGCTGAGAGCGGAGGGCGTAGAATGCGTACAAAGCGATCTCTTATCATCCGTATGCAATGTTGAACTGACGAAACCCTCTGTTTTCAAGTATAGGAAGCGCATCTAATTTCGCACAATAATGATTTAGAGCAATTACATACATGGTCAGGGGCGTAAGATGAAAACCCTCGCTACTGACTCTGTGCTCGTATTTATTTAACGATGTATCACTTATCGACATAATAATTAAGTCAGTAAATCAATTACTTAATCCATGGTGAGATGAATTATGGAAAAGCTTGTAGAACGTTTTCTGAATTACGTTACTTTTGATACCAAATCCGATCCTTCTAATCAGCAATGCCCAAGTTCACCGGGTCAAATTACCTTTGCTGAAGCCTTAAAGTTAGAATTGGTGGCATTAGACTTAGTTGATGTGTCTTTAGATGACAATGGATACTTGATGGCGAAACTGCCGTCGAATGTCGATTACGATGTGCCTGCGATTGGCTTTGTGGCGCACATGGATACCGCTCCTGACGCATCAGGCGCCAACGTGAAACCACAAGTGATTAAAGATTACCGAGGTGGAACGATTGAATTAGGGGAAAGTGGCGAGAGTTTGAACCCAAGCCAGTATCCAGATCTTGATTCTTTACACGGTCACGACCTGATTACGACTGACGGCACAACTCTGCTTGGTGCCGACAACAAAGCGGGCATCGCTGAAATCATCAGTGCAATTGCTTACCTGAAAGCGAATCCAGACATCAAACACGGCGACATCTGCATTGGTTTCACGCCGGATGAAGAGATTGGTCGCGGTGCGAACCTGTTTGACGTTGAAAAATTTGGCGCCGAGTGGGCGTACACCATCGATGGTGGCCCAGTAGGGGAGTTGGAATTTGAGAACTTCAATGCCACGAGCGCCGATGTTATCTGTCATGGCGTGAACGTTCACCCGGGCACCGCAAAAGATAAAATGGTGAACTCGATGAACATTGCAGCGCAATTCCAATTGATGATGCCTGCGCAAGAAACACCAGAGTGCACAAAAGGTTATGAAGGCTTCTACCACCTGAAATCGGCGGAAATGGGTGTGGCTCGCTCTGAGCTGGGTTACATCATCCGTGATTTTGAACGTGAGGGTGTAGAAGCACGTAAGGCATTCATGCAACAGAAAGTCGATGAGCTGAATGAGCGCCTTGAGAAAGGCCGTGTTGAGCTGGTGCTAACCGATAGCTACTTCAACATGAAAGAGATGGTTGAACCGCATCAACATATTATTGAATTGGCCAAGCAGGCGATGATTGAGTGCAATGTCGAGCCAATGGTTAAACCAATCCGAGGTGGTACAGACGGTGCTCGTTTATCTTTCATGGGGCTACCATGTCCGAATATCTTTACTGGTGGCTACAACTTCCACGGTATTCATGAGTTCATTACCATTCAAGGCATGGAACAGGCGGTTAAAGTGATTGTTGAACTGTCACAACGCACAGCCGTTCACTACCAAAAATAGCGGCCTTTAGCACGATATCTCTTTGTTTTTTTTGAGAGTATTCAATAATACTCTCTTTAAGCATAAGGGAGTACGCAATGAAAAAGTTAGTTTTACTTTGCACCCACTTAGCCGTGGGTGCTTTTGGTTTTGGGCTGGGTGTTTACGCATTACCTATCTTGATTGAGCCTGATTCTCCTTCCTCAAGTTCTGTTGAAGCGATCAGTGAGCAGGCTATCTACACGGGTGAGTTCACTAAAGATCGACAAGACAGTGACTTCTTGCACTGGGGAGAAGGTATCGTTTCTGTGTCTGAAAGTGCGATCGCTTTTGAAGGTGAATTGGCGCCGGGGCCTGATTACAAGGTCTACCTCTCACCTAAGTTCATTGAAACCGAGCAAGCTTTCAATGACAGCAAGAGCGAGTTACTGAGAGTCGGAGATGTGAAAACATTCGACCGTTTTATGGTTGAGCTTCCCGAAGGTACTGATCTTAATCGATTTAATACGGTTGTGATTTGGTGTGAAACTTTTGGTCAATTTATTACTTCTGCCAAGATAAAATGATAGCCTTAGCTAGGCTAATACCAGATTGTAAACGAGCGCTCAGGAGTTGAGCGCTTTTTCATAGTGAAGTCTCCGCTAATCGTTGTAAAGCTCGTCGTTGTAATGCTAAGGAATAAGTAATGGAAAAAGTGTGGCAAGTAATTGATTTTCTACTCGCTCATAAGTTTATTTTTAGTGCGTTGATTATCACTATTATTTTAATCATTCGCCGAATCACCTTATCTCAAATAAGAGGTGATGTTGCTTTGCTTAGTGAAGACCAACGTAACTGGATGTCACGAACCAAAAACGGCACATTCGCGATTATTGTTGTAACGTTATTTGTGTTGTGGAAATCCGAAATCAGCGAGTTTGCGCTATCTGTCACGGCCATTGCTGTTGCGATAGTAGTGGCTTCAAAAGAGATCATTTTGTGTTTCACCGGTTCTATTCAGCGTGCGAGTTCTCGCTCATTTAGAATCGGCGACTGGATCGAAGTGGGTAAAATAAGCGGTGAGGTGATTGAGCACAATTTGATGGCGACTGTGATTCAAGAAATCGATTTGTATCATGGGCAATATCACTTCACTGGTAAGACAGCCACGCTGCCTAATAGTATGTTCTTCACCTATCCGGTAAAGAACCTCAACTTTATGAAGCGCTATGTTTATCATAACTTTTTTGTGACGGTGAAAGACTTTGTAAACCTATACCCTATGGTGCCGGGTCTTATTGTGAAAATTGAAGAGCATTGCGAAGAGTTTATCGATGTTGCTCGCCGTTACAACGGTGTGATCGAAAAGCACGCTGGTGTTGACCTTCCGGGTTCTGAGCCTCACATCCATATCACAAGCAGTTCGACAGGTGAGCAAGAAGTCCATTTTATGATTTTCTGTCCAACCGAGAAGGCGGTTCATCTAGAGCAAGAGATTCGTAAAGACTTTATGGAAGCGTACGCGGAAGCATTCCCAACGAGCGCTTAGTTTGCTCATCAGTTTACAGTGACCAAGCTATAGTCTCTAAACTATAGCGTCCAAACTATAAGTCCAAACATAAGAAAGCCGAGAGCGATACTATCGACTCTCGGCTTTTTTGTTCTTGCTATTTGTTAGCTTAATCTAGGTCAGCGAGTGGTAACCAATCCACTTGTACACCAGCTTGCTCAAACATATCTTGGCTAACTTTAATCTTGTCGCCCCAGCGAGAAAGGAAATCCTCACTTTGCTCTGGGCAATGTACTGCTGAAATACCTGTTTGGATGATTTTTGCTGCACAGTTTGGACAAGGGAAATGAGTCACCCAGATTTCACAGCTGTCCAAATCACGCTTGGCGAATAAGATCGCATTTTCTTCAGCGTGAAGTGTCTTGAGGTACTTCATCTCTCTGTCATCAGTATCCGCACTATCAGACACGCCATGTGGGTAGCCATTAAAACCAACAGAAACAATGCGGTTGTGCTTAGTGATTACGGCGCCGACTTGAGTTGAAGGATCTTTACTCCAAGAACCGACCAATTCCGCCATTTGATAGAAACGTTTAGCCCATTTTGAAATCATGAGAATTCCTTAACAATTAAATGTGAATGCTTATCTGTCTGACAATACATTATGTTAGACAATATCCATAGAGAACAAAAGCTGAGAGATTGATTTACTTAGGAATTGTAGCGTGTTTGTAATCACTTTATAAGCACTTGGTTTCAATTAACATATTGATACACTTTGGCCAGTTATAATTGATATTCCTCGGACAATGGTAACAGAGGTGTTACGTAAATTTTATGCTGTTCAAATACTAATAAGTGACGGTATAACCATGCGTAAAAAGTTGATCCTTACTGCTCTTGCAAGCTCTCTTATTCTTGCTGGATGTGGGCAAGATGCTCAGAATGCCAAGCAAGCGCCTTTACCTCTCGTAGCTGTACAGGATGTTAGCGTCGTTTCTCACCAACAAAGTAAGTCGTACATCGGTCGTATTGAAGCCGTTGAAGACACGGCAATTACTGCACAAGTTTCTGGCTACCTGCAAAGCCGCCATTTCAAAGAAGGCCAAATGGTCGAGAAGGGGCAATTGCTTTACTCAATTGAGCCTTCATCATTTGAAGCAGAAGTAGCAAGCGCGAAAGCGGCTGTTGCTCAAGCGAATGCCAACCTTAAAAAAGCCGAACTTGATTTCAATCGTGGTAAGAACCTACTTCCTAAGGGCAGTATTTCTCAATCTGAATTTGATGCATTAACGGCAAACCTATTAGGTTCTCAAGCACAGTTAGAAGCAAGCCAAGCTCAGTTAAACGCCGCGAATGTCCAACTTTCTCACACCAAAATTATCGCGCCTTTCTCTGGAAGAATCAGTGACACTAAAGTAAGTAAAGGTGACCTAGTTTCACCGTCTTCAGGTGTTCTGACAACTTTGGTTAGCCTAGACCCAATCCATGCATCGTTCAGCATCAGTGAGCGTGAGCGTATTGAGCTGGGTATGGACCGCATCGAAGGCGATGGCAGCAGCGACTCTGCAGGTGTTGAAGTTCAGATCATGCTTGAGAACGGTGAAGCGTTCGAACATCTAGGTCAGCTTGACTTCTTGGGCAACCGTATCAACCTTAATACTGGTACGATCGCGATGCGTGCGATTGCTGATAACCCGAATCAGCAACTACTTCCAGGCCAACACGTTCGCGTTGATCTACGTGAAAAACAACCTATTGATGTTGTGACTATTCCTCGTCGTGCAGTGCAAACCGACCTCGAAGGCGACTTCGTGATGGTATTAGTTGAAGGAGAAGCCGAACCCGTTGCTGAGCGCAGAAACATCGAAATGGGTCGTCAGGTTGAAGGTGGTGTGATTGTTCATTCTGGATTAGAGAAAAACGACGCAGTCATCACTCAAGGCCTACAGCGTGTACGTAATGGTATGTCTGTTCGTATTCAAGCTTCTGCTGAACAAGCTGAGTAAGGGGACTATTTATGTTAAGTCGTTTCTTTATTCAAAGGCCTAAGTTCGCCCTTGTTATATCCATAATCTTAACGCTGGCGGGTGCGATTTCTCTCGCTATCTTGCCAGTGGCTGAATATCCAAAAATTAGTCCACCGTCGGTCAGTGTGTCGGCATTCTACACGGGCGCAAGTGCTGAAGTGGTGGAACAGGCGATAGCCGACCCCATAGAAACGTCGGTTAACGGCGTTGAAGATATGATCTACATGTCTTCTAAAAGCGCTAACGATGGTTCATACAACCTTAATGTGACCTTTGATGTTGGTACTGACCCAGATATGGCTCAGGTCAACGTTCAGAACCGAGTTGCTCAAATCGAATCGAAGCTTCCGCAAGAAGTTCGAATGGTGGGTGTCACCGTTAAAAAGCGTTCACCAGACCTTTTGATGGTATTGAACTTCTATTCGCCAAACGGTGAGTACGACGATCAATTCTTGATCAACTACGTTAACCTAAACATTAAAGACCAACTGGCTCGTGTGAAGGGCATCAGTGAAGTTAACGTGTTGGGTGGTGGTGAATACGCGATGCGTGTTTGGTTAGATCCTGAGAAAATGGCTAACCTCAATATCACCACTTCAGACGTGAATCGCGCGTTGGCAGAGCAGAACGTTCAAGTTGCTGCAGGCCGTATTGGTGCTGCACCTTATAACAACGCACAAGAAGTGCAGTTCAACTTGGTAACAAAAGGCCGATTAGAAACAGCTGATGAGTTTGAAAATGTTGTTCTTCGTGCAACTCAAGACGGTTCAACGGTTTACTTAAAAGACATTGCACGTGTTGAGCTTGGTAAAAAGTTCTACGACGGTAATGGTAAATACCGTGGTCAAGATGCGTCGATCGTAACGCTGTCACTTCAATCAGACGCTAACGCGCTGGAAAGTGGCAAAGCTGTGATGGCGATGCTGGAAAACTTAAGCAAGAACTTCCCAGAAGGCGTGGCGTATGAAGCAAGTTACGACACTACACTGTTTGTTGCTGAGTCGATCAAAGGGGTAGTAAAGACCTTAATCGAAGCCATCTTGCTGGTTATTGCGGTAACGTACCTGTTCTTGGGTAGTGCGCGTGCAACCTTGATTCCTGTAGTTGCGATTCCGGTATCTTTGATTGGTACGTTTGCCATCATGCAGATGACGGGTTTCACTATCAACACGGTAACCCTGTTTGGTTTGATACTAGCGATTGGTATCGTAGTAGATGATGCGATCTTGGTTATCGAGAACGTTGATACCACAATGGCTAAAGACCCAACCATTTCACCGCGTAAAGCCACGCTTATTGCGATGAAAGAAGTAACGGGGCCGATCATTACGTCGACCTTGGTTCTACTTGCGGTATTCATCCCTGTTGCAATGCTTCCTGGTATTACTGGCATCATGTACCGTCAGTTCGCTCTGACTATCTGTATCGCGGTTGTTATCTCTTCAATTAACGCATTAACGCTATCACCTGCATTGTGTTCACTGGTTCTTAAGCAGGGTGGTGGTAACACGGCGCGTTGGTACCAAGCATTTAACCGTGGTCTAGAGTCTGTTACTAACAAATACGGTCAAGTGGCTGGCTTCTTAGTTAAGAAAGGCGTTCTGCTGTTCACTTTCTTCTTTGTGGCTTTGGCGGCTGTGACTTATTTTGCGAAGACAACGTCTACGGCGTTTGTACCTCAAGAAGATAAAGGCATTTTGCTGGTTAACGTTCAGCTTCCTGACGCGGCATCCTTGTCTCGAACCGAAGAAGTGACTAAGCAGCTGCTTGAAATGGTTGAACAAGAGCCGGGTGTTGATGGCGTAACACTGGTTAACGGCTACGCATTTATGACGGGCGCTTCTGCGTCGAATGGTGCGTCAATGTTCATCAAGCTTCACGATTGGGACATGCGTAATGCACTGGATGGTCAACACTCTGCTCAGGCTATCTCACAGCGTATTAATGGTCGTGCTGCGACTGAACTTCCTCAAGCTGTCGTGTTTGCGATGGGGCCTCCAGCAGTACCGGGTATGGGTGCAGCGTCTGGTTTTGAATTCGTTCTTGAAGATACATTAGGTCGTAGCCGAACTGATCTAGCGATGGTTATGAATGACGTGATTGCAGAGGCCGCTAAACAGCCCGAGATTTCACATACATTCAGTACCTTCCGTGCCAATGTACCGCACTACTATGTCGACATTGACCGTGAGAAAGCGCAGCAACTTGGTATTCCGTTGTCGGAAATCTTCCAAACACTACAAGGTAACTTAGGTTCTCTGTACGTGAATGATTTCACCATGTTTGGTAAAAACTTCCGCGTAACCATGCAAGCTGACAGTGAACACCGTAGCAGCATGGATGACCTACAACGATTCCACGTTCGTTCGTCTAATGGCGAGATGATCCCGTTAAGCACATTGGTGACTTACGACCAGATCTTCGAACCAGATGTAGCATGGCGTTACAACATGTACCGCAGTGCCGTGATTCAAGGTCAACCTGCAGAAGGTTACTCAAGTGGTGATGCGATTGCGGCAATGGAACGCGTAGCTGCAGAAGTATTGCCTCAGGGGTATCAGTACGAATGGACAGGCATGGCTTACCAAGAAGTACTAGCAGGTAACCAAGCGATCTTTGCTTTCGCACTGGCTCTGATCTTCATCTACCTGTTTATGGTGGCTCAATACGAGAGTTGGACAATTCCGATTGCGATTATCCTCGTGGTACCTGTCGCAACCTTAGGCTCCTTCTTGGCATTGAATCTAACGGGCACTCCGCTGAACCTTTATGCACAAATAGGTTTGGTTCTCTTGATAGCCTTGGCCGCGAAGAACGCAATCTTGATTGTGGAATTCGCAAAGGTAGAGCGTGAAGAGAAAGACGCACCGATTGAAGATGCGGCGGTGAAGGGCGGTACTTTACGTTTCCGTGCTGTGAACATGACGTCTTGGTCGTTCATCTTAGGTATCTTCCCGCTTATCTTTGCTGCGGGCGCAGGTCACGTGAGTCAGAACTCTTTGGGTATTTCACTGATCGGCGGCCTGTTATGTGTGTTACTGGCGGGTACGTTCCTAATCCCTGGCTTCTACGCATTCGTGCAACGTAAGCGTGAGAAAGCACACGGTGGTAATACCAAGCTGGTTCCGCTTGATGACGAATAGGGGATTGAGTGTCTTGTAAGATTCGTCTCTTACAAGACCAACCCTCGGAAAACTAATTCCTTGTAAAAACTAAGGTTTAGCATTGCGCTAAGCCTTTTTTTATTCCACTTATGAATAAGAACGCCTTTTATATAAACAAATGTTTGTCATGTGATAGAGCTAACACTCTAATTTGGGTTTTGTAATAAAATGATGTTTTATTGGTAAGTATATGTTTAATATGATTTTAACAAGGTTCAGCTAACGGTTGTATGCTCGAAAACATTTGCACAATAGTGTGAAGTGTTTCAAAATTACGAAGTTATATTGAAATTTTTTGTGCATTGAGGTTCTTATGAAAGTCATTGATTTATTTAAACACCGAGGCGATAGCATGTCTTCGCAACACTCAGAGTTTATGCAATGGATGTCTCCAGCTCTTAGAGATTACTGGGGCGACTTTCTTAATCGTACGCAAAATAGCCATTTCTTTGCGTGGGTTCGTGATCACCACAAACCTGCTGTCAATGAAGATGCACCAGAGATGCCGGTGGAACAGCCGATCGTACTTAAGCCAGAAGCACAACTTGTGTTTGATGAGCTTAATCAACAGATCGGTGAAGTCATCCATACTGGCGACTGGATCAATGTAAGTCAAGACCGTATTAACCAGTTCGGCCTTGTTACTGAAGATATGCAGTGGATTCACACTGAGCCTGAAAAAGCGGAAACAGACTCTCCGTTCAAAACAACCATCGCACATGGTTTTTTAACTTTATCTCTGCTTCCTCGATTGACTGACAGTGTTGACCCTGACAAGTCTCAATTCCCAACAGCGAAGATGGTCGTAAACATTGGTCTTAACCAAGTACGTTTCCCATACCCTGTTAAATCGGGCAGTAATGTTCGTGCTAAAAGTACGCTAACAAAAGTAACGCCAATTAAGAAAGGCCTAGAGATTGAACGCGAAATTCGCGTCGAAATCGAAGGTATTCGTCGTCCTGGCGCTGTGATCGTTTCAGTGATTCAACTTCACTTCTAAACGAACCATATAGATTCCAAAAAAAAGAGAGAGCTTAATGCTCTCTCTTTTTTTTCATAAGATAAAACTCACTCACTTATTTAATGCGAGTGTAGCCGTACTCTTCGATAAGGTCTTGCCCTTGCTTTGACTTCACGAACTTGATGAAGTCTTTGCTCTCGTCAGAAACTGAGTCTGTCTTGTGCAGCAACAAGAATGGGCGAGCCAATTCATAGCTGTGGTTAGCAATGTTCTTAGATGTTGGCTCTACGCCTTCAAATGTAATTGCTTTAATCGAACGGTCGATTGAACCAACAGAGATAAAACCAATCGCGTGTGGGTTATGGTTAACAATCGTTTTAACCATGCTGTTGCTGTTTACAACCAAGTTATTTGGGTTGATGTCAGACACTAGACGGTCATTAATGATCTTCGTTAAACCAAGCAAGCTTTCGAAGCTATAGCGTGAGCCAGAAGACGCTTCGCGAGTGACAACTGCGATAGGCTGATCTGCGCCACCCACAGCTTTCCAGTTCGTGATTTTGCCTTTGTAGATATCGAACAGCTGCTCACGTGTAACGTTGCTTACAGCGTTTGAGCGGTTAGTTACTACAGCTAGGCCGTCAAAGGCAATTGGAAATACCTTCAACTTCTCGTCTTGTTCGCGGTCGGTTAAATAACGCGAGCTCATACCGATGTCAGAGACACCTTTATTAACCATGGTAATACCTGCTGTAGAACCAATGCCCTGAACCGCAATATAGTTATCAGGGTGAGTCTTGTTGTACTCCTCAGCTAATACATCCATCACTCGTGATACTGAAGTGGAGCCCGAAATAGTGGTTTCTTGTGCTAAAGCAGCATGAGAAGACAGGGCTAAGGATAAAAGAGAGGCAAGCGCGACTCGTAACATAAACAACTCCTAGTTAATAACATTTGTCGCATATGATAGGTCGGTTATATGACACTTTTGTGAAATTCCATACTCTCGATGTATAGCTGTTCGCTTGATGAGTCGTAGCTTTCTGGGTTTCCGAAAGCAAGATTCGTTTCTGGGAGCAGGGCCGGTATTTTGATTACGCTTGTTCGCTAAAATGTTTGTTGAGTCCTAAGCTAAGTAGAGGAATTCACTACTTAGAAGTTTCTATGAAGTTTCTATGAAGTTACAAGGGGTGTTATGTCCGTCATTCATATCGAGCTGAATCGTCTTTTAATTGGGGCCGAGAGGCTCTGTACATCTCGAAATCGAAGTTTACCTGTCGAGCTAGGCAAATCCCTATATGAAGAGTGTGAGGGTGGTGTGCTGTTTTCTCAGGCGCATTATCTACTCGACTCATCTCACAGTGATTATACGAACGAGATCGTCTGCGTGACTTTTGATGAGTCGCTGTCTTGTTGGTTAGTGATGGTGCCGCTTGAAGGGGATGTCGAAACCGACTCTGTGAATTGGGGGCCGTATCCGTACCTTCCTAAATCGAAGGATCTTGATGCTATTTTGGCGGAAATAGAAAAAGACCCTAAATCGTACTTCTGGTCATAGTCACTCTGTTTTCACGTTTGCTGGTGGCCTGCTCGCAAAGCTGAATCAATGAGTATCAAAACTCAACCACTGAATCCCAAAGCCAAATCATCTCATCCCACACCCAAGTGGCTTAATATTGAAGCCACTTGGTTTACACCAGTTCCCAACTAAGACGTCCACATCAATCTATCGCTTTGTTTCTTTAAACTTGCGGCTTTACGCTCTGCAGTTGTGCTTGTGCCACTAGCGATCGGAAGTCTTTTGGTGTTTTTCCGTGATACGTTTTAAAGGCCGTGCTGAAGTGAGCGGCACTTTTAAAGCCTGACTCATACGCGATTTGAGTGATCGACTTATCCGATGTTCTTAGCTGAGTGGCTGCATGAGCAATACGTTTTATCTTTAATAAGTTTGAGAACGACAGATCTTCAGCCGATAAGCGACGTTTAAGCGTAGCCGGTGACATTCCCATGTAACTGGCGAGCGTATCCAAAGAGATATTGTTTTCAATGTTTTGCTCGATGTAATGAATGACTCTTTGGGTCACGGTTAACCTTGAAGCTCGAGCAATAATAGCCAATAGAGCTGGGTACTGTTCCACCATCAAAGACAGCAAACTTAAGCCTAATTGAGTGAGTGCGTAGTCATTCTGAGAAGAAGAGTTGGCCAGTGACATGATGAGATCTTTCAACTGACAGAGCTCAGTATCCGTTTGATTGAACTTAATGTACTTGTCTGGGATTCGAGCGGACTCTAAATCGCTGAACTGATTAATGAACTTTTGAAAGATAGCCAAATCAAAATCTAAGCAGGTTGCGCTGAATTCGCCATTTTCAGTGTTAACCGTGATGTCTTTAATCTGACCAGAATTGTAAAGGGTGAAATCTCCCGCTTGCAACGAGGCTTGAGTACCATTGGGCAATACAAAAGAAATGCTGCCTTTCGACACTATAAAGATACCGTTTTTAGAGGCAGGATAACGTTCTCGTCTCCTGGGAATGAAGTTTCTGAACTGAGTAACTGTGATTGATGACATAGTGAGCTTCTTTGACGTTGTAAATTGATTGCTTATTGATTGTTTTTTTTAAGTATTGTTTAAGCATGAGACATTTACAAAAAAGGCGCTAATAATTAGCGCCTTTAGAAGTGAACCTTTGAAGCTTTTGACCTTGATAGCTTTGACCTTGAAAGCCGTAACCTTGAAAGCTGTAGCTGTTAACGCCTTTAAGCTTCGGTTTCGTTTGTCGTTTCAGGCTCGCTAGGCAAGTCCGCAAATACTTGGGTAGGTTTTGCTACTAAGTTACGGTTTTCCTGATTAACTTCAGAGAGAACTACTTCTAAAACGTCTCCCAGTTTGTATACCATTTCTTTATCGATAGATACAGTACCCATATCACCGTTGCACTCTATTCTTTCTTTATTATTAAGAATGAGAGATCCAGGGATAAATGCAGCAGCACCATTTTCAAGTAAACGTACACGCATACCTGCACGGTTAATATCGAAAATCTCAGCTTGGAAACGAGTTTCTTCTGCTGGAGCATTGGCTAGAGTGCGAGCATACAACCAATCGCCAACATTACGCTCAGCCATGCCGTGGTGACGGCGGTGCAGGGCAAGTTCATCACCGATAGTTTCATCTGGTGTTTGAATTGGCGCTTTACCTAAGATGTGTGCTTTAAGCATACGGTGGTTAATCATGTCGCCATATTTACGAATTGGAGAAGTCCAAGTTGCGTAAATATCTAATCCCATCGCGTAGTGCGGTGCAGGCTCATTGCTGATCTCGCTATACGCTTGGAATTTACGAATACGGTTGTCGTAGTAGCTGTTATCTAAAGAACCTAACCAACGACGTAGAGTAGCAAAACCTTCTAGAGAAATGATTTGCTCTTCAGTGAACGGCGTTTCCGCTTGCGGGTTTACCAGTTCAAGAACGTCGGAGATTTTCTCAGCCTTGAAACCAGAATGGCAGTTAAACACACCTTGGTTGAAGCTCTCTTTTAGTACTCGGCCCGCACAGATGTTCGCGCTGATCATTGATTCTTCAACCAGCTTGTTTGCGCTACGACGCATGTCAGCGTGGATAGCGACAACATCGTTATCTTCGCTCAGTTCAAAGCGGTAGTCAGGGCGATCTGGGAACACAACAGCGTTTGCTGAGCGCCATGCTGAACGTGCTTGAGCAAATTGGTGAAGATCAGAAACAATTGCAGCAATCTCTTCTGATGGTTGCCATTTCTCTGATGCACCTGTTTCTAGCCAGTCTGATACGTTGTCGTAAGCAAGACGAGCATGAGATTTGATGTTTGCAGCGAAGAAGTTAATGTCATCACCGATAACGCCACCTTTAGATACCGTTACTGTGCAGCAAAGTGCAGGACGAACTTCGTTCTCGATCAGTGAACATAGGTTGTCAGCAAGATCACGAGGCAACATTGGGATGTTGCGACCAGGAAGGTAGATAGTGAAACCGCGCTCGCGTGCCACTTTATCCATCGCATCATCTGGAGAGATGTAAGCCGTTGGATCAGCAATTGCGATAGTCAGTTCAAAATCACCGTTCTCTTTCTTCTTCGCGTAAAGCGCGTCATCCATATCTTTTGTGCTTTCGCCATCGATAGTCACAAAAGGGACGTGCGTCATGTCTACACGTTCAAGATCGGCGTCATCGTTGATTAGCCAGTTGTCGATGCCTTCAGGCTCACTGTTTGGTAGATCGTTTTGTGCCAGCGTTACCCACCAAGGTGCAATCTTGTCGTCAGCGTCTGTGATTTTCTCAGAGATCTGAGCCAAGAATCCGTTGTCACCTTTTAATGGGTGTTGAACGATATGAGCAACAACCCAGTCACCTTCTTTAAGCGTTTCAGGGTTTAGACCCTTCATTGCTTTCGCTTTAAGTTGCAGTTTTTTGAGCTGCGGGTGATCAGGAACAACGTTCAATCGGCCTTTGAAAAGCTTAACTCGTGCAATAAAGCGAGTAAGACCTTGTTCAACCAATTCCTCAGGCTCTGCTACTTCGCGCTCTTTCTCTGTGCGAATGATGGCAATCACCTTGTCACCGTGCACACATTTCTTCATGTACGGAGGCGGGATAAAGAAGCTTGTTTTGCTATCAACTTCGAGAAAACCAAAACCTTTTTCAGTGGCTTTGATGGTACCTTCCTTTTTAGGGAGGGTTTCTTGGATTTGCTGCTTGAGCTGAGCGAGTAGAGGATTATCTTGAAACATTTTGACTTTTATCTATCGAGGACAATTGAGCACACTATAATCATTGCGAGGCTTGATTACTACTTAAAGGCGAAGTGAGCGTTAATTAATTGCCCTCTTATTTAACTAGGTCAATTTGCTAGGAGATGGGTGCTGTGACGAGATATTCATCAAGTTTTGACGATATGATAACCAGTATTGATGTAAAAGCGAAAAATATGTGATGTATTTCAATTTTTTCTGGATTTTTTTATGCATTTAGGGAATAATCCGCCTCCCTTAGACGTCCCTAATGGCTTGAAGTGTTTTATTACTGCTTCGTAACTCTGAATGGAATCAGTATCTGATTGGATCAGTATTGGAATTGATAGAGCTCCCGGGACCTTTTGTTTACTTATATATAGTGGGATCCCAATGTCCGAATCTGTAATTCAATTTAATGAATTAGCCCTAAACGATAACATTCTTTCAGCTCTTGATAGCATGGGTTTCGTTTCTCCGACTCCAATCCAAGCAGCAGCTATTCCTCTTCTTCTTGAAGGCCGTGACGCACTAGGTAAAGCACAGACTGGTACTGGTAAAACAGCAGCATTCTCTCTGCCTTTACTTAACAAAATCAACCTGAACCAACACAAACCACAAGCAATCATCATGGCTCCTACTCGTGAGCTAGCGATTCAAGTTGCTGCGGAAATCAAAAACCTTGGCCGTGATATCAAAGGTCTTAAAGTTATTGAAATCTACGGTGGTGCTTCAATTGTTGACCAAATGCGTGCTCTAAGCCGCGGTGCTCACATTGTTGTTGGTACTCCAGGTCGTGTTAAAGACTTACTAACTCGTGACCGTCTACACCTAGATGAAGCACACACATTTGTTCTGGATGAAGCAGATGAAATGCTGAAAATGGGCTTCGTAGATGACGTTACTTGGATCCTAGAGCAAGCTCCAGAATCTGCACAACGTGTACTTTTCTCTGCAACTATGCCTCCAATGGTTAAGACTATTGTTGACCGTTACCTACGTAACCCGGCTAAAGTTGACGTTGCTGGTACTAACCACACAGTTGATAAAGTAGCGCAGAACTTCTGGGTTGTTAAAGGCGTAGAAAAAGACGAAGCAATGTCTCGTCTTCTAGAAACCGAAGAAACTGACGCGTCAATCGTATTCGTACGTACTCGTCAAGACACTGAGCGTCTAGCTGATTGGCTATCTGCACGTGGCTTCAAAGCTGCTGCACTGCACGGTGATATTCCTCAGTCTCTACGTGAGCGTACTGTTGATCACATCAAACAAGGTGTTATCGACATCCTAGTTGCAACTGACGTTGTAGCTCGTGGTCTTGATGTTCCACGTATCACTCACGTATTCAACTACGACATCCCATTCGATGTTGAATCTTACATCCACCGTATTGGTCGTACTGGCCGTGCTGGACGTAAAGGTAAAGCGATCCTACTAGTTCGCACTAACCAAATTCGCATGCTTCGCACAATCGAGCGCGTAACTAAGTCTCAAATGGAAGAAATTCAACTTCCTCTACGTGACCAAGTTGCTGCTGCACGTGTTGCTAAGCTTGGCGCTGAACTTGAAACTGAGAAAGAAAGCAAAGCACTAGAAAACTTTGCAGGTCTTATCTCTACTCTTCAAGAGTCTCTAGAAGTTGATGCTGCTACTCTAGCTGCAATGCTTCTTAAGCGTCAGCAAGGTAAGAGCCCACTATTCTACGTTGGCGAAGACCCAATGATCGCTGCTATTGAGCGTGATAAGAACCGTCGCAAAGAGCGTCGTGAAGATCGTGACAACGGCCGTGACGGTGGTGGTCGCAACTTCAATACTCAAGATTGGGATACTTACCAACTACAAGTTGGCCGTGAGCAAGGCGTTCAGGTTAAAGACATCGTTGGCGCACTAGCAAACGAACTTGGCCTAACTAAAGGTTCTATCGGTGCTATCAAGCTAGACCAAGGTTCTACTTACGTTCAACTGCCAAAAGCAATGAACTCTGAAACTGCTGGTAAGCTAAGCAAACTTCGCATTCGTCAAAAAGAAGCTGGCGCTGTAGTTGTTGATTTCAATGACTTCCGTGAGCCTCGTCGTGGCGGCGGCGGTCGTGATGGCAACCGTGGTGGCAACCGTGGCGGTCGTGATGGTGGCGGCTACCGTGGTAACCGTGAAGGCGGCAACCGCGAAGGTGGTAACCGTGAAGGCGGTCGTGGTGGATACCGTGGCAACCGTGATGGTGCTCGCGATGGTAACTCTGCTGGCGGACGTGATGGCGAACGTCGTTTCGACCGTAACCGTGGTGGCGATCACCGTGGTAACTTCCGTGGCGAACGTGGCCATGGTAACGGCAATGGCGGTGGTAACCGTGGTCGTCGTCCAGAGCGCAACGAAGGTTAATCAACCTGTCGCTTAGACGCTTTAGGTCTAGACACTGAATTTAAAAGCCGAGCGTAATGCTCGGCTTTTTTGTGCCTGTTATTTGAACTTAAGCTTTGGTTGGCTCGATATTCGTAGCTAACTTACTTTAATCAAGCTTCGTTCCTGTAACTATGCTTCGTCCATGAAACTAAGCATCGCGCCTAGAACGAATGTTAGTGCCAAAACTTAGCTGTATCGCGTTCTAAGCCTATACCAAAAGAACGTGCTACAAGATGCTGAAACAAAGAGTGAAGGCTATCTAAGCGTCGTTACAGTGCATCTATTCGTAGAGTTGTGCTCGAAGGCAATCAAAATAAGATCAGATCACTATTCTCAACTTCAGTGAGCTTTTTGATGCAAACACTGAGCAATTGAGAAATCGAGCAAAAAGTTATCGGTAATGATAAGCAGACGAAAGGGAAGGGTGGTTGTTTTTCAAGCGGATCACCTGCATTTGTTCGAGTCGCTTTAATTAACTGAATCAAGTTAAAAATAACGTGAGCACTCGTTTGCGTCACCTGTTCATTAATTTTCTTATTCAACTATTTTTTAATTCCGCTCTCGAAATAAATAATTTAATGACCAAGATCAACTTAATTGTGTTCATTTAGTGATTTTTTCAAAACAAAAGTTGAAAGATTCAAAAATTATTGAATAATGGACTTAACTAAAATTGAAGTAAACACTTCATCCAATTCGTACTGAAACAGGATCCATATCCAATGTCTAATTCGTTTGTTCTGGTTATTAACTCGGGTAGTTCATCCCTAAAATTTGCTGTAATCGATTCTGTTTCTGGTGAAGCAGTATTAAGTGGCCTAGGGGAGTGTTTTGGTCTTGAAGATGCTCGTATGAGCTGGAAATTCCAAGGCGAGAAAACTGAAATTGCCATTCAAGGTGAAGATAACCACCACAAAATTGCCATTGGCAAATTGGTTGGCCTGATGGAAGACCTAGGCTTCACGGCTGATATCGTGGCTATCGGTCACCGTATCGTTCACGGCGGTGAGAAGTTCACTCAAACGGTTCGCATTACTGAAGAAGTAACGAACGAAATTGAAAGCCTATCTGACCTAGCTCCACTTCATAACCCAGCAGGTGCTATCGGTATCCGTGCTGCAATTGAAGCTTTCCCTTCTCTACCTCAGTTCGCTGTATTTGATACTGCTTTCCACCAAACAATGCCTCAACGTGCATTCACTGGTGCAATCGCAAAAGAGCTATACACAGACTTCGGCGTACGTCGCTACGGTTTCCACGGCACTAGCCACTACTTCGTTAGCCGTGAAGCTGCGAAGATGGTTAACAAGCCAATCGAAAAATCGAGCTTCATCTCTGTTCACCTAGGTAACGGCGCATCTGTATGTGCTATTAAAGATGGTAACAGTGTTGATACTTCTATGGGCTTCACACCACTTTCAGGCCTAATGATGGGCACACGTTGTGGTGACCTAGACCCAGGCATCATCGAATACCTACTTAAGAAAGGCTGGTCACAAGAGCAAGTATTTAACTCTCTAAACAAGGAGTCTGGCTTCCTTGGCGTGTCTGGTCTTACGAGCGATGCTCGTGGCATCTTAGAAGCAATGGAAGAGGGCCACGAAGGCGCTAAGCTTGCGTTTGAGGTGTTTACTTACCGCGTAGCGAAATACGTTGCTTCTTACCTAGCAACGCTAGATTCTTTAGACGGTATCATCTTCACTGGTGGTATCGGTGAGAACTCTCTACCAATTCGTCGTGAGATCTTAAACAACCTTAAGATTCTAGGTTTCGTTGAAGATGTAGCAGGTAACGAATCTGCTCGCTTTGGTGCTGAAGGGATCATCGCTAAGTCTGAAATGTTAGACGCAGTAGCAATGGTTATCCCAACCAACGAAGAATTCGTGATCGCCCAGCAGTCGGTTGAACTGCTGTAATTTTTTCAAAAACAGATAGTTAAAAGCGAGCTTAGTGCTCGCTTTTTTGATCTTATATGTTGGATAGACCATCGCTAAGTAGCCTTATAGCGAGATAGTCAAAACTCATTCTATTGATTTCGGCAAATCATTTTGTAGCTTCAAACTAGTGATGTTAGGGCTGGCTTGTGATGCCCCAAAAACGCCTAGAATTGAACTTGCAAGGTTTCAGATACAAAAAGTAATAGATGCGACGATCTAGCCCCATCGCCCTCAATGAAATTAAGACTATTGCTTGAATGTAGTGCGCCACTGAATCGGCGATACATGAAAAGCCGATTTGAAGTGCTTTCTGAATACGCTGTCAGAACCAAAACCCGCTTTCTCTGCAACTTGAGGAACAGATAACTTAGTGGTTTCTAGTAGGCGTTGGCTGAGCACCAAGCGTTTATTTTGCAACCATTCACCAAATGTACAGCCATAGGTAGCTTTAAACTGGCGTGTGAAGGTTCTTTTGCTCATCGCACAGCGCTCAGCGACTGCATCTAGTGAGTGAGGCAGATGGACGTTTTGTTCGACATGCTCAATCACAAGGCTGATGCTTGTTTCTGCGAGTGGCTTTACGCTAATCGGTGCAGGTATGTACTGTTGCTGTCCACCAGTTCGAAATGGCGCTGTCACCATCTTACGTGCGAGATCATTCGCAAGTACACTGCCACACAGGCGGCGCACTATGTGGAGACAGCAATCTAGCGAAGCTGCTACCCCTGCTGAGGTAATGATAGTCTCATGTTCAATAAATAGAGGGTTTGGATCAAAATTCACCTTAGGAAATTGCTGCTGAAATTGTTCGGAAAACGCCCAATGGCTTGTGGCACGTTTTCCATCGAGAACGCCAGCACATGCAAGTACATAAGACCCGAGGCAGAGTCCTACTAGTAGCTTACCTTTCCCATGATGCTCTATTAGCGCCTCTATAAGTCGCTCACTTGGCTCTGGCAGGTCATTTGGCCAGCTTGGAACAATCACAATATCCGCCTCTTTAATAGCGCTCAAATCTCTATCGATCACCACACCAAATCCAGAGCTTGTTTCAAACTGCAAGCTGTTTTCGCAACAGATCCTCAAGTCAAACCGAACCGGCTGACCGAAAAAGATATCTTGAAACACCAGACAAGGCACAGAGAGATGAAAAGC
Source organism: Vibrio sp. 10N.239.311.G01 (assembly GCF_041465805.1). Classification (NCBI taxonomy): domain Bacteria; kingdom Pseudomonadati; phylum Pseudomonadota; class Gammaproteobacteria; order Vibrionales; family Vibrionaceae; genus Vibrio; species Vibrio sp. 10N.239.311.G01. Next base: position 63,170 of record NZ_JBFSRM010000030.1, read on the forward strand.
ACTGATGCCTTCAAAGGCTACCATCGTAATTTTAATTAGCTCGGTTGATTTGTTCACAAGTGTCTCGATTTGCGCGAATGTTGACTTTCAAGACAGTATCACAAGAAACTAGAAAGAAGCATACTAAATCTCATAGAGAACATGGCTTGTTAGTGAGTTTAGAGAGGCATTATGAAGATCCACCACCTACGTAGCGCAACATTTATTATTGAATCTGGCGAAAAATTTATCCTTATTGATCCTATGTTGGGGAAAAAAGGCTCTATGCCTCCGTTTTCAGTCATTAAGGCTAAGGCCGCGAAAAATCCAACCGTTGAGATGCCAAGTAATGCCGATGAGCTACTAAACAAGGTTACTCATACCTTAATTACTCACAGTCAAACACTTGGTATCAAGGCATTACAACATGGAGATCACCTAGATCCGGCAGGTGAGACGTTTTTAACAAGTCGTAATATCCCAGTTGCGACACCAGCCAAAGATAAGGCTTACCTAGAAAAATATGACTTAACGGTAAATTGGGGAATTGAAGACTGGCAAACTATCGACTTTCTAGACGGAAAGCTCACCGCGGTTCCGGCTTTGCACGGCCATGGATGGATTCACAAGGTAATGGCTAATGGTGTTGGATTTTTCTTGGAGCTCCCCAATGAGCCTTCTATTTACATTAGCGGTGATACAGTTCTAACCGATGATGTAAAACGAGCGTTGACTGAGTTGAAACCTGATATCACAGTAGTCGCGGCAGGTCGTGCTCGTATGGACGTTGGTCAACCGTTATTGATGTCTATTGATGAGGTCATGGAGTTTATTCGCCTTTCCCCTAATAAGGTGGTTGCGAACCATATGGAGGCACTCAATCACTGTGCAGTGACTCGACCAGTTCTTAAAGAAGCAATTGATAAAAACGGTTTGTCAGATAAAGTCCTTATTCCTGCTGATGGTGAGACCTTGGAGTTTTAGATACCTGAACTAATCCGGTGACTCCCGATTTAAGTAAATAGTCTAAATGATTTCTGTCCGTGCGACCTGAGGTCGTATGAAGCGTTGTTCACCGCTTAACGAGTGAACC
>NZ_JBFSRM010000031.1:0-53626 GCF_041465805.1 Vibrio sp. 10N.239.311.G01
CACAACGGTATGCTAAGAACAAAAATGCCGTTCACTCTTAAGTGAACGGCATTAACCTTTTAGGGCAGCTTTTATAAAAAGTATCGCAAGGGTAGCAATAACTAGAAACAATATTTACGAATAGATTTACTCAGAACATCAATCGTTGGATCGATAAAATCGAAGCTTAGGAACTCATCTGGTTGGTGAGCTTGGTCGATAGAGCCCGGCCCCAGCACTAAGGTTGGGCAAAGTTCTTGAAGGAAAGGTGCCTCAGTGCAGTAGTTGACGGTTTGCGATTCAATCTCACAAACGGATTCCATGCCACCAATAAATGGATGGTCGTGTTGGCACTCATAACCTGGGATAGGTTCGTGCAGTGGCGTAATCTCGATTCTGCCCGGCCATTTTGCTTCCACTTCTTTAAGTGCGCTGCGCAGCATGTTATCCAAGCCATCTAGGCTGATACCTGGCAAAGGACGCACATCATAGTGCAGCTCACAGCAACCACAGATACGGTTGGCACTGTCGCCACCGTGGATATGGCCAAGGTTTAGAGTGGGGCTTGGAATTGCGAAACCCGGGTGGTGATACTCTTTGACTAGCTTGTCACGCAGTTGCATTAAAGCGAACAACACTTCATGCATGATCTCGATGGCGTTGACACCTAATGCAGGATCAGAAGAGTGACCTGATTTACCCGTTACTCGCACAGCGTTAGCAACATGGCCTTTATGGCCACGAATCGGCACAAGGCTGGTTGGCTCACCAATAATGCAGTAATCCGGTTTAAACGGTGCATTTTCAGTGAAATGACGCGCACCCAGCATGGTGGTCTCTTCGTCACAGGTTGCCAATACATATAGCGGCTTGGTCTGTTTGCTCCAATCCATCTTCTTTGCCGCTTCATAAACGAAAGCGAAAAAGCCTTTCATATCGGCTGTGCCTAATCCATAGAAGCGATTGTTGTGTTCTGTTAGTGCGTGAGGGTCGAAGTTCCAACGTCCTTCATCAAATGGCACTGTGTCGCTGTGTCCTGCGAGTAGCAAGCCACCTTCGCCCGATCCCATCTTAGCGACCATATTATGCTTGCCGGGTTCGACTTCCACGACTTCAACGCTAAAGCCTACGTCTTTAAACCATTGAGCCATTTTTTCGATCACTTTCTCGTTGCCATGATCCCAGCTTGGATCGGTCGAGCTAATAGAGTCTGTGGAAATTAGGCCTTTGTAGACCTCAAGAAAACTCGGTAATTGCATAATAACTTCACTTCTACTATTGACAGGAAAACCATAAGTCGGTAAAACACATATTAAATCATATTTAATGCATAAGAAATCAAATAAAGCTAAAAATTAAGTATGAATAGTCAAATTTGAAATGTAACTTACCTCAAAAATGGATGTGTTGAGATGTTGAAAACCACGATCATTGGCGCAAGCGGCTACACAGGAGCAGAACTGGCTCTAATGATAAACAGACACCCTGAGCTCACGCTATCAGGTTTATATGTCTCAGCCAATAGTGTAGACGCAGGTAAACCTATTGCGGCACTGCACGGTAAGTTAGCTGGCTTGATTGATATGCCAGTACAACCTTTAACAAATCCGGAAGAAGTAGCTAAACAATCTGATGTGATTTTCTTAGCAACGGCACACGAAGTCAGTCACGACCTAGCGCCAATTTTTCTAGAGAACGATTGCCAAGTCTTCGACCTATCGGGTGCATTCAGAGTTAAAGGCGAAAACTTCTATCAAGAGTTTTACGGTTTTGAACATCAACACGAACAATGGCTAGACAAAGCGGCTTACGGTTTAGCTGAGTGGAACGAACAAGAAATTAAAGAAGCTCAGCTTGTCGCTGTCGCGGGTTGTTACCCAACCGCATCACAACTGGCGATTAAGCCTTTGGTTGAAGCCAAGTTACTGGATGAAAACCAATGGCCAGTGATTAACGCAACCAGCGGTGTGACTGGTGCAGGCCGCAAGGCGACGATGGTCAACAGCTTCTGCGAAGTGAGCTTGCAAGCTTATGGTGTATTCAATCACCGTCATCAACCTGAAATGGCTGCACATTTAGGATGTGATGTGATTTTTACCCCGCACCTCGGCAACTTTAAGCGTGGCATTTTGGCAACCATTACCATGAAATTGGCTGAAGGCGTGACAGAACAACAGATACAAGATGCCTTCGAGCAAGCTTACCAAGGTAAACCTGCGGTGAGATTACTCGAAGAGACATTGCCAAGAATTCAAGATGTAGAGCAGACGCCTTTCTGCGACTTAGGTTGGAAGGTTCAAGGTCATCACATCATCGTTGTTTCAGCGATTGATAACTTATTAAAGGGTGCATCTAGCCAAGCGATGCAGTGTTTGAATTTACGTTATGGTTTTGCGCCATTAACTGCGTTAGTGTAAGGAAATCTAGATATGAGCCTTAATAATCAACCATTAATCATAAAGTTAGGTGGCGCTGCGCTATCTTGTGGTGAAACACTTAGCAAGTTATTTGGTGCTATCTCTGCTTACCAACAACAGGCACAACGACCAATCGTGATTGTTCACGGCGGCGGTTACCTTGTTGATGATTTGATGAATAAGTTGAACCTCGAAACCGTTAAGAAAGAAGGGCTACGTGTTACTCCTTATGATCAGATCCCAGTGATCGCTGGTGCATTAGCGGGCACGGCGAATAAATTACTTCAAGGTCAGGCGATTAAAGACGGTATCAATGCCGTTGGTTTAAGCCTAGCAGACGGTGGTTTATGCAAAGTGAGCGAACTGAACCCTGAACTGGGGGCGGTAGGAAAAGCGGAGCCGGGCGACTCAACCGTTCTGCAAGCGATTCTTAATGCGGGCGCACTGCCTATCATTAGCTCGATTGGTCTGACTGAGCAAGGCCAACTGATGAACGTCAATGCCGACCAAGCTGCGGTTGCCGTTGCAGGCGCACTTGATGCTGAACTGGTACTGCTTTCTGATGTAAGTGGTGTGTTGGATGGCAAAGGTCACCTCATTCCAAGCCTTAATCAACAACAAGCTGATGACCTTATTACAGGCAAAGTGATTACCGACGGCATGATCGTTAAGGTTCAAGCCGCACTAGAAGCCGCTAACGACCTTGGACGACCAATCGAAGTTGCCACTTGGCGATACCCAGAAAAGCTAACACAACTGTTTTCAGGTAAAAGCATAGGAACACAGTTTTTACCTCAGTAGGTCTCACAACGAGTCACTACTTAAAGAATTTAGACAAATTAAATAAACATATAATTATGAAGTCATTTCCAACGCTGACCGCCATGTGCAGTATGGAAACTAGGAGAAAGAAAATGAGCAAAGTTAACGTAAAGAAAGTTGTAGTAGCCTACTCTGGCGGTCTAGACACATCAGTAATCATTCCATGGTTGAAAGAGAACTATGACTGTGAAGTGGTTGCGTTTGTTGCGGATGTTGGTCAAGGCGACGAAGAGTTGATTGGTATCGAAGAGAAAGCAAAAGCTTCTGGTGCATCTGAGTGTTACATCGCAGACCTTAAAGAAGAGATGGTTGCTGACTACATCTACCCAACGCTGAAAACGGGCGCTTACTACGAAGGTAAATACCTACTAGGTACGTCGATGGCGCGTCCAATCATCGCGAAAGCACAGGTTGAAGTCGCACGTAAAGTAGGTGCAGACGCACTGTGTCACGGCTGTACTGGTAAAGGTAATGACCAAGTTCGTTTTGAAGGCGCATTTGCTGCACTAGCACCTGATCTACACGTAATTGCACCATGGCGTGAATGGGATCTAGTGAGTCGTGAAGAGTGTCTAGATTACCTGGCTGAGCGTAACATCCCTTGTACGGCTTCTCTTACTAAGATTTACTCGCGTGATGCAAACGCATGGCACATCTCAACAGAAGGCGGCGTTCTAGAAAACACATGGAATGCACCTAACGAAGATTGCTGGGCTTGGACTGTAGACCCTGAGCAAGCGCCAAACGAATCTGAAACAGTGACGCTTAAAGTTGAAAAAGGCGAAGTGGTTGCGGTTGATGGCGAAACAATGACGCCATACAACGCACTGGTTTACCTAAACGAGAAAGGTGCTAAGCACGGTGTTGGTCGTATCGATATCGTAGAGAACCGTCTTGTTGGCATGAAGTCTCGTGGTTGTTACGAAACTCCGGGTGGCACAATCATGATGGAAGCACTGCGTGCAGTAGAGCAACTGGTTCTTGATAAAGCGGCATTCGAATTCCGTGAAGAGCTCGGTGTTAAGGCTTCTCACCTTGTATACGATGGTCGTTGGTTCACTCCACTATGTAAGTCAATCCTTGCCGCGACAGAAGAGCTAGCACAAGACGTGAATGGTGAAGTGGTTATCAAGCTTTACAAAGGCCATGCAACGGTGACTCAGAAGCGTTCTGACAACAGCCTGTACTCAGAAGAGTTTGCAACCTTTGGTGAAGATGAAGTTTACGACCAAAGCCATGCTGAAGGCTTCATCCGCCTTTACTCGCTATCAAGCCGTATCCGTGCTTTGAATAGCCAAAAGTAATCCTAACAATGAGTTAGTGAGCTAGCCTTTGATGAAAGATTGAAGGTTAGTAAACAGACATTATTATGCAAAGCCCATTCACTATTGATTAGTGAGTGGGCTTTTGACTTTCTATTTGCCTAATAAATCAGCTTCGGTTTTTCCTATCGGATGGCATATAATTCGCGCTCCACGCTAAAAATAATCAATGGATTGAACTGTTGGTGAATAAATATGTGAAAATAATGAATTAATACTTTATTTTCATTTTGAATTGCCGTAAGTTTAAACCATCAGAAAAATACTGAATCTTAATCAGAATTATCATTTGCAAAAACAGTGAGCACTGTGCAATTAGGAGATACACAATGGCATTATGGGGCGGTAGATTTACCCAAGCAGCAGACACCCGGTTCAAAGATTTTAACGATTCTCTTCGTTTTGATTACCGATTGGCTGAGCAAGACATTGTGGGCTCAATTGCCTGGTCTAAAGCTCTACTGTCGGTCAACGTATTAACAGAAGAAGAGCAACAGAAGCTTGAGTTAGCGCTGAATGAGCTAAAACTTGAGGTGATGGAAGATCCTGAACAGATTCTACGTTCTGATGCAGAAGATATTCACAGCTGGGTTGAGCAGCAACTTATCGGCAAAGTCGGTGACTTGGGCAAAAAACTTCACACTGGCCGTTCTCGTAACGACCAAGTGGCGACAGACCTGAAACTATGGTGTCGTCAGCAAGGTAACCAACTGCTACTGGCATTGGATCGCCTACAAAGCCAAATGGTGAACGTTGCTTCTCAGCATCAAGAAACCGTGCTTCCTGGCTACACTCACTTACAACGTGCTCAGCCGGTAACTTTTGCTCACTGGTGCTTGGCTTACGTTGAAATGCTTGAGCGTGATTATTCACGTTTGAATGATGCGATTAAGCGTCTAGACACATGTCCGCTGGGTTCTGGTGCCCTTGCTGGAACAGCTTACCCGATGGACCGTGAAGAGTTAGCTCACAACTTAGGTTTCCGTCGTGCAACGCGCAACTCTCTAGATTCAGTTTCTGACCGCGACCATGTGATGGAGCTAATGTCGATTGCTTCTATCTCTATGCTTCACCTTTCGCGTCTTGCAGAAGATATGATTTTCTACAACTCAGGTGAATCAAACTTCATCGAGTTAGCGGATACCGTGACGTCAGGTTCATCTCTGATGCCACAAAAGAAAAACCCAGATGCGCTAGAGCTTATCCGTGGCAAAACTGGCCGTGTTTACGGTTCATTAGCGGCAATGATGATGACAGTAAAAGCTCTGCCTTTGGCGTACAACAAAGACATGCAAGAAGATAAAGAAGGTCTGTTCGACGCTTTAGATACTTGGAATGATTGTATGGAAATGGCAGCACTCTGTTTTGACGGCATTAAAGTGAACGGCGAACGTACACTTGAAGCCGCGAAACAAGGCTACGCGAACTCAACTGAATTGGCTGATTACCTAGTAGCGAAAGGGATTCCTTTCCGTGAAGCTCACCATATTGTTGGTGTGACGGTAGTGGCGGCGATTGCTAAAGGCTGTGCATTAGAAGAATTAACCATCGCAGAGATGAAAGAGTTCTCTGAGGTGATTGAGGAAGATGTGTATGACATCCTGACCATTGAATCGTGTCTTGAAAAACGTAGCGCGCTAGGCGGTGTATCTCCACAGCAAGTGGCTTACGCGGTTGACCAAGCTGAGAAACGTTTATCACAGCGTGATACGTCCATCGTCAAGGTTCGTCCTGCTCGTCTGACCGATATTGAAGCGTTGGAAGGTATGGTCGCTTACTGGGCGAACATGGGTGAAAACCTACCTCGTTCTCGTAATGAACTGGTGCGTGATATTGGCTCGTTTGCGGTCGCAGAGCATCATGGTGAGGTGACAGGTTGTGCATCACTCTATGTGTATGACTCTGGCCTAGCGGAAATCCGTTCACTGGGTGTCGAAGCTGGCTGGCAAGGTCAAGGGCAGGGTACCGCAATTGTGCAGCACTTGGTTGAGAAAGCGCGACAAATGGCCATCAAGAAGGTGTTTGTGCTGACTCGTACTCCAGAGTTCTTTATGAAGCATGATTTCTTACCAACATCGAAATCTCTGCTGCCTGAGAAGGTACTGAAAGATTGTGACCAGTGTCCTCGTCAACATGCGTGTGATGAAGTGGCATTGGAAGTGAACTTGGTAGAGCAGATAATTGCTAAGGTTAATGTTGCATAAGGCATTGATTTTATAGCTCCTAAAAAAAAGATCAAAAATATGATCTTTTTTGGGAACAAACTAAGAAAAGCCCGGTCTATTAAAGTACCACTGCTTTTTCTTAGAATTTTCTAAGAAAGCCCTAGAATCGATTGGTTCTGGGGCTTTTTTCTATCTGCTGTTTGGGAAATGATGACGGCTTGCTAAGGCGAGTCATTTAATTGGACATCTAGCCTTTATCACTTATCTAGCAAAGTCTCTCTGTTAACGCTTTTTGTTCCTTAAAGGCAGCACGACAAACTTCATTATCCAATGCAACGACAACAAGCCACTGAATGCGAAAGCGGCCATCATCAAAGCGATGGCATTGATGGTTTTTGGGTCTTCTCTGAAAAACAGCCACCATACTCCCCAACTCAAAATCGACAACACCATCAGCTGATTCATGCAACGCTGGCAGCGACCGAGCTTGTTACGGATTTTTTCACTTTTATTGCAATGAATGCATGTCATCTTGGGTTTGATTCGCGTTATGCTTGTTGCCCTGATAATAACACGTCACAAGATATTGGATCACGGTGACACAGAGAGAGAAAGTCGATGATTGAGCGCCAAGAAACCAAGCAACGTATGAGCCGTATTGTTAAACACAACGGTACTATCTACCTATGTGGCCAAGTTTGTGCTGATGCAACTAAAGACATCACTGAACAAACTCAAACCATGTTAGATAAAGTAGAAGCGCTACTTGAGCAAGCAGGCAGCGACAAAGAGCACATGCTGTCAGCAACGATTTACTTGAAAGACATGAAAGACTTCCAAGAAATGAATGCAGTGTGGGATGCATGGGTACCAGAAGGTCACGCTCCAGCTCGCGCATGTGTGACAGGCGACATGGCTCGCGAAGCGCTACTTGTTGAGATCTCTGTGATTGCTGCTGAGAAGTAATTGCTTAAAGCTTTTAGTGACGCAATGGCTTCAAGAAATTCCAGATACCTCGTCCCTCGGTTCTGGAATGACGAGTTTAGTTTTGGTTTAGCTGATGCGTCACTTTGGTCTGCTTCAGCTTAGATGCGTTTTTAAAACGACCATCACACTGATTGGCTTCGGCTCAGATGTGCGTTAAAAGTTACGTCATTCCCGTTAGCGACGAAGGAGCGTAATCGGGAATCTATAGTTTGCTCGTTGCCAAAAACAAAAAGGAAAGCCAATGGCTTTCCTTTTTAGTATCTAACGTTTGTTAACTGCTAATTGACTGGCGCTAGTCTGAGATTAACAGCCCGGGCCACAATCCAGACAGTGTTTCACCATCTCTGGACCTAGGTGCAGTTTCGCATTCAGGTCACGTAGGGCAGTTCGTACACCCTCTTCGATTACTGGGTGGTAGAACGGCATGTCTAGCATCTCAGAAACCGTCATCTTGTTCTGGTGTGCCCATGCTAATAAGTGAGCCAAGTGTTCTGCGTTTGGTCCCATCATCTCAGCACCAAGGAAGCGGCCTGTGCCTTGCTCGCCGTATACGTGCAGAATACCTTTGTTGCGAAGCATCACTCGTGAACGACCTTGGTTTTCGAAAGACACTTCACCCGTTGCGAAACAGCCACATGTGCCTAAGCGTGTGGTGATCTCTTTGTAGGTTTCACCAACCATCGCGATTTGCGGGTCAGAGAATACTGCCGAGATTTTAGAGCGGCGTAGGCCTGCACGAATCTCTGGGAAGCGACCTGCATTGTCACCCGCAATACGAGCTTGGTCTGCTGCTTCATGCAGTAGAGGCAGTTGGTTACTCGCATCACCAGCGATAAATATTGATGGTAGTGATGTTTGTAGCGTGTAGTGGTCTGCGATTGGCACACCACGTTCATCAAGCTCTAGAGAGGTATTCTCTAAGCCAAGCTTGTCAGTGTTAGGGCGACGACCTGTTGCTGCTAGTACGTATTCAACGACGTTAGTTTCTAATTCACCTTGTTTATTGATGAACTGGATTTCGACACGTGGCTCACCCGATTCAGTGGTAATGCGCTTCATGCTTTCGATTTTCACGTCGGCATCGAGATAGAACTCTTCATTGAAAGCTTTATCTGCATAAGCCATGATCTCTGGATCAGTTACTGGGCCAACTTGACCACCCAAACCGAACAGTTTGGTCTTCACACCTAAGCGGTGCAGTGACTGACCAAGCTCAAGACCAATAACACCAGGGCCAAATACCGCAACCGATTCTGGTAAATCATCCCAGCTGAACACGTCGTCGTTAATGATCAGGCGATCGCCAAGCTCATTCCAAACGGCAGGGTATGCAGGGCGAGAACCGGTCGCGATAACAATACGCTTAGCGGTGACAACCGTGTGGTCATCAATTTGTAGTGTGTTGTCATCTAAGAACTTTGCGTAGCCAGAGATCTTGTCTTGCTCTGGGATTTCATCAACACCTTCTAAAACAAAACCAACAAAACGGTCACGCTCAAACTTCACTCGGTCCATCACTTCACGGCCGTTAATCACGATATCACCTTGTGGGTGAACGCCAAAAGCCGGAGCTTTCTCGATTTGGTGTACGCTTTCCGCAGCTGCAATAAGCAGTTTAGATGGCATACAACCAACGCGAGCACAGGTAGTACCGTAAGGGCCACCTTCAATCATCACGACACTGTCAGTGTGTGCTTTTGCAGCGCGGTAAGAACCTAAACCTGCCGTACCGCCCCCGATAACTGCTACATCTACATTGACTTGTTTCATAATAATTTTCTCGCAATGGCTAAATTTGGTTTGAACGAACCCCTCCAACTCTGATGATTTTTTGAGAGTCAGGATTGCGGGTCAGTTTTGTGATTCTGTTTTATTAGGTTTAGCTTGTGACTCTGCTTTTATTGCTAACTATAGGTTAGTAAAAGACAGGCGAGTCACCAGCTATATTCTTTTTCCCAAAACTCAGATAAGAGTGTTTGGAATAGCTAACCCACAAGAGGGTGGGTTAGCTGATACTTCTAAGCCTATATCGGCGATGAAGCGATTAGCCTAGGAAAGTTTCTAGTTCTTCACTACCACCGATGTGTTTGCCACCGATGAATACTTGAGGAACGGTAGTGCGACCAGAGATTGCACGTAGGCTTACTGTTGTTGCATCTTTACCTAGAACCACTTCTTCGTAGTTCAGACCTTTGTCGATTAGGTTCTGTTTTGCTTTCATACAGAAAGGACAGCCTGGCTTAGTGAATACTGTGATTGACTCTTGCTCTTTGTGCTCAGGAGCAAGGTAGTTAAGCATAGTATCTGCATCAGAAACCTTGAACGGGTCGCCTGGTACGTCTTCTTCGATGAACATTTTTTCTACCACGCCGTTTTTAACCAGCATGCTGTAACGCCATGAACGTTTGCCGAAGCCGATGTCGTTTTTCTCAACTAGCATACCCATGCCGTCTGTGAAATCACCGTTACCATCTGGGATGAATGTGATGTTTTCCGCTTCTTGGTCTGCTTTCCAAGCGTTCATTACGAATGTGTCGTTTACTGAAACACACAGAATGTCATCAACACCGTTTTCTTTGAATACAGAGTGTAGCTCGTTGTAACGAGGTAGGTGGCTTGACGAACATGTTGGCGTAAACGCACCTGGTAGGCTGAATACGATAACTGTCTTGTCTTTGAATAGCTCTTCAGTAGTTACGTTAACCCATGCATCACCTTGGCGAGTTGGGAATGTTACTTGAGGGATTGATTGACCTTCTTTAGATGCAAACATATTGATTTCCTTAAATAGTATTTTTAATTTTGTTCTATCAGAGCTTAACGTTTTTCTTCGCTCTGTTTCGTTTCGTTGAGCCCATTATTAGATAAATCCTTTGATAGCTCTAATCGTTTGATGTTATGGTTTTGATAGGTAAATTCTATCAAGAGCATTTTTCTTTTAAATGTTTCTATTAGAACCCTTGTTCTTATTAAAACCTGAGGTAAGAGACTGAGCATGAACATTCGTGACTTTGAATACTTGGTGGCGCTCGCAGAGCATAAACACTTCCGAAAAGCGGCAGAAGCGTGCTTTGTCAGTCAGCCGACACTAAGCGGTCAAATACGCAAACTCGAAGATGAAATTGGACTTCAGTTAACCGAGCGTAGTCCAAGGAAGGTGATATTTACAGAATCAGGGTTACAACTTGTTGAACAAGCCAAGCGTATTCTCAATGAAGTGAAAACTTTTAAAGATATGGCGAGTGGACACGGTGAAGCGATGACGGGGCCAATGCACATTGGTTTTATTCCAACCGTGGGTCCTTACATCTTGCCTAAGATTGTTCCTCATCTTAAAGAGAGCTTCCCAGATCTTGAGCTTTACCTGCATGAAGCTCAGACCCATCAGTTAGTGAGCCAACTTGAAGATGGCAAGCTTGATTGCTTAGTACTGGCTGCGGTTGATGAAACGGCGGTGTTCAAAGAGATCGATGTGTATGACGAGCCGTTAAGTGTTGCCGTTCCATGTGACCACGAGTGGGCTCAGCAAGACACTGTCGATATGCTGCAGCTAAATGGACAAACCGTACTTGCGCTAGGTGACGGTCACTGTTTGAGAGACCAAGCCTTGGGCTTCTGTTTTGCTGCGGGCGCCAAAGATGATGAGCGCTTTAAGGCAACCAGCTTAGAAACGCTGCGTAACATGGTCGCGGCGGGGGCGGGGATTACCTTGCTTCCTCAGCTATCGGTGCCGAAAGAGAAGCAGAAAGACGGTGTGTGTTACGTACCTGCTGTGAATCCAACACCTTCACGTCGCATTGTTGTTGCCTACCGTCCGGGCTCTCCATTGAAGGGACGTTTCGAGCAATTGGCTGAGACGATTCGAACTCAACTGGAGAAGACGGCTTAGCGCTTGAATTTAGAGCCTAGTCTGGTCAGATATAGATATAAAAAAAGGGTTGATATGAATGCATATCAACCCTTTTTGTTGGTTCATGTTACTAGGTTCTACAAACCTTAGTTAGAACAGTTCTTCTACTGCTTCACCTGATGAGGTTGAGTAGATGTCATCATTGAAACGTTCAGTGATGTACTCGGTTGGCTCTGTGCCTTTCTCGAAGTACTCGAACATTGATGAGCTATCGAACTTGTTGGTCAGTAAGCCAGTTTCACGGTCGATACGAACACGGACGATGTTCTCAGGAATCTCTTTACGCTCAGCAGGAACACCCGCTAACGCCGTACCCATGAAATCAACCCATGCAGGTTCTGCTGTTTTCGCGCCAGCTTCTGCACCAGTAATCTGATTTTTACCAAGGTTCGAGTTCGCTTTAGTACGGCCTAGGTTTCGGTTGTGGTTATCAAAACCAACCCATACCGTAGCCACCATGCCAGGGCCGTAGCCGCTGTACCAAGTATCTTTAGAATCGTTGGTGGTACCCGTTTTTCCGCCAATGTCACGACGCTTCAACGGTTGTGCACGCCAACCAGTACCGTTCCAACCAGTGCCAGCGCTCCAATCACCGCCACCCCAGATGTTGCTGTACATCATTTCACGAACAAGGAATGCGTTCTGTTCAGAGATAACTTGAGGTGCGTATTGTACTTTGGCATCCACATCTTGCTCTGCAAACTCATCAGCCATTGGGTCTGAGGTCATTTGCTGTTGGCAATCGTCTTTACAAACCACTTTTGGTGTCGCTTCAAATTCAGTCTCACCAAATGGTGTCTCAATGCGACTGATGTAGAAAGGTTCAACGTAGTAGCCGCCATTAGCGAATACTGAGTAACCTTGAGCTACTTTCATTGGCGTTAAGCTACCCGCACCCAGAGCAATGGTCTCTGAACGAGGCACTTCGTCAATATCAAAACCAAATCGAGTTAGGTAGTTACGAGTATCATCTAGGCCTACTTCGCGCAGTACACGTACCGCCATTACGTTTTTAGACTGAGCTAAGCCAATACGTAAACGAGTTGGACCCACGTAAGTCGGTGGCGAGTTCTTTGGTCGCCATGCGGTACCTTGGCTCTTATCCCATTGGTTAATCGGTGCATCGTTGATCAGTGAGGCTAGCGTTAAGCCTTTCTCAATCGCTGCTGAGTAGATAAAGGGTTTGATACCAGAACCCACCTGACGAATAGATTGCGTTGCACGGTTGAACTTGTTGTGGACAAAGTTAAAGCCACCGACCATCGACAATACCGCGCCGTTGTTCGGGTTCATTGCAACAAATGCTGTGTTCGCATTCGGTACTTGGCTTAGTCGCCATACAATCGGTGTTTCTGATTCTGCAGTCGCTGACTCTTCTGTCGGCTCTTCAGAGACTTCATCGCCGGTAACGGCTTCATGGCGAACCCAGATTTGTTCACCAACCGCCAGAATTTCTTTCGCTTGAGAAGGCGCTGGTCCTTGGCGGTTATCCGTTAGGAATTTACGCGCCCAGTTCATGCCTTGCCATTCGATAGTGCCTTCACCTTGGTTCTTAACCCAAATTTGAGCACTTTTCGAATCAACCGCGGTAACAACAGCAGGGACTAGGTCACCATAGGTTGGTTGAGACTTAAGGTGTTTAACGATTTGTTCTTGATCCCACGCTGCTTGCGCAGTCTGCCACAATACTTTTTCAGCACCACGGTAGCCGTGACGCTCATCGTAGCCAAGTAGGTTCTTAATTGCGGCTTGGTTCGCTGCTTTTTGCAGTTTCGAATCAACGGTCGTGTAGACCTTCATGCCTGATGTATAAGCTTCTTCACCATAGCGTTCCACCATCCAAGCACGTGCAACTTCAGCAACATATGGCGCGCTCAGTTCGATCTCTGCACCGTGGTATTTCGAGATAAGCTCTTCGCTACGAGCGTCATCGAACTCTGCTTGAGTGATGTATTTCTCGTCTAACATACGACGCAATACAACGTTACGACGGTTAGTCGCGCGCTCAACAGAGTAAATAGGGTTCATTGTCGAAGGTGCTTTTGGCATACCCGCAAGGGTCGCAATTTCACTCAGCGTGAGATCAGGAAGATCTTTACCGAAGTAAACACGTGCTGCCGCGCCAAAGCCATACGAACGGTGACCAAGGAAGATCTTGTTGACGTAAAGCTCCATGATCTCTTTTTTACTAAGAAGTTGCTCAATGTGGATCGCAATGAAGATCTCTTTGATCTTACGCATAATCTTTTTCTCATTAGATAAGAAGAAGTTACGCGCAAGCTGCTGAGTAATGGTACTCGCACCTTGTTTGGCTGAACCCGACATTGCAACCACGAGTGCTGCACGTGTGATACCGATTGGGTCAATACCTGGGTGTTCATAGAAACGGCTATCTTCGGTGGCAATCAGAGCCTCAACTAAGTGGCGAGGAATCTCGTCATAAGTGACTGGATTACGACGCTTTTCACCAAATTGAGAGATCAGCTTACCGTCTTGACTGAAGACTTGCATCGGCGTTTGGAGTTCTACGTCGCGCAAAGTGGCAACATCAGGCAACTCTGGTTTTACGTAAAAATAAAACCCGAAAATTGTACTGACTCCAAGAATCATGCAAATCAATGTAAATATGAATAATCGCTTTATGAACTTCACCGGATAATCCCTGATTAGTTAAGGCTGATAAGCAGCAAACCCTTGTACTCTAGGCTAAAAACTTAGCTTTCGTTTATTAACGCTTATTTAACTAATAATCACAACCCCTAGATAATCAACGAAATGCTTGGCACTTCAGGAGCTAGGTCACATGGGTTCATCATTAATTACAGGTATAGATATAAATCATCACAGCATCAAAGCCGTGGTACTAAAACCCGTGGGGGAGTTGTATGCCCTAGTGGGATACAAAGAGCTGCCGATTTCGGACGACATTTTTACAGCTAACCATACTTTGGAGTATCAGAAAACTGTTAAGAAACTTAAAGAACTTAGGAAAGGACTGCCTTTTGGCTGTCGCAACGTCGCCATTTCGGTACCTGATAACACGGTGATCAGCAAAGTACTGCAAATAGAGAGTGAGTTAGAAGACAGAGAAAAAGAGTTTTCTATCTATCAAACCTTCGCCCATCAATCTCCCTTTCCTATCGAGGAGCTGAGTTTAGATTTTGTAAAGCTGGAAGACAAACGATTTGGTAAAGGTTCGACAAGCAGTTATCAGGTATACGCCACTCGTAAAGAAGTTGTGGATAGCCGAGCGGATGCATTAACCAAGGCTGGCTTCAAACCTGTGGTGGTGGATACACAGGCGCATGGGCTACTTAATATCTGGCAATTGGCCTCGCGCCTGTATCCCGATAAGAAAAACTGGTTGCTAGTGGATGTTGGAATCGACCAAACCTCGCTAGGGGTTATCCCGCAGAATTCGGCGCCTTTCTATAAAGACATCGCCTTTGGCACTCAAGATCTTCGCAGCTCAGATGACCCGAGTGATATCGAGAGCGTGTTCGGTACTATGGAAGAGACACATCAATTCATTGTTAACCTGATTGAGAAGCTCAAGCGTCAATTGCAGCTCTATTCATCGGGAAATGCGCAGCAACCTATCTCAGGGATTTGGTTGATGGGCGAGGGCGCCAGCATCCCTATGGTAACCGAAGAGCTAGAACGCCATTTTCAGTTGAGCTGCGAGTCATTGAATCCTTTGTCTTTATTTGAGAATAAGGTCGCCAAGAGACGCCGACTGCCGATTGACTGGCAACACTTTGGTATCGCGGCGGGTATGGCGATGAGTGGACTCAAGTGGCAGGGAGAGAAGCATGTTGCATCAAATTAACCTGCTGCCGTGGCGTGATGAGATTCGTGCTCAGCACAAGAAGCGTTTTATCCATCTGGTCATTCTTGGCGTCATCATTGCGCTTATAGGGCAGTGGGCGGTTGGTCACTATTTTCACGATCAACAAGCCAAGCAGCAAGCTCGCCTCAATTACCTCAATCAGTACATTGCTGAGCTCGACCGACAAATTCAGTCGTTAAAAGTCGCAGAGCAAGAACACAAAGCCATTCTGACTCGACTTGATGTGGTTGAGTCGCTGCAGCTTGGCCGTAATAAGACCACCGACTTCATGAACTTGATGCCGGAGCTGATTCCAGAGGGTGTCTATGTCGACAAGATAAAGATGAATGGTCAGGAGATTGAAATGTCGGGCATCAGCGACAGCACTGCTCGTCTCGCCACCATGTTGGACAACCTCGAACGTTCAGATTCTTTGAAAGGGGTCGAGATGCACTCTATCGTTCATAACCGCAAGCGCTTCAATAAAGAGTTTCAGACCTTCAAGGTCTCTTTTGTGTTTAGCCCTGTGTCTTTAGAAAACACAACCGCGAGCAGAAAAGATAAGGGGGCGCATCATGGCTAACCTTCAAAATAGGATTAGTAGGCAAAACAGGATGAGCTTGCAAGATCTCGATGTTGATGAGATCACCGAATGGCCATTGTTGCCTCAGCTTCTCGTGATTCTGGTGTTGATGGTGTTAATCCAAGGTGTTGGCACTTGGCTGTATCTGCTGCCGCTCGACGAGGAACTGAAACAGATGAAGCAACAGGAGCAGACCTTAAAAACGACCTTGAGGATAAAGGCGAATAAGGTTGCAGCCTTGCCTAAGTTGCAGAGCCAGTTGGATGAGCTAACTAGTCGCTACGATTATCTATTAGAGCAGCTGCCCGTTCAAAAGGAGTTAGCGAGCATGTTGGCCTCCGTGAATGAGCTCGGCTTGGATAACTCGCTGACCTTCACACGAATCGATTGGGGGCAAAAGCAGAATAAGGAGTTTCTCTATCGATTGCCTCTCAATATAGAGCTGACAGGTGACTATCACGAGATTGGTGACTTCTCTGCTGCCATCGCCAAGCTGCCGCGTATTATTAGCTTTGATGATGTGAATTGGCAGCGAGTCAGTCAAGAAAGTAGCACGCTGCACTTTAGGGTTCGAGCTTATACCTACCAGTTTAAATCGGAGGTTAATGATGAAACCCAATAGCGCGTTTTACTCAATCGTATTGATGCTTGCGTTGTCAGGCTGCAAAGCTAATCAAGACTCACTGCAAGATTTTGTGGCGCAGGTTGAAGCCAAGGCGAGAAAAGATGTCGAGCAACTTGTCCCAGCAACTGAATTCACGGCGGCGACTTATCAGCGCCGATCTTTGCGTCCTCCCTTTGAACTGCCTAAAGAAGCCATTGTGCAAAACCAACCCTTGGTTAAGAAAGACTGTTGGCAACCCAGCGCCCGTTCTCGTAATGGCAAGTTAGAGAAGTACCCGCTGAGTAAGCTTCGTTTAAGAGGCGTGATGGGCAGTGGCTCAAGCGTGTTTGGCTTAGTGCAAACACCCAAAGGCAACGTGGTAAACGTCAAGAAAGGCCAGTTTATCGGCTTAAACAATGGCCGAGTTACTAAGGTGACGAGCCAATACGTTCAGATTAATGAAACTCTTCCAGATGGCTTAGGTTGTTGGCATAAGCGCAACGTTAGGCTGGCTCTGAAGTAAACCAATGTCACATGATGTGGATATGAGATGTAAATATGATTAAAGGAATAAGTGGATTAGTGAGCAAGGCTCTACAAGGTTTTGCTGTGTCTGTGATGTTGGTTGTTAGCGTGCTCAGCCATGCCGAGAGCTTACCGAACAAATTGGAGAATATTGATTTTAGGGTCAATAAGGATAAAGACGCCGTCATCATTATTGAGCTGGCGACCAGCACAGCAGTGGTGGATGTTCAACGAGCTCAGGAAGGGTTAAGTATCGAGCTAATCAATACTCAAGTTGATGATGACAAGCTCTACCTGCTGGATGTGAAGGATTTCGCTACCTTGGTTGAAGGCATTGAAGTCTATAAAGAGACACCAAGCACTCGGCTTCTAGCGACGATTAGCAATGACTATCAGTATGAATACAACCTAAAGGGGCGCTTTATTGAGGTGGTGATCAGCAAACCGGTGCTCGATGAAGCGACCAAAGAAAAAAGCGTTCTAGAGAAAGAGGGCAAGCTGATATCGATTAACTTCCAGGATATCCCGGTACGAAATGTCCTGCAACTGATTGCCGATTACAACGACTTCAATCTCGTGGTGTCTGATTCGGTAGCCGGAAACCTGACGTTACGCTTAGATGGCGTACCTTGGCAGCAAGTTCTCGACATTATCTTGCAAGTTAAAGGCTTGGATAAGCGTGTTGATGGCAATGTTATCTTGGTCGCGCCGAAAGCGGAGCTCGACCTTCGAGAGCAACAAGCGTTAGAGAAATCGCGCTTAGAAGAGGAGTTAGGGGAGCTTAAATCGGAAATCATCAAGATTAACTTTGCTAAAGCCACCGACATCGCTGACATGATTGGAGGTGAAGGTGCGGTCAGCATGTTGTCCGATCGTGGTTCGATTACCATTGATGAGCGCACCAACTCACTGCTCATTCGTGAATTGGAAGAAAACATTGCCGTGATCCGAGGCATCATTGAATCGTTAGACATTCCCGTGAAGCAGGTACAGATAGAGGCGCGTATTGTCACGGTTACTGAGGGTAATCTTGATGAGCTTGGCGTGCGCTGGGGCGTTTCCTCAACCAACGGAAGCTTCACCGTTGGTGGCTCAATCGAAGGTAACCACCCATCAGCGATTACGCCGTATGACGACGATAGCGGCAGCAGCGTGATTGATGACTATCTCAACGTCAATTTAGGGGCAACATCGCCGAACGCCTCGAGTATTGCGTTTCAGGTGGCCAAACTGGGTTCAGATACCTTACTCGATCTTGAACTGTCGGCACTGCAACAAGAGTCAAAAGCTGAAATCATTTCTAGTCCACGCTTAATCACCACCAATAAAAAGCCGGCTTATATTGAGCAAGGTACTGAAATTCCTTACTTAGAGTCATCTTCAAGTGGCGCTACGTCGGTTGCATTTAAGAAAGCGGTGTTGAGTCTTAAGGTGACACCGCAGATCACACCCGACAATCGTTTGGTATTGGATTTGAGCGTGACTCAAGATAGGCCAGGGCAAGTGGTAAAAACTGGAAACGGTGAAGCGGTCGCCATTGATACGCAAAGAATAGGTACGCAAGTGCTTGTTAATAATGGTGAAACTGTCGTGCTTGGCGGGATATTTCAGCACAGCGTGAGCAGTACAGTGGATAAAGTTCCTCTGTTGGGGGACCTGCCAGTTTTGGGCGCATTGTTCCGTCGCAGCTATGAAAATGTGGGTAAAAGTGAACTACTTATTTTTGTCACACCCAAAGTTGTGATTCAGTAATGAACAATTAGATTAAAAATAAAGTTGCATTAGTGGCACCTAACCTTGATAATTTCGGGTCTTATCACGAATTATCTGTGAGGAATCGGTGCCACGGGCCTTTTAATTTCAGTACTTGTACTGACCTACCTTGTGGCGATGTCATTGAATTAACGTTGTAAATTACTGCTAAAAACATGGCTGAGAAACGCAATATTTTTCTTGTTGGCCCAATGGGCGCCGGCAAAAGTACAATTGGTAGACACCTAGCTTCCCAACTTCATATGGAGTTTCTAGACTCTGACACTGTGATCGAAGAGCGCACTGGCGCAGACATCGCATGGGTTTTTGATGTTGAGGGCGAAGAAGGTTTCCGTAAGCGCGAAGAATCTGTAATCAATGATCTGACAGAAGAACAAGGTATTGTTCTTGCGACAGGTGGTGGTTCAGTGTTGAGCAAAGAAAACCGTAACCGTCTATCTGCACGAGGCATTGTTGTATACCTAGAGACAACAATTGAAAAGCAACTTGCTCGCACTAACCGCGACAAGAAACGCCCTCTACTTCAAACAGACAACCCGCGTGATGTGCTAGAAGATCTAGCTGTATCTCGCAACGCACTATACGAAGAAGTGGCGGACTACACAGTTCGTACTGACGACCAAAGTGCAAAAGTGGTAGCCAACCAGATCGTAAAAATGCTAGAAGAACGTTAAGTTCATTTTTTCGGAGAGCAAACCCATGGAACGGATTACGGTCAATCTAGCTGAGCGTAGCTACCCTATCTCTATTGGCGCCGGGTTATTTGAAGACCCGGCGTACCTTTCTTTTTTATCAGGTAAGCAGAAAGTTGTTGTTATCAGTAATGTGACAGTAGCGCCTCTTTATGCTGATAAAATTTTATCGCTATTGGATCAAGTCGGCTGTCAGACATCTCTTCTCGAGCTGCCAGACGGTGAACAGTACAAAACCCTTGAAACGTTCAATTCAGTGATGAGCTACATGCTTGAAGGAAATTACAGCCGCGATGTGGTGGTGATTGCTTTAGGAGGTGGTGTTATCGGTGACTTGGTCGGTTTTGCTGCCTCTTGTTACCAGCGCGGTATTGATTTCATTCAAATCCCGACGACCCTTCTTTCTCAAGTGGACTCTTCTGTTGGTGGTAAAACCGCAGTAAACCATCCTCTTGGTAAGAATATGATCGGCGCTTTTTACCAACCGAAATCTGTGATCATCGATACCAACTGTTTATCAACGCTTCCAGAGCGTGAGTTTGCAGCGGGCATTGCTGAGGTGATCAAATACGGCATCATTTACGATGAAGCCTTCTTTGATTGGTTGGAGCAGAATCTAGAGAAACTTTATCAACTTGATGAAGAAGCACTGATTACCGCGATTGCTCGTTGTTGTGCAATTAAGGCTGAAGTGGTGGCTCTAGATGAAAAAGAGTCAGGAATCAGAGCGTTATTGAACCTAGGTCATACATTTGGTCATGCGATTGAAGCAGAACTAGGCTATGGTATTTGGCTACATGGTGAAGCTGTGTCGTCAGGCACTGTAATGGCAGCTAAAACAGCTCAATTACAGGGACTGATCTCTCAGCAGCAACTTGAGCGAATTATTTCTATACTCAAGAATGCGAAACTACCAATCCATACGCCAGAAAGCATGTCTTTTGAAGACTTTATGAAGCACATGATGCGCGATAAAAAAGTGCTGTCTGGTCAGTTGCGTTTGGTATTACCAACAAGTATTGGTACTGCTGAAGTGGTTGCTGATGTGCCTCAAGACATCATTAAACAAGCGATCGATTTCTGCCGTACTCTTTAAATTTGGTTGTGAGGTTGCCTAGCTAAACTCTAGGCAACTGAAGCGTTTTACTGATCGATCTTATCAGTAGGGATCCCCAATGAGTTTGGCTCATGAATTAAGAGTATTAGAGTTAGAATCTCAAGTTGAGCTGCTAGAGCGCTTACAGCTTTTGACTAACTTTGGTTCAAACCTTGTGACGGTGGCGGGCAAAGCTGGCTCTGGCCGATCTTGGTTGGCTCAGCGTTATCTTGAAGCATGGTCGACAGAAAAAAATCAGTGTTTACTGCTTTGTCATCCAAGCCAAGACGATCAACAACGCCGTGCGCTCATTCTTAGCCAAATTGTTTCTGATCCCCTGTTTAATCAACATGATTCTTTATCGGATAGCCTAACAAGGTTACTGGATGGAGAACCGTGTAATGTGGTTATCGTCGTTGATGATGCCCAACGACTTTCTGAGCTATTGGTATCCGAATTATGGATGTTGGTACTGGAAGCTCAATCAAACCCTCAATGGACGATCAATATCGTTCTCTTCTCGGAACCTGGCCACTTAGATACGTTATTAACGCGTTTGAGCTACGGTCAACAACACAAACCTATCGATCTTGAGATCGATGACCTTTCGCAACCAGAAGCTGAACATTTCTTTGAATCACTGGTGATTCGATATGTTGATGATGAGTCTGAAACTTGCGTGCGACGTGCGTTTAATAAAGCGCAACCTCTGCCCGGTGGGTTAATGGCTTTAGGAGAATTGAAAGTGGAAAAAAGGATTATTATTCGCTCAATTATTGGCTCACCCATCAATATCGCGATTGTGGTGGCCTTGCTGTTGATTTTAATTGGTGGTGGTTATTGGTGGATGTTCAGTCAACCAACCCCTGACGATAAAGCGCAATCTCTTATCGCTCCGATTGAACAGACAGCTATCCCAACTTTTGAAGTGGAAAGTGGTACCGAGCAAGCTGGAATCGACGGAATGGACGATTCTGAAGCCGAAGCTGACATGAGTTATCAAGGTGCTGATGACGACAGCTCATCTTTGCCACCGACTGTCGTTGAAGATACCGCGAGTGTTGGAGAAGTCGAACAAGATCAGCAGCGTGTCGTAATCACCTCTGATGTGGTTGATGCCTTGCTTGATGATAAACCTGAAAGTGCCGATACCAGTGCGATTGATGCTGCTGTTGAAGAAAACACAGGTGCCGCGGTGAGTTCGCAATCAGATGCAGACAAAGTGGAGTCACAGCCTTCAGCCGATGAAGCAACAGACCTAACACAGTCCACGCCACCGACTAAGAAAATTACATTCTCATTTTCTCGCGAAGAGTTACAAGCTATCTCTCCGCGAGCTTATACTTTGCAGTTGAGTGCGATGACCTCATTGGACGACGTACAGTCTTTCATTGAAGAGTATGACCTTGAGAACAAGGTTCGTATTTACCCAACACTTCGCAACGACACCAAGTGGTTTATTATCACTTATCAAGATTACCCAACGATTCAAGTGGCGAGAGACGCGGTAAGTGCGTTATCAAAACCCCTTCAACAGTTGGAACCTTGGGCAAAATCGATGAATCAAGTGCATCGAGAGATAGAACGTGCGAAATAACCCTGAGCTTAGCCTCAAAATATGTTACATTCCGCAGCCTTATTTTTGAGTTGATAGATAGAGCAGTAAATGAAAAAGCAGCGTGCCTTTCTAAAATGGGCTGGTGGTAAATATGGCCTAGTTGAAGACATCCAACGTCACCTGCCACCTGCTCGTAAATTGGTAGAACCGTTTGTCGGTGCCGGCTCAGTATTTCTGAATACTGACTTTGAACAGTACCTGCTTGCAGATATCAATCCCGATCTTATCAACCTGTACAACCTGCTTAAAACCGATCCTGAAACTTATATCACGGAAGCGAAGCGCTGGTTCTGTCCTGAGAACAACCGTAAAGAAGCCTTCTTAGATATTCGCGCTGAGTTCAATGGTACAGATAACGTCATGTATCGTTCATTGGCTTTCTTGTATATGAACCGATTTGGCTTCAATGGCCTATGTCGTTACAACAAGAAGGGCGGTTTTAACGTTCCATTTGGTTCTTATAAAAAACCTTACTTCCCAGAAGCTGAGCTGGAATTTTTTGCCGAGAAAGCGAAAAAAGCCACCTTCGTCTGTGAGGGATACCATGAAACCTTTAGCCGCGCGCGCAAAGGCTGTGTGGTTTACTGCGATCCTCCATACGCACCACTATCGAACACGGCAAACTTTACCTCTTACGCAGGTAATGGCTTTAGCTTAGATGACCAAGCTGCACTGGCGGATGTTGCTGAAAAAGCAGCGATGGAACGAGGCATCCCTGTCTTGATCTCAAACCATGACACCACCTTAACGCGCCGTTTATACCATGGTGCAGAACTGAACGTGGTCAAGGTTAAGCGCACCATTAGCCGTAATGGCGCAGGGCGCAATAAAGTCGATGAGTTACTGGCACTTTTTCATAAAGAGAAAAACCAGCAACACGCTTCAGAAGAATTGTAGCGGCCAACATAACCCTCGAACTCATTAAATTGAGTGACCAACGGGTACTTTCATAAACTAATCTTTCGAACTGCTAGGATCTGCTTAGTTGCTTAGGTAGAATTGCACACCAAATAGTCTTGGAATTGAGTCTTGTATTTGTATATGAGATGTCACAAGGCGGTGATATTCGCAATTTACTCACTCTTAAGAGGTTTGGTATGAAAGATTTTCTAATCGCTCCATCGATTTTGTCTGCAGATTTTGCTCGTCTTGGTGAAGACGTAGAAAAAGTACTCGCAGCTGGTGCTGATGTTGTGCACTTCGATGTGATGGACAACCACTACGTACCTAACCTGACTTTTGGCGCGCCTATCTGTAAAGCGCTGCGCGACTACGGTATTACGGCTCCTATCGATGTTCACCTTATGGTTAAGCCAGTAGACAGCATCGTGCCTGAGTTTGCTAAAGCCGGCGCATCAATGATTACCTTCCACGTTGAAGCTTCAGAGCACATCGATCGCACTCTACAGCTAATCAAAGAGCACGGCTGTAAAGCGGGTGTGGTTCTTAACCCTGCAACGCCGCTTTCTTGCTTAGATTACATCCTAGACAAAGTAGACATGATTCTACTGATGTCTGTGAACCCAGGCTTCGGCGGTCAATCTTTCATTCCGCACACGCTAGATAAACTACGTGCTGTTCGTAAGCTGATTGATGAGTCAGGCCGTGACATTCGCCTTGAGATTGATGGCGGCGTGAAGGTTGATAACATCCGTGAAATCGCAGAAGCGGGCGCAGATATGTTCGTTGCGGGTTCAGCTATCTTCAATCAACCAGATTACAAAGAAGTGATTGATGAGATGCGTGCAGAGCTTGCAAAAGTAAACGCATAATCGTAAAACTACAGATAGATTGAATATTAAGGGGCTAATTTGCCCCTTTTTTACGTCTTATAGCTCAACTCATAAGACGAACATAATAAATAGGAAAGTAAGATGTCATTAAGCTCAATAAAACTGATCGCCTTTGATTTGGATGGAACCTTGTTAGACAGCGTGCCTGATTTGGCCGTTGCTGCTGACCAAGCTTGTCAGGAGTTGGGTTTCCCTTCAGTGAGCGAAGAACAAGTTCGCGACTACGTAGGTAATGGTGCTGATGTTCTTATCGGACGTTCACTCAGCCGTAACTTGACGGTAGACCCAAGCCTAGAGCCAGAGCTCCTGAAAAAAGCACGCATCCTGTTTGATGATTTCTATGAGCAGGGCGGTCACAAGCTAAGTCACCTTTACCCATCGGTTAAAGAGACGCTGGCTGAGCTGGATAAAGCCGGCTTCACTATGGCGCTGGTTACCAACAAGCCATCGAAGTTTGTACCAGACGTACTGGCGCAACACGGTATTGATAAGTACTTTGTTGATGTGTTGGGTGGCGACTCTTTCCCAGAGAAAAAACCGAACCCAGTCGCTCTGAACTGGTTGCTAGAAAAGCACAATGTAAAAGCGGAAGAGATGTTGATGGTTGGCGATTCAAGCAACGACATTAAAGCGGCTAAGAATGCAGGTTGTCACTCGTTTGGTCTGACTTACGGTTATAACCACGGCGAGCCGATTTCAGCATCAAACCCTGACTATGTCGCGGATAACGTCGCGCAATTACTAGATGTCGTTCTAGTTTCAGCATAAAGCGGACAAAAGTTAGCTAACCTACTAGCAAAATACTTATCAATGAGTACACTGGATGAGCCGTACAGAAGAGCTGTGCGGCTTTTCTATATTTAAGTTAAGAAGCTAAGCGTTCAATAAACTTAGCGAATAAGCAAAGGAATTAAAACCATGAGCAAGCCCATCGTATTGAGTGGTGTTCAACCATCTGGTGAACTGAGTATCGGTAACTACTTGGGTGCTCTACGTCAATGGCAACAGATGCAAGATGATTACGATTGCCAATACTGTGTTGTAGACCTTCACGCAATTACGGTTCGCCAAGATCCGAAAGCACTGCATGAAGCGACCCTAGACGCATTAGCAATCTGTCTTGCTGTCGGTGTTGATCCAAAGAAGAGCACGCTATTTGTTCAGTCACACGTACCAGAGCATGCTCAACTTGGTTGGCTTCTTAACTGTTACACACAAATGGGTGAACTGAGCCGTATGACTCAGTT
The DNA here is from genome assembly GCF_041465805.1 of Vibrio sp. 10N.239.311.G01. Taxonomy (NCBI): domain Bacteria; kingdom Pseudomonadati; phylum Pseudomonadota; class Gammaproteobacteria; order Vibrionales; family Vibrionaceae; genus Vibrio; species Vibrio sp. 10N.239.311.G01. The sequence goes on from NZ_JBFSRM010000031.1 coordinate 25,363, forward strand.
TAAAGATAAGTCTGCACGTCACTCAAATGACGTAAACGTAGGCCTATACGATTACCCAGTGTTGATGGCTGCAGATATCCTGCTTTACGGTGCTCACCAAGTGCCAGTAGGTAGCGACCAGAAACAACACCTAGAGCTAGCGCGTGATATCGCAACTCGCTTCAATAACATCTACGGTCCTGAAACGCCAATCTTCCAAGTACCAGAACCTTACATTCCAACAGTGAATGCACGTGTAATGAGCCTGCAAGACGCGACGAAGAAGATGTCTAAGTCGGACGACAACCGTAAGAACGTGATTACTCTGCTAGAAGAGCCTAAGTCGATCATCAAGAAGATCAACAAAGCGCAAACCGATGCAGAAACACCACCACGCATTGCTCACGATTGGGAAAACAAAGCGGGTATCTCTAACCTAATGGGTCTGTACTCTGCAGCGACGGGTAAAACGTTCGAAGAGATCGAAGCGCAGTACCAAGGCGTTGAAATGTACGGTCCGTTCAAGAAAGACGTAGGCGCAGCATTGGTTGAGATGCTTGAGCCGATTCAAGCTGAATATCACCGTATCCGTGCTGACCGTGCCTACATGGACGCAGTAATGAAAGCCGGTGCTGAAAAAGCCTCTGAACGTGCTGCAGTGACACTGAAAAAAGCATACGAAGCAGTAGGTTTTGTTACTCGCCCATAGGGTGAACTAACACAACTCGCTTGAGAATTTGAGCCCAAAGTAGCTGTTGTTTACTTTGGGCTTTTTCATGCCCATTCCATTTGCCTTCCTCGAAACCCCCTTGTTTGAATTGATAATTTACCCAGTATTTAGCTAGCATATCCATCGCTGTAATGCTGTGCAGATGATCTTATTTGGTACCCTCAAGCTTTATAAAATCACACTCGTTTCTATATATGTTGGAAATATATAACGTGCCAAACAATTGATGATTCCAAAGTGATAAGTTCCTCATTTTCTTGCCAACTGACTTATTCCTTTCATAAATAAACCTGATAGTTACCACAAAATACATGACTGCCCATAGATGGCAGTGACTATAACTCGATGAACTCAGGTGAAACGGATGGCTCTTTTACACAAACCTTCATTGCTAGCAGTGGCAATTGGTAGCTTGTTAACTACAAGCGCACACGCTGATTTGTTTATTTCACAATATGTGGAAGGCGGCAGCTATAACAAAGCGGTTGAGATTGCCAATAGTGGCGATAGCAGCATTAGTTTAGATGGTTACTCATTGGCGAAATCTGCCAATGGCAACGGATCATGGGGTGCCACTTTACCTTTAGATGGACACGTTTTAGCACCCGGTGAAGTACTCGTGGTCGCACATTCTAGTGCGAGTGATGAGATTAAAGCTCAAGCTGACATCATTAATGCCTCTATCGCCAATCATAATGGTGACGACCCGCTGGCTATCTTGAATTCAGACGGCTCGGTACATGATGTTGTTGGTTTGATGGGCGATGTGGACTGGGGCAAAGATGTTACTTTGGTTCGTGCGACACAAACACCTTCTGCGACGTTTGATGCTTCACAATGGGTATCGTTACCAAAAGACAGCATTGAAGGCCTAGGTTCACTAGACAGCGTTGAACTGCCAGAAGCGTTCACTTGTACACAAGATGGCTCTGACCCAGTATTCACCACCATTCAAGAAATCCAAGGTGAGGGCGCTACATCGCCATTCATCGATGGCTACCCATACATCACCGACGATGAATATTTCGTAAAAGGTGTGGTAAGTGCGGTAACAACAGGCCTAACTAAAGGCTTCTACCTGCAAGCACTTGAGGATGATTTCAACTCAAGCACTTCTGAGGGTCTATTTATTCATACCAACCAGTCGAGCTCAGAGCTAGTAGCCGGTGATGTAGTGTGTGTGAAAGGCAAGGTTCAAGAATACTACAGCCACACTCAGCTGAAAGTAGAAAACAACCAATGGCTAAAACAGGGCGAGCAGCAGGCACCTGAAGCTACGGCGATTGAAGTGCTAGACAGTGACGAGAACTTCGCTGCAACGCTTGAACGCTACGAAGGCATGTTGGTGAAAACAACCGAAGCGCTTGATATGCGTGTGACGCGTGCCTTTGGTTATGACTACGCAGGTCGTCGTAACAACATGGTACTGGCGCATGAGCGTATTAACATGCAGCCGAACCAGCTTTTCGCCGCGGGATCTGACGAAGCGAAGCAGCAAACTGAAGACAACGCAGACCGCCGTCTTTTCGTTGAAACCGATCAAAAAGCGGCTGATGGACAAGTCCCTTTCTACCCAGATTTTGGCCGCACTGATATCGACCAAGATGGTTCAACAGAAGATTACATCCGCATTGATGACACCATTGTTGGCCTAGAAGGCGTGCTGACTTACAGCTACGGTGAGTACCGTTTAATTGCGACTAACCAGATCTCGGCTGAAAACTATGTGCGTAACGATCCGCGTACCGACAAACCAGACATGGATGAAGGCGACCTACGTATTGCGACCTTCAACGTATTGAACTACTTCAACTCTCCATTTGGTGGCGACGCGAATCAGCACGGCAATAACCGTGGCGCGAACACCATCACTGAGTTTGAGATGCAGCAAGAGAAGATTGTGAACGCGATTCTTCGCTTAGATGCAGACATCATTGGCTTGATGGAAATTGAGAACAATGGCTTTGGTGAAGGCTCTGCCATTCAGCAACTTGTAAACCAACTGAATGATCGCATTGAGCGTAAGAAAGACCGTTATACCTTTGTGGCTGTCGACTCGAACGAAGACGGCGTAACCGACGAGATGGACTCTATTGGTACTGACGTTATCACAACGGGTGTTATCTACCGTAAGAAGGTGGTTAAGCTTAAAGACAGCCGTGTTATCGCGATGCCAAGCCAACAAGCACCAGAGGTGTTAGACGATTCAGGCAAGGTGATTGAAGACGGTAAGAACTACCAACGTGACTCATTGGCGCCAACCTTTAAAGTTAAAGGCACCAAAGAGAAACTCACCGTAGCGATCAACCACTTTAAATCGAAAGGCTCTAAGTGTTGGGAAGATGCTGCTCCGATTGAGCAGGGCGGCCAAGGCGGCGTTGATGCCGATAAGCAAGGTTCATGTGAGAACTTCCGTGTTGCTGCGGCGGTTGCATTAGGTGAAGCGCTCGATGGCATCAAAGGTCACAAAGTGATCCTGGGTGATATGAACTCGTACGGCATGGAAGATCCAATGCTGGTGCTAACCGATTACTCGGAAGAGAAATACGGCAAGCAGATCAAAGCAGCTCGTAATACCTACATTGATGGTGTTGAGCAGTTTGGTGATAGCGGTGCGGTGATTACGAAGAACTACGGTTATATCAATGCTGTGGCTCAAAAGCACCCAGACAGCTGGAGCTACTCATACAATGATGAAGTTGGCGCTCTAGACCACCTGCTGATCAGCGAAAGCCTGAAAGATAGGGTTGTCGATGCTACCGATTGGCACATCAATGGTGGTGAGTCGACGTTGTTTGACTACAACGAAGAGTACAAAGGTGACCTACCTAAGTACCAAGATCACTTCCGTTCATCGGATCATGATCCTGCCGTTCTTGAGCTAAGAGTAGGCGGTTCATTTGGCTTCGGTGCTCTTATGTCACTATTTGGCTTAGCAATGTGGCGTCGTCGTAAGTAGCTCAATCACAAATAGATTGGCTTGCCATACAAGTAAGCCAATTCAGATAACTTAACGCTATCTGTAAACAATTAAGGTCAACTTAGGTTGGCCTTAATTATTGGCGAAATGCAGTTTCCACTTGCCTTTCGCTATGGGTATTGCACAATACCGCCCCTATATCTCCCAATCCTTTAGTATTTAGCAAACGATTTCGACCCATGTTACTTATCATCGATAACTACGACTCTTTTACCTATAACTTGTATCAGTATTTCTGTGAGTTAGGGGTAACTGTAAAAGTTGTTCGCAACGATGAGATTGATATTGCGGGCATCGAAGCGCTAAATCCTAGCCATCTTGTTATCTCGCCGGGCCCATGTACGCCCGATGATGCGGGAATTTCGCTGCAGGTGATTGAACACTTCGTTGGTAAGCTGCCGATCTTAGGTGTGTGTCTTGGTCATCAAGCCATTGCTCAAGTCTTTGGTGGTGAAGTGGTGAGAGCCAGACAAGTGATGCACGGTAAAACCTCGCCTATTCGTCATAACGGGAAGAGTGTTTTTCAAGGTCTCAATAACCCTCTGACTGTGACTCGTTACCACTCTTTAGTGGTGAAAAACGGCACATTACCAGACTGTTTTGAGCTGACGTCTTGGACGGAATTTGAAGATGGTAGCATGGATGAGATCATGGGTTATCAACACAAAACCTTGCCGATTGATGCCGTCCAATTTCACCCTGAATCGATTAAAACAGAGCAAGGACACCAGCTTCTCGCTAACTTCCTAGCACGCTGAGTGTTTAAATTTGACTCTTTCTCCGTCTAAATAAGCCAGTTTAACGTATTCCATTACCCGTTAAGCGTTTAAATTCGGGCGCTACGCGTCTTCATCCCTCTGACGCCGATCACTTTTTATAACATTTCTCCCTCGTCAGGCTAAGTTTTTAGCCTATGCAAAATTATTCGCGTTATTTCGTCTCGAACCCAATATACCGCAATGCCAGTAAGGCTTTGCTGTTGCTGGTTATACGTTTAGGTAAAAAAAGCTTCATAAAACAGATTAATTGATGCATAAATAGTCATAGGTAGTGACGTTTAGCTGGTTGTAAGGGATGGCTAAAGAATAATCTACTATTGAAAAGGTTAATTAAATGTAAATATAATGCTGCAGCGGGATTATGGCGAGACAAAATATCTTTGTCTCACTTATGAACCATTACGCTTATTTGCGAAGCTTGCGGTATCGAGAAGGAATGTACGATGACAGTGGAAAATAAAGTAGAACGTAGTCTGTTTAATGAGGTGATGGTGCCTTGTTATAACCCAATGGAAATGATCCCAGTAAAAGGGGAAGGCGCACGCGTTTGGGACCAACAAGGCCGAGAGTATATCGACTTTGCTGGTGGTATTGCTGTGAGCTGTTTGGGTCACTGTCACCCAGCAATGGTAAATGCCGTTACTGAGCAAGCAAACAAGATTTGGCACCTAAGTAATGTAATGACTAACGAACCTGCACTGCGTCTAGCGAAGAAGTTAACTGACGTATGTTTTGCAGAAAAAGTATTCTTTGCCAACTCTGGTGCAGAAGCGAACGAAGCAGCACTTAAGCTAGCTCGTCGTTGGGCTGCGGATGTTCACGGTCCTGAGAAATCTGAAATCATTGCATTCAAACAAGGTTTCCACGGTCGTACTTTCTTTACTGTAACCGTTGGTGGTCAAGAAGCTTACTCAGATGGCTTCGGTCCAAAACCTGGCGATGTAACTCACCTACCTTACAACGATATTGCCGCTCTAGAAGCGCACATCTCTGATCGCACTTGTGCCATCATGATGGAACCTCTGCAAGGCGAGGGCGGTATCATCTCGCCAACCTCTGAATTCGTGAACACAGTTCGTGAGCTGTGTGATAAACACAATGCATTGTTGATTTTTGATGAAGTACAAACAGGTAATGGTCGTACTGGTAACTTCTATGCTTACCAAGGTCTGGGCGTAACGCCAGACATTCTAAGCACAGCGAAGTCTCTAGGTGGCGGTTTCCCTATCGGCGCAATGCTGACGACGTCTGAACTGGCTACACACCTTAAGGTTGGTACGCACGGTTCTACATACGGTGGTAACCCACTGGCGTGTGCGGTAGCTGAAGCAGTGGTTGACGTAGTTAGCCAACCTGAGACTCTAGAAGGCGTAAAAGAGCGTGAAGCGCTATTCCGTGATGGTCTAACTAAGATTAACGACAAATACCAAATTTTCAGTGAGATTCGTGGTAAAGGCCTATTGTTAGGTGCTGCACTGAATGACGAATGGCAAGGGCGTGCGCGTGACGTATTAGTAGCAGCAGGCGAGCAAGGCCTAATGGTACTGGTTGCGGGTGCAAACGTGGTTCGTTTTACTCCATCACTGGTTATCACTAAACAAGAAATTGAAGAAGGTTTATCAAAACTAGACAAAGCAATCGCTACGCTAGTTTAGCCTGAGCGGCGTCATAGGAATGATCGCCATTAGAGCGATCTCATGACGTACTGCTAAAGGCCCAAGCTTCTGGTTTTGGGCCTATTTTGCATCTGGAGGGAATATTGATGCTAGTTGTTCGCCCAATAAAACTGTCTGATTACGATGCGCTGCACACCTGTGCAGTTGAATCAGGTCATGGATTCACATCTCTTCCGGTTAACGAAGAATTGTTAACTAACCGAATTACCCATTCTGAATACAGCTTTGCGAAAGCAGACGTGACCGAACCCGGTGATGAAGGCTATCTAATGGTGGGTTTCGACGCTGAAACTGGCGAAGTTGCTGGTACAACGGGTATCGAAGCTTCCATTGGCTGGGATGTGCCTTTTTACTCGTACCACATCAGTAAAGTGGTTCACTCTTCACAGCGCCTTAAAGTGAATAACGTGGTTAAGCTGTTGACGTTTGGTAATAACTACACAGGCTGCAGCGAAATTTGTACGCTGTTCTTACGTCCTGATTACCGCAAAGGCTTAAACGGTCGACTGATGTCTAAGTGTCGTTTCCTACTGATGGCTGAGCACCCAGAGCGTTTCTCAAAAACGATCTTTGCTGAGATGCGTGGTGTATCAGATGCGGAAGGCAATTCTCCTTTCTGGCAATGGCTGCAAGAACATTTCTTCTCGATTGACTTCACGCTTGCCGATTACCTAACCGGTATTGGTAAGAAAGGCTTCATTGCTGACCTAATGCCTAAGCTACCTATCTACGTGAACCTACTGAGCAAAGAAGCTCAAGCGGTGATCGGAGAGGTACATGACAATACGCGCCCTGCACTTAAGTTGCTGGAACGTGAAGGTTTCACCAACCGTGGTTATGTCGACATCTTTGATGCAGGCCCAACGGTTGAGTGTGATCTAAGAAACATCGAATCTGTGCGTCACTCAATTCGAGCACAGGTTCAAATTGCAGAGCACTCTAGCTCTAAAGACTTCCTAATTGGTAATACCTCGTTTGAGAACTTCCGCGCAGTAGCCGCGAAAGGTGCGTATGACCAAGCAAGCGACACAGTGATTTTATCATCTGAAGTAGCGAGCGCTCTTGAAGTAAAAGAAGGCGAATTCGTTCGCATGTTGGCTCAGTAAGAGCGGCGATTATCTGTCGAAGATTTTAAGGATAGAAGTATGACTCAGTGGATAGCAGGACAGTGGGTGGCAGGTCAAGGTGACGCCATGACATCAGTAAGCCCATACAACAATGAAGTAGTGTGGCAGGGTGATAGCGCAACACCAGCGCAGGTTGAATCTGCAGTAGCAGCAGCTCGTGAAGCCTTCTTGGTTTGGAAAAAATTGAGCTTTGCAGAGCGTGAAGCGATCGTGTTGAACTTTGCTGAGAAGGTAAAAGAGAACAGCGAAGAGATTGCACAGATTATTGCAAAAGAGACGGGTAAACCGATTTGGGAAACTCGCACTGAAGCGGGCGCGATGGCAGGCAAGATCGCCATCTCTATCCGTGCTTACCACGAGCGTACAGGTGAAGCTTCACGTGAAGCGGCTGGCAACCAAATTGTACTTCGTCACCGTCCATTGGGCGTGATGGCGGTATTTGGGCCTTACAACTTCCCTGGTCACTTACCTAACGGTCATATTGTTCCAGCTCTGCTATCGGGCAACACCGTAGTATTCAAGCCTTCAGAGCAGACACCTTGGACGGGTGAATTCGCAATGAAGCTATGGCAAGAAGCGGGTCTTCCTGCTGGCGTAATCAACCTAGTGCAAGGCGCTAAAGAGACAGGTATCGCACTGGCTGATGCTAAAGGTCTTGATGGCGTGCTATTTACGGGTAGTGCGAATACTGGTCATATCCTGCATCGTCAATTCGCGGGCCAACCGGGCAAGATGCTGGCACTAGAAATGGGCGGCAACAACCCTATGGTGATCAGCGACCAATACGGTGATGCAGACGCAACGGTATACACTATCATCCAATCGGCGTTCATCAGTGCTGGTCAGCGTTGTACATGTGCTCGTCGCTTGTATGTGCCTGCTGGCGAGAAGGGCGATCTGCTTCTAGATAAACTGGTCGCAGCTACGCAAAAGATTCGTGTCGATCAGCCTTTCGCGGAACCAGCTCCTTTCATGGGCCCTCAGATCTCTGAAGCTGCCGCTAAATTTATTCTAGACGCGCAAGCTAATCTGCAATCGTTAGGTGGTGTCAGCCTAGTAGAAGCAAAAGCGGGTCAAGCGGCGTTTGTTTCTCCGGGCATTATCGATGCAACCAATATTGCTGAACTGCCAGATGAAGAGTACTTCGGTCCATTGCTGCAAGTGGTTCGTTACCAATCGCTAGAGCAAGCGGTCGAGTTAGCTAACGACACACGCTTTGGTTTGTCTGCAGGCCTTGTATCAACAGACGATTCTGAATGGGAATACTTCGTTGACCATATCCGTGCGGGTATTGTTAACCGTAACCGTCAGCTAACAGGCGCAAGTGGTGATGCACCGTTTGGTGGTCCGGGTGCTTCAGGCAACCTACGTCCAAGTGCTTACTACGCAGCTGACTACTGTGCTTACCCTATGGCTTCAATGGAAGGTGGCGAAACTCAACTACCAGCATCGTTTAGCCCAGGTATTGAGCTTTAATTTAGGCTAATGAGTCTTAGGCTCATTGGTTAAGCTTGAAATAGGGAAGTGGTGTTATCGCTTCCCTTTTCCATCACGTCCGACACCTAGATTGGGCGGTAGATAATAATAGAACAAGTATGTCACAGGCTGATGGCTGCTGACTCTGTGTCTCAGCCTCTCCCTTTCTAATCCAAATTACTAGCTTGCTAGAACCTCTGACAAGGAGTCACCATGACGCCCGATCTACTCTTTAAATCACTTTGGGACGATTACATTCATAGGCTTTGTCCATCGGCTGAGAAAGTGCATCACTTGCTGAAAGAAGACGAAGCTCTGATTAATGATCACATTGCACTGCGTACTTTCAATGTTGCTCCGCTAGGTATTGAAACATTGGCTAAGCCTTTCCTTGAGCTAGGTTATAAAGCGTGTGGCGATTACTTGTTTGAGAGTAAGAAGCTAGTCGCGAAGCATTACGAGCACCCAGATCCAAATCAACCTAAAGTGTTCATTAGTGAGTTGAAGGTCGAAGAGTGTTCAAGTGACTTACAACAGATCGTTGCTAAATTGGTTGAGCAAGTCGACGTAAGCAAGCTTCAAGGCCATGAATTCTTGTTTGGTGGTCGTCTATGGGACTTGAGCTTCGCAGATTTCCAAGTGCTTGCAAAAGAGAGTGAATACGCGTCTTGGCTCGCAGCTCATGGTTACGGTGCCAACCACTTTACAGTGAGCGTTAATCAACTCGATGCTTTTGATGAAGTGCAGGCAGTGAATGATTATTTGAGCGAATCAGGCTTCACGATCAATGCATCTGGTGGCCAGGTTAAAGGCTCTCCAGAGGTCTTATTAGAGCAATCATCAACAATGGCAGATAAAGTCCCAGTTTCATTTGTTGAGGGCAATGAGATGATTCCTGGAGGCTTCTATGAGTTCGCTAAGCGTTATGCGATGGCTAATGGTGAGCTTTATACCGGTTTTGTGGCAGCATCGGCTGACAAGATCTTCGAAAGCACTAACGGTTAAAGAAAGATACGAGTACGGACTTTACCCTAAAGATGCAGATAGGCTTCGCTTCGAGAGTGTTTGCGCTTCGAAGCTGTAGGTGTTTCATTCGTATTTTCTTTGTAGATCTTTAGAAAACAAAAAAGCCACCAAATTTGCATTTGGTGGCTTTCAAATTTTAGGCTCAGTTAATCGAGATTAACGAGTGCCATATACCACGATAGTTTTACCGTGTGCAGAAATTAGGTTCTGCTCTTCTAGCATCTTCAAGATACGACCAACTGTCTCACGAGAACAACCAACGATCTGGCCAATCTCTTGGCGAGTGATCTTGATTTGCATGCCGTCAGGGTGAGTCATTGCATCTGGTTGTTTTGCTAGGTTTAGTAGCGTTTGTGCGATACGACCAGTTACGTCAAGGAACGCTAAGTCACCAACTTTTTGGCTAGTTACTTGTAGACGGTTTGCCATTTGCGCTGATAGACGCATTAGGATGTCTGGGTTCACTTGGATAAGTTGACGGAATTTCTTGAAAGAAATTTCAGCTACTTCACAAGGAGATTTTGCACGAACCCAAGCTGTACGCTCTTGGTCTTCTTCGAATAAGCCTAGCTCACCGATGAAGTCGCCTTGGTTTAGGTAAGAAAGAATCATTTCCTTACCTTCTTCGTCTTTGATAAGAACTGCCACAGAACCTTTAACAATGTAGTACAAGGTTTCTGCCTTTTCACCAGCATGAATCAAAGTACTTTTTGATGGGTACTTATGAATATGACAGTGTGAAAGGAACCACTCTAATGTTGGATCGGTTTGAGGTTTACCTAGAACCATAATATCTCACTTCCTCTGCAGGGTATGCTTGCCGCTTTCCGTATTTTAGCTAAGCCTGGATTGACTTGTAGGATAAGAGCACTCGTTGAGCGCTGCAAGCTATCTTGTGTTTCGTTTAAGAATAGTATCCTTTTTCAGGTACTATTTCTTGATTTTAATCGTGACCAAGCTACGATTTTTTACGCAAAATTGTGCACATGATCACGGTATGAAAAGTAATCAACCAGAATGGTGCTCTGTTAACCAATTTTTCCGGTTTCGATGAGTTGTTGTAGGATCGGCCTTACAATGAGCTCCATAGCAAAACTCATCTTCCCTCCTGGTACCACAAGCGTGTTGTGGCGAGACATAAATGAGCCATCAATCATAGCTAAAAGGTAAGGGAAATCGACGTTTTTGATGCCGCGCAAACGTATAACAACGAAGCTTTCGTCTAAACTTGGGATCCCTTTAGCGTTGAGAGGGTTTGATGTGTCTACCGTTGGAACACGCTGAAAGTTGATGTGAGTACGCGAAAACTGAGGAGTAATGTAGTTAAGGTAATCATCCATCGAGCGAACAATCGAGTCCATTACTGCTTCACGAGAATGACCACGATCGCGTGTGTCGCGAACGAATTTCTGGATCCATTCTAAGTTGACGATAGGTACCATGCCGATCAGCAAGTCGACGTGTTGAGAAACATTGATATCGCCATCAACCACACCGCCGTGCAGGCCTTCGTAAAACATCACATCTGAATTTTCTGGGATCTCTTGCCATGGCGTAAAGGTGCCTGGCATTTGATTGTAAGGAACGGCTTCATCGAACGTGTGCAGGTAGCTACGTACCTTGCCTGTACCTTCGTTACCGTATTTACGGAAGAACTCTTCTAGCGCACCAAAGTCGTTGGCTTGTGGACCAAAGTAGCTGATGTGCTTACCTTGCTCGCGCGCTTTACGGATCTCGACATCCATCTCTGGGCGAGTGAAGCGATGGAAACTATCCCCTTCAACCCAAGCGGCCTTCACGTCCATCATATTGAACATTTTACGGAAGGCTTCTGAGGTGGTGGTGGTGCCGGCTCCAGATGAACCCGTCACCGCAATAATTGGATGTTTAGCGGACATGACAACCCTTGTCTTTTGAGTAACTTACTTGTTAGCAATCGTTTACCACTATAACACGGCTCCTTTATGAGCGCAGCTTAGAAGCGTTTTGTGACTTGAATATCAACGGTTTCATGGAGCTCAGAAAACACAATGCTGACTTCTCCTGAAGCTAATTGATGTTTCACTTGATCAATCTTGTTTTGCAGTGAAACCTCTACGTCGCCGTAGTCTGTGCCTTCACGCAGCACGAACTCTTTGATGAGGTTTTCCAGTGTCTCTGGCGCAATGTCTTGCCATGGGATGATCATAAATACTTCTCTCTTTTATGTTCATAAATAGGTTTATTGATGTAGAAATGCGTGTGCTTAGTATTGTTTTACTTCTATTTACTAAGGCTCGGTCATTATGCCGAATCTTGGATACTTTCATAGTAGGCAGGCAAGGCTTCTTCTAACCAAAACCTTGGCTTGAGTGTACTGCCAGTAATAAACCCAACATGGCCGCCTTTTTGAAACAGTCGATAATCGATGTTATCGGGCAGAACAAATTTTGGGATCACATCATCGGTCATGAAAGGGTCGTCTTTGGCATGAATGATCTGAGTCGGTAGTTTGATCTTATTGAGCTTAGGCAGAGCAGAACATTGCGCATAATAATCTTGGGCATTTTTGAAGCCGTGCAGAGGCGCAGTGATTCGTTCATCAAACTCATACAGTTTGGTGATGTTCTTGATGGCTTCAGCGGTGATGCCAAGTTTTTCCTGCAGCAGGTTAACCTTTTTTAGCGCATTCGATTTTAGAGAGTTGAGCAGGTACTTCTTATAGAGCTTGGAGAAACCACGCTCAATACGACTAGAGCAACACGCTAAGTCAAAAGGAGCAGATACGATGGTCGCCGCCGACAGCAATGGGTCGTCTGCGTACTCAGCCAAATAGTTCGCCAGCATGTTTCCACCTAAAGATATGCCAACCGCAACCTTAGGGTTATTCGGAAACTGGGCGTGCAGGTGTCTTAGAAAAAAGCGCGCATCTTCGACTTCACCTGAATGGTAAGCGCGAGCCAGGCGATTGGGTTTTCCGCTGCAGCCTCTGAAGTGCATCATCACGGACAACCAACCATCTTTAGCAAACGCATTCATTAATCCATTGGCATAAGGGCTCTCAAAGCTACCTTCTAAACCGTGGAATAGAACGAATATCGGCTTGCTACTGCGATCATTTTTATTTGAGGTGTCACCGTCTGGTGATTCGCTCCAAGCAAGATCAAGAAAGTCACCATCGGGTGTTTCTAAGGTTTGCCAGTGAGGATGAAACAGCGCCTGCTTCCTAATAAACCGTGGCACTAAGGTTTGTAAGTGCGGATTAGAGAGACCAGCAGCTGCGGTAAATATTGTCATAAAAACGATCCATGCTTCTTTATACGGGTTTTGATAACGTGTTGAGTTTGTAACGAAACGCCCACGTTTTTATTTGAGCTTGGTTGATTCTCGGCATAAGCGCAAGGCTTCACTTATACGAGATACAAAAACAGGCTATGGGTAACCGTTTGAATAATATCAAGGTTAAGCTTGGATCTTGATTGAATAAAAGGGAAAGAGAATGAGCTAGGGCTGTGGTGCTGGTTCAGAAAAAGCGTCGTAGAGGTTTTCAGCCCCTAATAAACGACAGTACTGAAAAGTGAGCGGTGATTGCTGGTTAGCGTACAGCTGTAGGGAGTTTATACAGTCGACCAGATCGGACTGTTGTTGCTTTTCAAGCTGTAACTCAAACTTTAGCGCTTCACGGTATAGAGAGTCGACAACGTGTGCTTTGAGATGTTTACGTAGCTCTCGATAGCTATGAAGCAGGGTTTCAGAGCGGCTCAAGCACTGTTGAACCTTGTGCCACTCCTCTTCAGCAAAAGACAATTGCTGCTCATCAAGCCATTTGAGAAGCAGCAGTAGATTGACGTTGCCGTGGAACTGGTTTTGCAAAGCTAGGCACGCATCCTTTACACCGCGCACACTGTAGTACTGAAGGCTAAATTGCCATAGTCGTTCCAGTGTTAGTGATATTGGGGCGTGCTCTGGGCTCATAAGCTATCCATATCCTGTTCCATCTGCTCAAGCTCTTCTTGAGTGGACATCCAATCCATTTCAACTTCTTCTAGCTGTGACTTACTGCTCGCTTGGAGAGCGAGTACTTTATTCAGTTTAGCCTTATTTTCAGCTTCATACAGTGAAGTGTCGGATAATTCTTGCTCGGCTTCTTCAAGAGCCTGAGTTAATTTATCCATCTGTTTTTCAAATTGAGTCAGCTTTTTACGCAGTGGTGCCGTCAGTTTACGGAACTCGGCTTCTTTACGTTTTTGCTCTTTTTTCGCTGCTGCACTGTTGGCACCGTCTTTTGCTGGTGCCAATGCTTGTGCTTCTTTGCGCTCAACTTTCTGCTGTTCGGTTAGCCACTTGTAGTAATCGCTTAAGTCACCATCAAACGGTGCTACTTGGCGGTCGTGTACAAGGTATAAATCATCGGTAGTTGCACGCAATAGGTAACGGTCGTGCGATACGATAACCATTGCGCCTTCAAACGTCTGCAGGGCAAAAGTCAGCGCTTGACGCATGTCGAGATCCAAGTGGTTGGTTGGTTCATCGAGTAGCAACAGGTTTGGTTTTTGCCATACCAGTAGCGCTAATACTAAACGTGCTTTTTCACCACCGGAGAAAGGTGCTACTTTATCGAGCGCTTTTTCACCTTGGAAACCGAAGCTACCTAGGTAATCACGCAGTTGTTGTTCGGTGTGTTTAGGCGCAATCTGCATCATGTGTTGTAGCGGGGTTTCTTCAGGGTGCAGCGTTTCCAATTGGTGCTGTGCAAAGTAACCAATCTTAACGCCTTGCGAATAGCTCAGTTCGCCGCCTTGTTGTTTCAGTTCGCCTGAAAGCAACTTAATCAGCGTGGATTTACCAGCACCATTTCGACCAAGCAAACCAATACGACTGCCCGGTACTAGGTTCAAGCGAATCTTTTCTAGAATTAGGTTGTCGTCGTAGCCCGCAGATACCTCATCCATCATCATGATTGGGTTTGGTAGTGCGTCTGGCTCTCTAAACTCAAAGCTGAATGGGTTATCAAACTGAGCAGGTAGTACTTGTTCCATTTTCTCTAGCGCTTTAATACGGCTTTGCGCTTGGCGAGCCTTTGAAGCTTTGTAACGGAAACGGTCAATGTAGCTCTGCATGTGAGACATCTGTTTCTGCTGCTTTTGGTACATCGCTTGTTGCAGAATCAGTTTTTGCGCTCGTTGGGTTTCGAACGATGAGTAGTTACCCGTGTACTCATTGAGCTGTTGGTTTTCAACGTGCACGATGCGGTTGACGATAGGGTCTAAGAAGTCTCTATCGTGCGAGATAAGCACTAGCGTGCCAGGGTAGCTTTGTAACCAACGCTCGAGCCACATTACTGCGTCTAAATCCAAGTGGTTGGTAGGCTCATCGAGTAGCAGTAGGTCACTGCGACACAGTAGGGCTTGCGCTAGGTTCAAACGCATACGCCAACCACCTGAGAATTGAGTCAGGTTCCATGTCATTTGTTCTTGGCTAAAGCCTAGGCCATCCAGTAACTCGGCAGCACGTGCCTTTATGCTGTAACCACCAATGGTTTCAATCTTGCCGTGGATCTCTGCTACCAATGTGCCATTGTCGGCTTGTTCAGCTTTCTCTAGTTGATCTTCAAGGCCGCGGTATTCACGGTCACCATCAATCACGTATTCAATTGCTGTTCTTTCTAATGCAGGGGTTTCTTGAGCAACCCAAGCCATTTCCCAATGGGCAGGTTTGCTGAATGAGCCCGCATCAATAGACAGTTCGTCCTTAATTAAGGCGAATAGCGTAGATTTACCACAGCCGTTTTTACCAACCAAACCGATCTTGTCGCCAGGGTGAAAAGTCGCAGATGCTTGGTCGAGGAGTGGCTTACCGCCGCGTAGCAATTTAATATCAGAGAAAGTAATCATAATTGAAATAGCATAGAAATTAGAGGTGAACAGACGCCTGCATAGTAGGCTGAAACCAGATAAAAGTCGATCACAATGCAATTTGCGTTATGATGCCAATAACATATTAATAACTTTTGCTTAAATTCTTGTGGCCTTGCCACCGTTTAGCCCTCAAAGGAATGTTTCAAAGGAATGAGTAATACTCCCTCGACAGACAAAGCCGTGCCAAAGGTGTTAATAATCTACGCACACCCAGAGCCGCACACCTCTATTGCTAATCAAATGATGGTTAAAAAGGTCGAGTCGCTCGGTCATGTCAAAATTCACGATCTCTACGCCATCTACCCAGACTTCTTTATCGATGTGCCTTATGAGCATGATTTACTCCTAGAGTACGATGTGATTGTGTTCCAGCATCCTCTGTTTATGTATTCCTGTCCTTCGTTATTGAAGGAGTGGTTTGATCGTGTGTTAGGAAAAGGATTTGCATTCGGTGAGCAGAGTGCGCTTAAAGGCAAACACTGGCGTAGCGTTATTACTACTGGTGGTAAAGAAGAGGCGTTTGGCGCCGCAGGCTATAATAAATATCCATTACAAGAGATCTTGCAACCATTCGAGCTAACCGCTGCTTTGTGTCAGATGCACTGGATATCCCCCTTAGTTTTACACTGGGCGAGAAATGTTTCGGATATGACGCTTTACCAACACGCCGAAGCGTATCGAAATTGGTTGCGAGACCCGCTACAAGATATAGGAGCAGATGATGGCTCTGACTAATGATTTTCTACAAAGTAGCGTTATATTTTTAGCGGCTGCTGTGGTTGCGGTTCCTATCGCACAGCGCGCTGGTTTGGGTTCAGTCCTCGGTTACCTATTAGCAGGTGTGGCAATTGGCCCATGGGGGCTGGGCTTAATCAGTGATGTAGAGGCGATTCTGCACTTCTCCGAATTCGGGGTGGTACTGCTGCTCTTCCTGATTGGTTTAGAGCTTAACCCGAAAAAACTGTGGCAGATGCGAGCCCCCATTCTCGGGTTGGGCGGCGCGCAAGTGCTGATCACCACTCTAATTATTACCGCCATCGCCTGTCTATTTGGATTAACCTGGCAAACCAGTCTCGTGATAGGTATGGGTTTGGCGCTGTCTTCGACTGCGATTGCCTTGCGTGTTATTGAAGAGCGAGAGCTCGGCGGCAAAGAAGCAGGGCAGTCGGGCTTTGCAGTACTGCTTTTCCAAGATATCGCTGTTATTCCAATGCTAGCAATGTTGCCTCTACTTGCGGGTAATACCGGCGGTAGCTGGGCTGACATGCTGTGGATGCTGGGTGGCGTGATTGGCCTACTGGTCGGTGGTCACTTCTTGTTGAGGCCACTGTTCCGATACGTAGTGATGAGTGGTGTGCGTGAGTTATTCACCGTCGCGGCGCTGTTACTTGTGATTGGTATTGCTGTGATCATGCAACGGATTGGCTTGTCGATGGCATTAGGTACCTTCCTAGCGGGCGTACTTCTGGCTGAAAGTGAATATCGACACGAGCTTGAGATCGCGATTGATCCATTCAAAGGTTTACTGCTTGGTCTGTTCTTTATCTCTGTGGGTATGGCGGTAAACTTAGGTCTACTGGCAGAAAGCCCATTCGCAATACTTATTGCAGTGTCGTCGCTAGTCGTATTGAAAGGTTTGGTGCTGTATGCGCTGGCTCGTATCTTCGGCACTCAAGCTAAAGCACGCAGCCGAATGGCGATGATCCTTAGCCAAGGTGGTGAGTTCGCTTTCGTTATTTTTACTGCGGCGAGTGCTCAAGGCATCTTAAGTGGCGAACAAGTGTCGTTCTTACTGGTGGTTGTGAGCCTTTCTATGGTGACCACGCCATTGATGCTTAAACTGCAAGACCGATTCTTTGCACGTCAGCTTAATCAAATCAGTGAAAGTGCGATGTCTTCGGATGTGGTTGATCGCAGCCCTCGAGTGATTATTGCGGGCTTTGGTCGTTTTGGTCAGATCATTGGTCGTCTGATGTATGCCAACAAGATTCGTATCACTGTCCTTGAAAGTGATGCCAGCCAAATACACATCCTTAGAAAGTTCGGCTACAAGGTGTTTTACGGAGACTCGACTCACCTAGAGCTATTACGCGCAGCCGGTGCTGATAAAGCAGAGGCGATTGTGTTGTGTACTGACTCCCCAGATGAAATCATGAAAACCGTCGATTTATGTAAGCAGCACTTCCCACGCTTAAAGATCTTGGCGCGTGCACGAAGCCGTGTTGAAGCGTATCAACTACTTAACCACGGTGTGAGTAACTATTCGCGTGAAACCTTCCTTGGAGCATTGGATTTAGGTCGTCAAACATTGACTGAACTTGGCATGCATCCATATAAAGCGAAGCGAGCAGAAGCACACTTTAGAAAGTTGGATAATGGTATGCTGAAAGAGTTGCTGCCTCAGCATAACGAAGATGCCGAGTTAGCCCAAAGAGCGAAAGAGGCTCGTAAAGAACTTGAAGAGATCTTTGGACACGAGATGGAAAACGATCACCAATCTCGAAACTATTGGCAGTAGCTTGAAGTGATAACTCATGCTTGAGCTTAGAAATAGAGCTTGGGCATAGAAATAACAGACTATAGAACTAACCTAATAATAAACGCGGTCTCTGCTTAACTTATCAATAAAGTGAGTGGGAAGAACCGCGAATCCAGAGCAGTAAAGGATATGAACGTGAAACAGAAAAAACGCTTTATCGCAGGGGCAAGCTGCCCAAGTTGCAACACTCAAGACACACTCCGTTGGTGGATTGAAAATAATATCGAGCTGGTGGAATGTGTCGATTGTGACTTCACAGAACAGCGTAAACCGAAAACTGTAGAGAAATCTGAACACGCGAATCAAGAAATGATCGGTATTTTTAAGCCAGAATGATTGAGTTTCGTTGATTGATCCCCATAATATCCCGGTACAGAATTTTTCCTAAGCTCAACTGTTCGAGCTTAGTCCAAACCTCCTTGGAGCTCTCATGAAAATTGAAAAGAACGTAGTAGTTAGTGTTGCATATCAAGTGAAACTTGAAGATGGCGTAGTAGTTGACCAATCAACTGCAGAAGCTCCACTAGATTACCTTCACGGTCACAACAACCTAATTACAGGTCTTGAAAAAGAGCTTGAAGGCAAAGTAGCTGGCGACAAGTTCTCTGCAACTGTTACTCCAGAAGACGCATACGGCGAACACAACGACGCACTAGTTCAACGTGTTCCTGCTGACGTATTCCAAGGTGTTGAGCAAATCGAAGTTGGCATGCGTTTCCTAGCGGATACTGACCAAGGTCCAATCCCAGTTGAAGTTACTGAAGTAGATGGCGACGAAGTTGTTGTTGATGGTAACCACATGCTAGCTGGCCAAACTCTAACGTTTGACGTTGAAGTTGTAGCGGTTCGTGAAGCGACTGAAGAAGAAGTTCAACACGGTCACGTACACCAAGAAGGCGGCTGTGGCGGTCACGACCACGATCATGACCACGAAGGCGGTTGCTGTGGTGGCGAAGGCCATGACCACGGTGAAGAGAAAAAAGACGGCTGCTGCGGCGGCGGTAGCTGTGGTTCTCACTAATACCGAATTAACGGTTTAGTTTAAGAATCTTGAAAGCCTCCCTTGTGGAGGCTTTTTGCGTTTAGGAGTCTCGCTTTTTGACCTCGCTTTTCTCTACCAAACTAAGTGTCCGCAAATCTAAGCATTCGTAAAAGTTTGGTTTTCGTTATCAGACATCGAACCATGGATGTGGTATTGATAGCACAACATTATAAGACGACGTCAGTGGAGAGTTTGTATGTCACAGCCTTTTTCAATTGCCATTCATGGTGGTGCAGGAACCATCTTGCGCGAGCAAATGAGCTATGAATTAAAAGCGGGTATTACCGAGGCTTTGGAAAAATCGGTTTTGGCTGGTTATCAAATATTGCAATCGGGTGGTGATGCTCTGGATGCAGTAGTGGCATCGGTTAAGGTGATGGAAGACAGCCCGCACTTTAATGCCGGTAGGGGCTCTGTTTTAACGCATGATGAATTTGTTGAGATGGACGCTTCTGTGATGCATGGCCGCGAAATGGATGCAGGTGCTATTGCAGGCGTTCGCCATATCAAAAACCCAATTGAGCTTGCACGTGATGTGATGCGGAAAAGCGACCATGTGTTGCTGATTGGTGAAGGTGCCGAGAAGTTTGCGTTTGAGCATGACTACACCTTTACCGAGCAAGACTACTTCTTTACTGAGCGCCGCTATGACCAACTTCAGTCGATGAAAGAGAAAGGCATCTTTGCTCTGTCTGAAGCGAAATATGATGAACAGCAAGCTGAGAAATACCCTGACGATAAAAAGTACGGCACGGTTGGTGCGGTCGCATTAGACCAAGCGGGTAACTTAGCGGCAGCAACCAGTACCGGTGGCGTGACCAATAAGAAATACGGTCGTGTGGGTGACTCTCCGATCATTGGTGCAGGAACCATCGCTGAAAATGGCAATGTTGCCGTCTCAACAACCGGGATGGGTGAGTTCTTCCTACGTAAAATGGTCGCCAGTGATGTCGCAGCACGAATGCGTTATCTGAAAGAAGATGTGCACACCGCTTGTGAAACGATCATTCAAGGTGGATTGAAAACCATGGGTGGAGAAGGTGGCTTGATCGCTATCGATGGCCAAGGCGATATACATTTTGGTATGAACAGCTCAGGAATGTATCGTGCAAGCGTTGATACTCAAGGTCGTGTTGAAGTGAAGATTTATGCCGACGACTAAGTTGGTATCGGCTTAATTGGCTTTAGCTTATTCACTGAGATGAAATAAACAAAAGGGCGACAGATAAGTATCTGTCGCCCTTTTAGTTTTCTATGTCCCGTCCTGAAATGTGTTTACACATTGAGGACGAGAAACTAACGATATGCGTCGTTAGATTTAATTGGTTATTTTGAACCGCACTTAATAGTGTGGAGGTGGCGTCTCTTCTGATGCGTCAGCTAGATTAGAGCCATCCATATTTTTTACTTTGCCAACCACGAACTTCATCTGATCTTGCATTCTCGTGATTAACATTTGTTGTTGGCTAAGCGCTTCATTGAGTTCTTCAATGGTCTGTTCTTGGAAAGCTAGCTGACACTCTAGGTCATTTACGCGGCTTTCTAGTTGTTCAACTCGCTTTTCTGTCATCGTTCTTAATCCACATTCCAAGCTTGGGCAATGCCCGCAGAGGTGCCCGATATCACACGGTTCTTATCATCAAAGGCTGCATCATACACTACCGCACGAGGAGGGCGAGCATCTTTTAATGGCTCAGCATCGTGGCGAGAAATTCGCTTGCCATCCTGAGTATTCCACACACTCACTTGGCTGGATGGTGTGCCCGTCACCAACATACTGCCGTCATCAGAAAAACGCGCACTCGAGAAAATCAACTGTCGAGACCAGCTTTGCAATTGCGCTTGAGGTTCGCCCGTTTCAAGATCCCAAATCATCGCTTGATTGCCGCCATCAGAGGTAAAAGCCAGTTCACCATCGCGTTGTAGCGCGACTCGTACTACTCTTTGTTCATGCTCAAAGGTGCGCAACACCAAGCCCGACTCGGTATCCCAAAGGTAAGCTTTGTAGTCGTTGCCGCCTGATAATGCGTAGCGGCCATTAGAAGAGAGGGAGACTGAATTCACTTTTTCTCGGTGAGCAAGGAACTCCAGACGGCGTCCGGTGACTAAGTCCACATAGATGGCTTTTCCATTAGAAAGGCCAAGCAGTACTTTTTCACCATTGCTAGAGATATCGACATCGCGAATCAAGCCGTCGGAGATAGACCAGAGCCCTTGTGCTTGAGTCCAAGATAAGTCCCAAACGGCGAAGTTCATCTGGCTAGCGGTAATGGCAAAACGGCCATTGTCCGAGATACGGATACGCGATACTTGGTTTTCTAACTGGTCTTGTGGACCAAGCTGAGCCAACTCTTGGTCTTCGGCGAGGTCCCAAAGGAGCAGTTGCTTTTGCTGAGAGTAGAGCAGGGCGAAGCGTCCATCTCTGCTGAGTGCAAAGCTGGTGGCACCATTGGGCTCAATTTCCCAACGCTGCTCATCATCTTGGAAGAAAAAGCAACCATTTAACAAGGTGATGACAATTGTACATAGCAATGAGTGGAAAAATATTCGCATCACATCTAATAATCCGGTTTGTGTCGAAAGACATATGACTAGTATATTGTTATAACTAACGTATTCACACCAATCTAATCATTAGATTTGTGCACAATAACCAATGGCTTGGCCATTAATTGGAGAATTCAATGAAATCAGTTTTAAAAGTATCACTGCTTGCCGCAACGGTTATGCTAGCAGTTGGTTGTCAGAAAGAAGAACCAAAGGCAGAAGCTCCACAGGTAGAAGAAGTTAAAGTTGAAGCAGTAAACTTTAAAACAGAAGATGACAAAGCGGCTTA
Source organism: Vibrio sp. 10N.239.311.G01 (assembly GCF_041465805.1). Taxonomy (NCBI): domain Bacteria; kingdom Pseudomonadati; phylum Pseudomonadota; class Gammaproteobacteria; order Vibrionales; family Vibrionaceae; genus Vibrio; species Vibrio sp. 10N.239.311.G01. The sequence goes on from NZ_JBFSRM010000031.1 coordinate 47,450, forward strand.
CGCAATCGGTGTATCTTTCGCTAACTACCTAAGCACAAGCATTGATAAGCCAAGCGAGCTAGGTATCAACCTAGACAAAGATATGGTTCTTCAAGGTATCGAAGACGTATTCGCAGAGAAAACAGCACTTAACGAAGAAGAAACTCGCGCAGCTCTTGAAGCTCTAGACAAGCGTGTTGCTGAAACGATGCAAGCACAAGCGGCAGAAAAATCTGCAGAAGTGAAGAAAGCCGGTGATGACTTCCGCGCTGAGTTCGCTAAAACTGAAGGCGTTAAGCAAACTGAATCTGGTCTACTTTACCAAGTAATGACTGCTGGTGAAGGCGCTTCTCCAAAAGACACTGATACCGTTCAAGTACACTACAAAGGTACGCTAACAGACGGTACTCAGTTCGACAGCTCTTACGATCGTGGCGAACCAGCAACATTCCCACTAAACCGCGTAATCCCAGGCTGGACTGAAGGCGTACAACTGATGCAAGTTGGTTCTAAGTACAAGTTCGTTATCCCGCCAGAGCTAGCATACGGTGAGCAAGACACACCGACTATCCCTGCTAACTCAACGCTAGTATTCGAAGTAGAACTACTAAACATCGATAACGCTGAAGCAGCTCCTGCACAGTAATATCGGTTAAAAGCCTCGTACTAAAATACGTTGATTGAATAAAAAGCCTAACTTTGAGTTAGGCTTTTTTTATGATTTGAAGATGAGTATTTGATTTTTAAACTTGTTCTAAATCACTAGTTGCAATGTTAGCTAGGTGTGCAATTAAAATTTTCTGATAAACTTACATAAATTTGTTGATTTTTCACACGAAGGTAAGGAATAAGTGACTACTACAGAAACAGTCAATGCAGATGTGTTACTTGAAATGGAATCAGTCCACGTTATGCCATTCAGTGAACACGATAAAATCATTCTAAGATCTTATGAGGCCGTTGTTGACGGTATTGCGAGCCTTATTGGTCCGTTTTGTGAAATCGTTTTGCACTCTTTAGAAGACCTCAATACTTCTGCGATTAAAATTGCCAACGGCGAAAATACAGGTCGTCAGGTTGGCTCGCCGATCACCGATCTTGCATTGAAGATGCTAAAAGATATTGAAGGTTCTAAGCGTAACTTCTCACGTTCATACTTCACTCGCGCTAAAGGCGGAGTGTTGATGAAGTCGATCACGGTTGCTATCCGCAACGGTGAAGACCGAGTGATTGGCCTACTGTGTATTAACGTGAATCTAGACGCGCCATTCTCACAAGTGCTGCAATCGTTCATGCCTACACAAGACGCAGACGAAGCCGCATCATCGGTTAACTTCGCTAGTGACGTTGAAGAACTTGTCGACCAAACGGTTGAACGCACCATTGAAGAAATTAACGCTGACAAATCGGTATCGAACAATACTAAGAACCGTCAGATCGTGATGGAGCTGTACGACAAAGGTATTTTCGATATTAAAGACGCGATCAACCGCGTTGCTGAGCGACTGAACATCTCTAAGCACACCGTGTACCTATACATCCGCCAACGTAAAACAGAGGATGAAGAGGGTTGCTAAGCTATACACTCCTAGTGAATGGGCCAGTCTATGGCTCACAGTCAGCAAGAAGTGCCTACCAGTTTGCCGTGGCTCTGATTAAACAGGGCCACAAACTTCACAGTGTGTTCTTCTATCAAGATGGCGTCAGTAACGGCTCAGACCTTACCGTACCGGCTAACGATGAATTTGATTTAGCTTCTGCTTGGCAAAAGCTGGCTGATGAACACGATGTTAGCCTTGAAACCTGTGTGGCAGCTGCGCTAAGACGCGGAGTGATTAGCTCTGAAGAAGCAGAGCAACATCAACTAAGTGCCTCTAACCTAGCCACTGGATTTACTCAAGCCGGATTAGGGAGCTTATCGGAAGCGCTACTAACGCAAGATAGGGTTGTGCAGTTTTGAGAAAGTTAGCCTTTATATTTAACAGTTTCCCTCATACGACCGCTGCGGGTAGAGAAGGGTTAGACGCCTTGCTTGCTGCGTCCGCATATAGTGAAGACATTGCCGTGTTCTTTGTTGGCGATGGCGTGACACAGCTTCTCAAAGCGCAGCAGCCCGACGAAACACTATCGCGTGACTACATCTCTGCATTCAAACTTATGGACCTGTACGACATCGAACAGGTGTATGTGTGTCAGTGTAGTCTGAGTCAGTTTGGTCTTTCAGCAGACAACCTGCTGATCGATGTGACCACCGTTGAAGCCGACGAGTTAACGCAGAAGTTAGCTCAGTGCCAACAGATACTGACTTTCTAGGGGACGCTATGCTTCATATTGTAAAATCAGTCGACAAACTTAAACTCGCATTGACCTATTCTCAGCCACAAGATCAGTATCTTTTGGTGGAAGATGCGGTGTATGTTTGCCTTCCCAATCATGAGTTATTCACTCAAATCTGCGCAGTAGAGCAGGTGTCGGTGTTAAAACCAGATCTCGATAGCCGAGGTTTACAACTACTTGTCTCAAGTACCATTGATCAAGTTGACTTCGATGGCTTCGTTAAACTGACGGTTTTGAACGACAAATCAGTCACTTGGTAGCTGTGTTTTATCAGTTTGGTTAAAAGTAGACCATCCTGAGCTCTAGACGGCTAAAAAAGATCTGTATATTTCTTGACACACCTCCCACTGCTGAATAGAATTTTGCGTCCCTAATTACGACTTGTGATTAGGGATAGATTTTTCACAAAGCTTACTTTCAAGTAAATTTCAGGAGCTAGTTAATGGCAACTATTAACCAGTTGGTTCGCAAACCTCGTGTAAAGCAAGTTGTTAAAAGCAACGTGCCTGCACTAGAAGCGTGCCCACAAAAACGTGGTGTATGTACTCGTGTTTACACTACTACACCTAAAAAACCTAACTCGGCACTACGTAAAGTATGTCGTGTACGTCTAACTAACGGTTTCGAAGTAACTTCGTACATCGGCGGTGAAGGCCACAACCTACAAGAGCACAGTGTTGTACTAATCCGTGGCGGTCGTGTAAAAGACCTTCCGGGTGTTCGTTACCACACTGTTCGCGGCGCACTTGACTGTGCTGGCGTTAACGACCGTAAACAAGGTCGTTCTAAGTACGGTGTGAAACGTCCTAAGTCTTAATTGATTCTCTTTTTTAAAAAGAAATCGTTAAGTAAGGCCAAACACTATTTTATTTATTATTCTGAAAAGTTTTGGAAAAAACCTGAAGAAGACAACGGAGAATATCCATGCCACGTCGTCGCGTAATAGGTCAGCGTAAGATCCTTCCAGATCCTAAGTTCAAATCTGAATTGCTGGCAAAATTCGTTAACATCCTTATGGTTGACGGAAAGAAATCTACTGCAGAAAAAATCGTTTACACTGCACTAGATTCAATGGCTGAGAAGTCTGGTAAAGACCACTTAGCTGTATTTGAAGAAGCTCTTGAAAATGTTCGCCCAGCGGTAGAAGTTAAATCTCGCCGTGTAGGTGGTTCAACTTACCAAGTACCTGTAGAAGTTCGTCCGGTTCGCCGTAACGCTCTTGCTATGCGTTGGGTAGTTGAAGCTGCGCGTAAGCGTGGTGAAAAATCTATGGCTCAACGCCTAGCTGCTGAAATGCTAGACGCGTCTGAGAACAAAGGTACTGCGGTTAAGAAACGTGAAGACGTTCACCGCATGGCTGACGCAAACAAAGCGTTCGCACATTACCGTTGGTAATACCTTTTTAGTGCTGCAAGGTTCCTTGCAGCACTTCTTTAGTTCCTATGCTTATGCTAGGAACTATTGCTATTTCTAGGGCAAGCAATTTTTAGCGAAGCATCGCTTTTAACGCCTAATCTAGACATAGCAATAGTCCCTAAGTCTCTAATAAGAGGATTCAACCGTGGCTCGTAAAACTCCTATAGAGCAATACCGTAATATCGGTATCGTTGCTCACGTAGATGCAGGTAAAACAACCACAAGTGAACGTATTCTGTTCTATACCGGTCTTTCTCACAAAATCGGCGAAGTTCACGATGGTGCAGCAACCATGGACTGGATGGAGCAAGAGCAAGAGCGCGGTATTACGATCACTTCAGCAGCAACCACTACGTTTTGGCGTGGTATGGAAGCTCAGTTCTCGGACCACCGTATTAACATCATCGACACTCCTGGACACGTTGACTTCACAATCGAAGTAGAACGTTCTCTGCGTGTGCTTGATGGTGCAGTTGTTGTGTTCTGTGGCTCATCTGGTGTTGAACCTCAGTCAGAGACAGTATGGCGTCAAGCTGATAAGTACCAAGTTCCACGTATGGTTTTCGTTAATAAAATGGACCGTACCGGCGCTGACTTCTTGCGCGTAGTTGAACAGATCAAGGACCGCTTAGGCGCAACTCCTGTTCCAATTCAACTGAACATTGGTGCTGAAGAAAACTTCCAAGGCGTTGTCGATCTTATCAAGATGAAGGCAATTAACTGGAATGAAGCTGACCAAGGCATGACTTTCACGTACGAAGATATTCCTGCAGACATGCAAGAAATGGCTGAAGAATATCGTACAGAACTTGTTGAAGCTGCTGCAGAAGCAAATGAAGAGCTGATGGATAAGTACCTTGAAGAAGGTGAACTAACAGAAGCTGAAATCAAACAAGGTCTTCGTACTCGTACCCTTAATAATGAAATCGTACTTGCTACTTGTGGTAGTGCATTCAAAAACAAAGGTGTACAAGCTGTTCTAGATGCAGTTGTTGATTTCCTTCCTTCTCCAGTCGATGTACCTGCAATTAAAGGTATCGATGAAGATGAGAACGAAGCAGAGCGTCACGCAGACGACAAAGAACCGTTCTCAGCGCTAGCATTTAAGATTGCAACAGACCCATTCGTTGGTACTTTAACTTTCATCCGTGTTTACTCTGGTGTTGTTGAAAGCGGTAAAACAGCTTATAACTCTGTGAAGAAACAACGTGAACGCTTAGGTCGCATTGTTCAAATGCACTCAAACAAGCGAGAAGAAGTAAAAGAAGTACGAGCAGGTGACATCGCAGCCATCATTGGCCTGAAAGATGTGACTACTGGTGAAACCCTTTGTGACCAGAACCATAAGATTGTTCTTGAGCGCATGGAGTTCCCAGACCCAGTTATTCAGATCGTTGTAGAGCCAAGCTCTCAAGCTGATCAAGATAAAATGACTATCGCTCTAGGTAAACTAGCAGCGGAAGACCCATCGTTCCGCGTTGATATGGATGCGGAAACTGGCCAGACTCTGATTTCTGGTATGGGTGAACTACACTTAGATATCATCGTTGACCGTATGAAGCGCGAATTTAGCGTGAACTGCAACGTTGGTAACCCGCAAGTGGCTTACCGTGAGACTATTCGTGGTACAGCGAAAGCGGAAGGTAAATTTATCCGTGAACATGGTGGTAAAGGTCAGTACGGTCACGTATGGCTGAAACTAGAACCATCAGAAGCTGGCGAAGGCTTTGTCTTTGTGGATGAAATTGCCAATGGTATCGTACCGAAAGAGTTTATCGCTTCAGTTGCTAAAGGCGTTGAAGAGCAGATGAACAATGGTGTGCTTGCTGGCTATCCAGTTTTGGATATCAAAGCTACACTATATGATGGTTCTTACCATGAAACAGATTCAAGTGAGATGGCGTTTACAATCGCTGCCTCTATGGCTTTCAGAACGGGTGCACTTGAAGCGCAACCGGTTCTGCTTGAGCCTATGATGAAAGTTGAAGTAACTACTCCAGAAGACTGGATGGGTGACGTTGTTGGCGATATTAACCGTCGTCGCGGCATCATCGAAGGTATGGACGAGGGGACAGCTGGCCTGAAGATAATTCGTGCACAAGTTCCGTTGTCTGTCATGTTCGGTTACGCAACTGATTTACGTTCTGCGACACAAGGTCGTGCTTCTTACTCTATGGAGTTTAGTGAGTACGCTGAAGTGCCTAACAATGTTGCAAAAGCAATCATTGCAGAGCGTGGTTAAACAAAAGGAAGGCATTTTTTTTCATTTTTTGAAAGAACAATGCGTCCAAATATTGCGCTAACGAGAGTTGGCGCATAAAATAGCAATTTCTGGCGCGTCTCGCTCAATAATGAACGTGGCGAATCATAACTAGGAAGGAACACGATTGTGTCTAAAGAAAAATTTGAACGTACGAAACCGCACGTAAACGTTGGTACTATCGG